>CALCDT010000324.1 GCA_937900425.1 uncultured Alphaproteobacteria bacterium | reverse complement strand
CCGCCCGCGTCCGGAGGGCGCGATCAGCGGCGCCCCCACCTGAGCCTCGAGGTGCTGCATCTGCGCCGTCACCGCCGATGGCGAGCGCCCGACGGCCGCCGCCGCGCGGGCGAGCGACCCGCCGTCGGCGAAGGCGAGGAAGGTGCGCAGCAGATCCGGATCGAAATGCTCCATGCTTCGATCATATCGAAGCATGGATGCCAAACAATTCGATTTTATGGATTCTCGATCGGCGCCAGCTTGGAGGCGGCCGCTTCCGGCCGTCCGAGGAGCCTCTCATGCCGATCGTCAACGTCGCCGTCGCCGCCGAGCCCGATCCCGCCCTGTCGGCGCGCATCGCCGCCACGCTCGCCGAGCTGACCGCCCGCCACCTGCGCAAGGACCCGCGCGTCACCGTGGTCGTCGTCACCCACGTCGACCCACACCACTGGTTCGCCGGCGGCCGCTCGCTCGCCGACGAGGGCAAAGCCAGCTTCTGGCTCGACATCAAGGTCGTCGACGGCTCCAACACCAAGCCCGAGCTCGCCGCCTATCTCGACGCCGTCTTCACGGCGATGGGCGGCCTCCTCGGCCCGCTCCACCCGGAGAGCTACGTGCTCGTCCACGAGGTTCCCGCCGCCGCCTACGGCTACGGCGGCCGCACGCAGGAGTTCCGCTATGTCGCCGGCCAGCTTTAGGCGGCGTGAGCAAACGCTCTAGCGGATCTCGGCGATCAGTGCCCTGTCCGGATAGCAGGTGACCGGCCGGCCGGCCTTCGCCTGCCACAGGCCGATCGCCGTGCGCGTCTTGAAGCCGACGAGGCCGTCGACCTCGCCGACGTCGTAGCCCTTCTTCACCATCCGCTCCTGCATGGCGCGCACGTCGCCGCGGTTGAAGCCCGACACCGTCGCCCAGCCGGCGGAGAAGCCGGGCCTGCCGCCGGCGATGCGGTCGGCGAGGTGGCCGACGAACAGCGCGTAGAGGTCGGATTCGTTGTAGGTCTTCAGCACGTAGAAGTTCTGCGAGACGATGAAGGCCGGCCCCAGCCGGCCCGCCGGCATCATCAGGAAGCGCCGGTCGCCGGGGGCGCCCGGCAGCGCCCCGCCGCCGACCCGCGTCACCCCCGCCTTCGCCCACGCCGACAGCGGGTGGCCTTGGTGCGGCCCCTCGAGGGCGCACGACACCGTCTCCGGCACGACCGCCTCGACGCCCCATGCCGCCCCCGCCACCCAGCCGTGCTGCTTCAGGTAGTTGGCGATCGAGGCGAGCGTGTCGGGCACCGACTTCCAGATGTCGCGGCGCCCGTCGCCGTCGAAGTCGACGGCATAGGCGAGGTACTTCGACGGCAGGAACTGCGGCTGCCCCAGCGCCCCGGCGACCGAGCTCCTCATCTCGGCGAGCGGGATGTGGTCGCCCTCGAGGATCTGGAGCGCCGCGACGAGTTCGGGCAGGAACATCTGCGGACGGTCGCCGGCGAAGGCCAGCGTC
Source organism: uncultured Alphaproteobacteria bacterium (assembly GCA_937900425.1). Lineage (GTDB taxonomy): Bacteria > Pseudomonadota > Alphaproteobacteria > Rhizobiales > Pleomorphomonadaceae > CALCDT01. Next base: position 1,452 of record CALCDT010000324.1, on the reverse strand, counting down.
GCCAGCGTCGTCACCGCCGGCTTCGGCAGCGCCGCCTTGCCGAACGCCGATTCCCGTCCCCAGATGGCGAGCACGATCTCCTTCGGCACGCCGTAGCGCGCCTCGACGGCGGCGAGCGTCTTCGCCCACTTCGCTGCGAGCGCCCGCCCGCCGGCCGTCGCCGGCTTCATCTTGTCCTCGGAGAAGTAGCGGGCGGGGCTCGAGAATTCTGCCTGCCACTCGGGCCCGCGCGGCTTGCCGCCGGGCGCGACCAGCCCCCGCAGCGACCAGTCCGGCTTCGCCTTGCCGAGCGCCGCGTCGAAGGTCGCCCGGCTCACCCCCTTCGCCCGCGCCAACGGCCACACGGTCTCCTCGACCCACGCCCGGAACGCCGCGTCCCGCGACTGCGCGTGGCCCGGAGACGTCAGGGCGGCGCCGAGGATCGCGGCGAGGGCGACAGCGAGGCGGAGGAGGCGAGGGGACATCGGCGGCCCTTCCGGCGAGAGACACATCCCGGTTTAGCCGACGCGGCGTGACCGCGAAACGCCGCCCGGCCGTCCTCCGCTCCGTCCGGCACCGCGCGCCGCGTCCGGTGCGCCCCGCCGTGCGAAGCTCCGCTTCGTGAGCCTGTCGCCACCCTCGACCGGCGAGAAAAATCTCGCTGCCGATGTCGGTTCGCCTTTGCCGAGGCCGTCCTCGGGGATGCCGGCATCCGCCGGCAGCGGAGGACCCCCCTCATGACCGACACCGATCGTGCCGCCCTCGCCGCCCTCGCGCCGCACCTCGTCTGCGACGACGCGGCCGCCGCCATCGACTTCTACGTCCGCGCCTTCGGCGCCGAGGAAATGATGCGCCTCGCCACGCCCGACGGCCGTCTCGCCCACGCCGCGCTCAGGATCAACGGCCGCATGGTGATGCTCGTCGACGCTTTCCCCGAGCACGGCATGCGCTCGCCGAAGGATCTCGGCGGCACGCCGGTGACGATCCACCTGATGGTGCCCGACGTCGACGCCGCCGTCGCCCGCGCCGTCGAGGCCGGCGCCGAGCTCGCCGTGCCGGTCGCAGACATGTTCTGGGGCGACCGCTACGGCGTCGTCGTCGATCCCGCCGGCCACGCCTGGTCGATGGCGACGCCGGTGCGCGAGCTCAGCCCGGCCGAGATCGCCGAGGCGATGAAGGCCGCGGCCTGCTGACGGCCCCGTACTTCGGACGTCGCGGTCTTAGGACTCATCTGGAGTATTTCCGCTCCGTATGCGGATATCTCGGGGCGGGCGTTCCGCGACCGGTCGCGGCCTACCGCCCTGCGCGGCCGGCCGTGGGGTGGAACGCCGTGCGTTCGCCCCGCACCGCCGCCCCATCCACTTCCGGCGCCGGTTCGCCACGCCGGGCGCCCGCATCGCACGCCGTCTCCGCGGCGTGGCCGCTCGTCCCGCGTCCGGCGCAGGCTCGTCTCGTGTTCGCGCGCAGCCGTGC
>CALCDT010000323.1 GCA_937900425.1 uncultured Alphaproteobacteria bacterium | reverse complement strand
TCAGCGAGCCCGGCTGGTAGTAGATGCCGGCGTGGATGACGCCGCTGTTGTGGCCCGCAACCGGCAGCGACCGTGAGGTCGGCATCAGCTATCTGACCCGGCCGCGTCTCGGGCGACAGGATCGTGGCGTTCCAGAGGGCGACCTCCAAGGCCGCCTTCCAGGAGAAAGGCGAGCGGGGCGACGAGCGCCATCTCGACACGCCGAACCCCGATTGGAGGACATGGGTTCCATCCGGCGTCGTTACTACGCACGGCGCTGGCGCGCCGTGCGCAAACGGCCAGGGCTCACATCGCCTTGTAGAGCTTCGTCGCGATCTCGAAGATCTCCTCGGGAGCGTAGTCGGGCGTGAAGGCGGACGAGGCGCCCTCGAGCTCCGGGATCTTGCCGCCGTCGGGGTGGCCGTCGACCACCTCGAGCTCGCCGGGCGGATCACCCGGCAGCGCCCCCTCGTCCGGGCTCCAGATCGCGGCGAGGTCGCGATAGACGTCCTCGCCCCAGGTGTAGAGTCGCCGGTGCGACCCCTCGTCGAGATATTTCTGCGATTCCGGGATCCGCGCCAGATCGATGTTCGGCACCGGCAGTAGGTTCTCCATGCTGACGCCGGTGAGCTTCTTCAGGGCGAGGGCGTAGGAGTGGGCGTGCACCGAGCCACGCACGAGCAGATAGCCGCACACCTCGCGGCCGGTCGGGTCCGACAACGTCTCGTAGACACGCAGCTTGTGCATCCGAGCGCCGCACTCGAGGAAGAAGTTGTGGAGGAGATCGAGGACGAGGTTGCCGGTGGTGAAGACGTAAGTGCCGTTCCAGGGCAGGCCGTTCGAGTCGACCGGCATGGCGCCGCCCCCGGCGTGGAGGAAGCTCGCGGCCGAGCGGATGTCCTTCATGTCCTCGAACGGCGCATCGGCGACGTCGGCGCCGTGCTCGTCCTCCGGATCCGGGCCGTTCGCGAGCAGTGCGATGCCGTTCGAGACGAGTTCGACGTGGCCGAGCTCCTCGGCCGTGATGCTGGCGACGAGGCTGTAGAACGGCTTCGTCCTCGACTTCGAACGGAAGTTGAAGCTCTGGAACATGTAGTTGTTGAGCGTCGACATCTCGCCGAACTTGCCGCCGAGCAGCTCCTGGAGGGCGGCCGCCGCGTTCGGGTCGGGTCGGCGCGGCGTCGGCAGTTCGACCTGCAGGCGGTTGATCCTTGTGAACATGGAGGTGTCTTCCTCTCCCGGGCCCGCTCCCGCAGGCCGATAGGGCCGAACCGCGGCCGGGGGTGCGGCTTGCATCCGGCACCGGGCGCACTTCGGCAACGGACCTCGGCCGGGAACGTTCCGGCCCCGCGCACCCGCGAGGGCCGGCGGAGATTTCCCGATGGGAGCCGTGAGATGGGCTCGGCACACACACACCCGGTCCGGAGGGGCGTCAGCCGATCTCGGACGCGGGCGACCCCACGAGCCCGGGTCGCGCTCACGAGGTCTTCGGCGGCAGGAGGCGAGCGGCCGTTGCCGCCGGTCCGCGGAACCCCGTACGGCTTCCGCAGATTGACGCGCAGATGCCGGTCTTCCGGGTAGGGAACCGGTCGAGCCGAGCCGGGCTCCTCGTCCCAGCGGAGGTGCGCGTGAAGGTCGCCGAGAAGGCGTTCGCGGAGCCGGGCGTGGCCGCCGCTCTGGCGGCTGCCGATCTCGTCTACGCGACGGACGACGAGCCGGGCATCCGCCGCCGTCGCGTCGGCGGGGGCTTCACCTACGTCTTCCCCGACGGAAGTCGCGTCGGCGATCCCTCCACGCTCACCCGCATCCGCACCCTCGCGATCCCTCCGGCCTATACCGACGTCTGGATCTCGCCGCATCCTCGCGGCCACCTGCAGGCGACCGGGCGGGATGCGCGCGGCCGCAAGCAGTACCGCTATCATGCCGAGTGGGCGGCGCTGCGCGACGCGGCCAAGTACGACCGGCTGTCACGCTTCGGGCGGGCGCTGCCGGAATTGCGCGCCCGGATCCGCGCCGATCTCGCAGGCCGGACGCTCCGCCGCGACCGCATCGTCGCCGCCGTCGTCCACCTGCTCGATACCACGCTGATCCGCATTGGCAACGCCGCCTACGCTCGCGACAACAGCAGCTTCGGGCTCACCACCCTGCTCGGCCGTCACGTTGCGGTCGACGGCGGCACGGTGAAGTTCCGCTTCAAGGGAAAGTCCGGCAAAGCCTGGAACCTGCGCCTCTCCGACCGGCGGATCGCGCGGCTGGTCCGCACCTGTCAGGGACTGCCCGGCCAGCGCCTGTTCCAGTACGAGGACGACGGGGTTCTCCAGGCGGTCACATCCGACGACGTCAACGCCTACCTGCGCGAGATCGGGGGCGAGGAGGTCACGTCGAAGCACTTCCGCACCTGGGCGGCGACCGTGTCGGCCGCGACCGCCCTCGGTGCCCTCGAGCCGCCGAAAAGCCGGCGGGAAGCCGCCAGGGCGGTCAACACCGTGCTCGACCGCGTCTGCAGCCGGCTCGGCAACACCCGCGCGGTCTGCCGCCGGGCCTATATCCATCCCCGTGTCGTCGAGACCTTCGCCGCAGGCCTTCTCGCGGTCGAGCTCGGCGAGGCCCGACGCCGCAAGCCCCTCGTCGGCCTCGATCCCGACGAGGCAGCTGTTCTCGCCTGGCTTGAGGCCGACGGCCGCCCGGCTGAGGGCCGCCCGCGTTCGTCCCCCGGCGAAGGAGAGGCCCGAAAATGAACAAGACGACGCTGATGCACGACGAACTCGAGGCCCTGATCCTCGAGACGCTCCGCCAGAACACGCTGACGGCGGACATCTCGGCCGTCGAGATCGCCGTTCAGCCGCACGATGTCGACAGCGCCATCGCCGACCGCCACCGCTCCGGCCTCGACTGGACCGTCGTCCGGGCACGCCGCGGCGGGCAGCCGTTCTTCGACGGTGCGCTCGACACGCCGACCTTCGCCGAGGACCACGGGGTCGACGCCGACGATGCCGCCGTCCGCCGTGCGCTCGACGAGATCGTCTCGAGCTTGCGCGCCCGTTACACCGTCCTTCCCTAGGGTCTGGACTCAATTGATCCAATAGGCAGCGATTGCGGCGATGAGGACG
>CALCDT010000322.1 GCA_937900425.1 uncultured Alphaproteobacteria bacterium | reverse complement strand
CGCATCGCCGACCGCAGGTCCGCCTCGACGATGCCGGCCGGAACCTTCACCGCCGTCGTCGTCGGCGAGGCGATCGCCTCGCTCGCCGCCCAGATCTCGAGACCCATGGCGGCGACGCCCGCGCGCGTCGCCTTCGCCGTCAGCGCGTGTCGCGCCCAGACCTTCTCAGGCCCTTCGGCGAGATAGAGGTCGAGGGCGGCGTCGAGGGCGTAGACTTCCGAGACCGAGGGCGTGAACGGGAACGGCTCGCTGACCTTCCAGGCGTCCTCCCAGTCGAGGATCGACAGCATCGATGCGCGCGGGGCGAGGGGATTGGCCTTCATCTTGGCCCAGGCGCGGTCGCTCACCGCGAGCAGCGTCAGGCCTGGCGGGCAGCCGAGGCACTTGTTCGGCCCGGTGACGAAGAGGTCCGCGTGGACGGCGTCCGGGTGGATGTCCATGCCGCCGAAGGAGGAGACGGCATCGACGATCAGGTAGCCGCCGTGCTTCGCCACCACCGCGCCAATGGCGGCGACCGGATTGATCGTGCCCGACGGCGTGTCGTGATGGCAGACCGAGACGACCTTGATGTCGGGGCGTTCCGTCATCAGCGCGTCGACGGCGGCCGGATCGATGGCGCTGTCGTAGGCGACCTCGATCTCCACGACCTCCTTGGCGTAGCGGGCCGCCCAATAGCCGAAGCCCTTGCCGTAGACGCCCGAGGCGAGGTTGAGGACGACGTCGTCGCGGGCGATCAGCGAGGCGGCGGCCGCCTCGAGGCCGAGCACCGGCTCGCCGTGCAGGATGAGCGGCATCGAGGCGGTCCGGAGGGCCGCCTGGGCCTTCCGCACCGTCGCCTCGTAGAAGGCCTGGAAAGCCGGGTCGTAGTCGTACCAGACGGTCTTGCCGAGCGCCCGCAGCACCGCCGGATAGGCGTCGACGGGCCCCGACGTCAGGGTGAACACCGGCTCGCTGGGCGTGGTCATCTATCGTCTCCGTCCTGGTTGTCGGCCGGCGCGTCGTGCTCTGCGCCTGCCTGCCGTATCAGGGCCGCCGCGGCGCGGTCCGGCCGGGTCCGTCGCCCGGCCCTTTCCGATCGGCGATGTGGTTCGAGCCCCTGCCGACTCGATTGTCGCCGTCCGGCGCTGGTGGGACCGCGTGGATCCGCAGGGAAGAAGCCGGAGGAGGCGCGCGCGCGCCGGCGCGTCGCCTCCTCCGTTCCGATCATCCGTAGTAATTTACGCCCGTTTTGTAAGACTTGAAGTTTTCCATGTCGTGCGAATACATCAGATCGGCGCCGTATTCATCGGCGAGCTGCTTCAGCCGGCGCATCGAGGAGACGCCCTTCACCGGATCGATGTGGAAGGAGGCCTGGTTCAGGGTCTCCAGGCTCTTCTGGGTGTAGGCGGCGTCGATGGTGAAGAGGATCGGCTTGCGGTTGGCGAACTCGACCAGCAGGCTGTAGTGGCCGATGGCGTGACCGGGGGTGAAGATCAGCTTCACGCCCTTGGCGAGTTCGACGTCGCCCTCGATCCCCTCGAAGCGGGAGTTGGCCGCGGTGGTGCCGGGGAGGAGCTGGTCGGTCTTGCCGCGCGCCTCCGCCGCCTCGGCCGAGAAGGAGAGGTCGGAATAGCCGAGCACCTCGAACGGCTCGGGGTTCGCCGCCTGGGCGATCTCGTCCTTGTGGCAGATCTTCTTGGCGTGCGGGAAGTACTTGTTGCCGCCGACGTGATCGAAGTGGAAATGCGAGTTGACGACGACGTCGATGTCCTTCGGCTCGAGGCCGAGGAGCTTCAGCGCGCCAGGAATGGTCTGCTCCGGCGTCTGGATGGGCTTCTCGAACGGCAGCACCTTCTGGACGTGGTCGTAGTCGTAGCCGGTGTCGATGAGGATGCGGCTCGAGGGCGTCTCGACGAGGATCGAGTACACCGGGAAGCGGACCTCGCCGGCCGGTCCCCTGTTCCAGAACACGTGGTAGCCGTCGAGGACGAGCGAGCCGCCGTCGAGCAGGAAGACTTTGTTGTCGGCCATGTGAACCCCTCTAAGCCTTGTTTTGTCGTGGAGGCGGCGATCAGCGGGCGCCGCGCTCGTAAGGAAGGCCGAGCGCCGCCGGGAGGCTGGCGCGGCGGCCGAAGATCACCAGCACCGCCATCACGGCCGCGAACGGCAGCATCTGGATCACGTCGGTCGGGATGTTGACGCCGGCGACCTGCAGCGCCGTCGTCATCGACAGGCAGGCGCCGAACAGGAGCGCGCCGCCGAGCACGTGCAGCGGCCGGCCGCGGGCGAGCATGGCGAGGACGATGCCGATGAAGCCGGCGCCGGACGTCATGAACGGGATGAACAGGCCGGCGCCGACATTCGCCATGAAGGCGCCGCCGAGGCCGGCAAGGGCGCCGGTGGTCAGCACCGCGAAGGTGCGCGTCGTCACCACGTCGACGCCGGCGACGTCGAGGGCCGCCGGCTTGTCGCCGGCCGCCTGCAGGGCGAGGCCGAGATGGGTACGGCGGTAGACGTAAGCGAGCACGAAGACGAGCGCGAAGGCGACGTAGACCACCGGCGGCCGGTCGAAGAAGGCGCCGCCGACGACCGGGATCTCCGACAGGACCGGGATCTTCAGCGTCGCCGGTGCGTCGAGACGCGGATAGGTGCGGCCGAACTGGAAGTGGTGGAGGAGGGCGGTCAGGCCCTCGGCACCGAGGGTGATGGCGATGCCGACGACGATCTGGTTGAGGCCGAGGCGGACGCAGAAGGCCACCATGATCAGCGCGGCGAGGGCGCCGGCGAACGCCCCGGCGACGAAGCCGAGCGTCATCGAGCCCGACGAGAAGGCGACGAGGAAGCCGAGATAGGCCCCCCCCAGCATCATCCCCTCGATGCCGATGTTGAGGACGCCGGCCTTCTCCGAGATCTGCTCGCCGAGCCCGGCGAGAAGCAGCGGGATGCCGGCGGTGACGGCGCCGAAGACGAGGGAGGCGAGGAAAACCTCGGTGAAGAGCCCGTCCATGGTCTCAGGCCTTCTTGGCGACGCGCCGGCGGTGGTCGATGTACTCGGCGAGGGCCAGCAGGATGAGCAGGATGGCGACGAGCACCAGGGTGAAGTAGTGCGGCACGCCGAGCCGCCGGGCCGCGCTCTCGCCGCCGATCGACAGCACGGAGAACAGGAAGACGAAGGCGATCGAGCCGAAGCCGTTGAGGCGGGCGAGGAAGACGAGCGGCACCACCGCGAGGCCGTAGGCGGGGTTCCAGTCGGCGCGCACGTTGCCGAGGACGCCGAGCACGTCGGTCGCGCCGGCGAGGCCGGCGAGCGCGGCCGAGATGGCGAACACCGCGACCGTCAGTCTGGCGACCGGCAGGCCGGCATGGACCGCCGCCCGCGGATTCGCTCCGACGACGCGCAGCTTCAGCCCGAACGACGTGCGGGTCATCATCAGGTGCACGCCGACGATGGCGACGAGGCCGATGAGGAGGCCGCTCGAGATCGTCGTCTCGAAGAGCCGCGGCAGCCGGTCGGCGACCGGCAGGGTCCGGGTCTGCGGCACCGTCGTCGTCGGGTCGAGGAAGGCGAGCTTGACGAGGACGTTGGCGAAAGAGACACCGAGGAACGTCATCATCAGGCTGGTGATGATCTCGTTGACGCCCTGGTAGGCCCGCAGCAGCGCCGGCAGCAGCGACCAGACGGCGCCGACGGCGCCGGCGAGGACGAAGCAGACGACGAGCGTCACCCAGCCGGGCAGCACGCCGATGAGCGCCGGCGCGGTGGCTCCTGCGATGACCGCGGCGAGCAGGAACTGCCCGTCGATGCCGAGATTCCAGATGCCGGCGCGGAAAGCGACGATGAGGCTCGCGGCGAGAAGCAGGAGCGGCCCCATGCGGGTCGCCGTCTGCTCCAGGCCGAGCGGCGACAGCAGGCCACGCTCGACCACGTAGCCGTAGTAGGCGAGTGGGTCGACGCCGACGGCGACGAGGACGAGCCCCGAGAGGACGAGCGCGATCACGATCGGAGCGACGGTCGTCATCAGCGCATGCAGGATCAGCGACCCCAGCTGGTCGCCGTCGGGGGCCTTCGCCCGGCGCATTCCGGCCTCCGCAGTGATGTTTGTTTCGCCGACCGTCACGATAGCGTCGTCCCGACCATCAGTTCACCCACGCGCCGCCGCGCCGCGGCGTCGTTCTCGACCGTGCCCGTCAGCCGCCCGCGCGACATCACCGCGATGCGGTCGGCGAGCTCGATCAGTTCCTCGAGATCCGTCGAAATCAGCACGACCGCGATGCCGCTGGCCGCGATCTCGCGGATGCGCCGGCGCGAGGCGGCGATGTTGGCGAGGTCGAGGCCGTAGGTCGGCTTGTTGAAGATGACCGCCTTGGCGCCGCCGGAGAGCTCGCGCGCGAGCAGCACCTTCTGGATGTTGCCGCCGGAGAGGCGGCCGACCGGCGTCTCGATGCTCGGGGTCCGCACGTCGAAGGCGGAGACGAGGCGGGTGGCGTGGCGGCTGATCTCGGCCGAACGGACGAAGCCGCGGGCCCAGAACGGCGGACCGCCGATCTCCTTGAGCAGCAGGTTCAGCGACACCGGGAACGAGCCGACGGTGCCTTCGGCCAAGCGGTCGTCGGTCAGGTAGCGCAGCCCCATCTGCCGGCGGGCACCGACGTCGAGGTGGCCGATCGGCCGCCCGTCGAGGAGGATCTCGCCGCCGGTGGCTGGGCGCTGCCCGGCGAGGGCCTCGGCGAGCTGCTTCTGGCCGTTGCCGTCGATGCCGGCGATGCCGAGGATCTCGCCG
>CALCDT010000321.1 GCA_937900425.1 uncultured Alphaproteobacteria bacterium | reverse complement strand
GCTGCTGCCGCCGCGCGCGATGCCGCGGCGCTCGCCGGTCGGCCTCGCCGGGCGGATCGCCCTCGTCCACTCGCTCGCCCATATCGAACTCAACGCGGTCGACCTGACTTGGGACCTCGTCGCCCGCTTCGTCGACCGGCAGATGCCGCGCTCCTTCTTCGACGACTGGGTCCAGGTCGGCCTCGAGGAGGCCAAGCATTTCTCGATGCTCGACCGGCGCCTGAAGGAGCTCGGCGCCGCCTATGGCGATCTGCCGGCCCACGACGGGCTGTGGCAGGCGGCGGAGGCGACCGGGCACGACCTCAAGGCCCGGCTCGCGGTGATCCCGCTCGTGCTCGAGGCGCGCGGCCTCGACGTGACGCCGGCGATGGCCGAGCGGGTGCGGGCCGGCGGCGACGAGGCGAGCGCGGCGATCCTCGACGTCATCTACCGCGACGAGAAGCGCCACGTCGCCTTCGGCGCCAAGTGGTTCCGCTTCCTCTGCGACCGCGAGCGAATCGCCCCCGAGCCGACGTTCCACGACCTCGTCCGCCGCAATTTCCGCGGCCCGCTGAAGCCGCCGTTCAACGACCGCGCCCGCGCCGAGGCCGGACTGACGCCGGGCTTCTACAAGCCGCTCGCCGGTATCGCCGGTTGAAGAAACCGCTTCAAGTCGTTCTTCCGAAATTGTCTTCTTCGTCTTCCCGCGTCCGTCTGGCCGGCGGGGCGGCATGCGCCCCGGCTCCCGCAGCCACCTGCCGCGGCAGGGAAAAGCTTTGTTAACCCTAACCATTTCTAATTCTCCGGACCGCGAGAAGAATCGCAGCTGGAGCGACGAACAGGATGGCGCGACATCGAGCCGAGGACCGCTACCGGGCGCAGAAGCCGGTGCGGCGGATCATCATCACCAAGGGCGACGACGTCAGAAGCTTCGTCATTCGCCCCTGGCTCGCCGGAACGACGGCCCTGCTGTTCTCCACACTCGCCGTGCTCTATCTCGGCGCGACCGCCTATCTGGTGTTCCGGGACGGCCTGATCGACGCGTCGACCGCCCGCACCGCCGACCTGCAGCAGGCCTACGAAACGCGGATCGCCAACCTGCGCAGCGAGATCGACCGCATCGCCAGCCGGCAGCTGCTCGACCAGGTCGCCTACGACCAGAAGATCGAGAAGCTGCTGACGCGGCAGGCGGAATTGACCGACAGCCAGAAGCTGATCGGCGATTTGCTCAGCACCGCCAAGGCCAACGGCCTCGACGTCAAGGACAGCGCCGCGCTCGGCGTCGGCGCGCCGATCACCACCGGCAGCGTCACGCCGCGGCCGGGCCGCGCCGCAGGGTCGGGCGAGGATGTCGCCGCGGCCTACGCACCGGCCACCGGCGACGACCCGTCGGCGCCCTTCGCCGCCCTGCTCGATCCGGCCCCCTCGCCGGTGGTCTCCGCAAGCCTCGCGCCGATGCTGCGCAACGGCGAGGCGCTTCCGCTGCCCGCCGACCGCGAACTCGCCGCAGCGGAGGAGAACCGGCCGGACCTCGTCGCCATGGCCGACGACCTGACGAGGCTGCGCGAACTGCAGATCGCCGCGGCCGGCGCCATCGCCGCCGCCGCCGAGGCCAAAGTCGCCAAGGCCGCCTCGATCATGCGCTCGATCGGCGTCAACATGAAGGTCGCCAGCGCCGGAACCGGTTCGGCGAGCGACGTCGGCGGTCCTTTCGTTCCGGTCGCGGCTTCGGCCCAGGAGATCGTCAAGTCGGTGACGCGCGCGAAGTCGGCGATGGACGAGATGAAGCGGATCCGCAGCGCGACCAACCGCCTGCCGCTGGAGTCGCCGCTCGCCGGGGCCACCGTGACCTCGACCTTCGGCACCCGCGGCGACCCCTTCCTCGGCCGCCTCGCCATGCACACCGGCATCGACTACCGCTCGCCGGTCGGCCGCGACATTCCGGCGTCGGCGCCGGGGAAGGTGGTGTTCGCCGGCACCAACGGCGGCTACGGCAAGATGGTCGAGATCGACCACGGCAAGGGCCTCACCACCCGCTACGCCCACATGAGCTCGATCGCGGTGCGGGTCGGCCAGCAGATCGCCAAGGGCCAGAAGGTCGGCGAGGTCGGCTCGACCGGACGCTCGACCGGCCCCCATCTCCACTACGAAACCCGCGTCAACGGCGAGGCGGTCAACCCGCAACTCTACATCTCCGCCGGCGACCGCCTCGACGTGCTGTTCGGCGGCTGAGGGGATCGGCGCCGCGCAAGCGGCGTCCTCTGGTCGACGATGTCCGCATGCGACGAAACGGGTCGACCTGCCGGTCGGCCCGTTCGCGTTTCAGCCATCCGGCGGCACAGGACGACGGGGGCGTCTGGACCCGGCTCTCCGCCCTTTCCGTCATCGTTCGCGCGAGGCCGGACGCCGACCGGAACGAGCCGGGGCGGCGCCCGGGCTTTTCCCTCGTCCTTCGAGACAGTCGCTTCGCTCCTTCCTCAGGATGAGGGAAAAGAGCAAATCTCTGCGATAAAATCAGAATCCCATCGTGGGCCTCATCCTGAGGAAGCCGCGTGAGCGGCCGTCTCGAAGGACGAGGCCGGGCGCACCGACCGACGACAAGGCCGTTTCGAAGGACGTGTCCGTTCATCGGCGCGATGAGACGAGGCGGAGGCGAGGCCCCCCTTCCCGCCTCACTCGATGCCGAGCTTGCCCTTGACGATGTCGTTGACCGCCTGCGGGTTGGCCTTGCCGCCGGTCTTCTTCATGACCTGGCCGACGAACCAGCCGGCCAGCGTCGGTTTGGCCTTCGCCTGTTCGACCTTGTCCGGGTTGGCGGCGATGACCTCGTCGACCGCGGCCTCGATGGCGCCGGTGTCGGTGACCTGGCGCATGCCGCGGGCCTCGACCACCTCGCGCGGCACGCCGCCCTCGGTCCACACGATCTCGAAGAGATCCTTGGCGATCTTGCCGGAGATGGTCTTGTCGGCGATGAGGTCGACGATCCCGCCGAGCTGGTCGGCCGACATCGGGCTGGCGTCGATCTCCAGCCCCTCCTTGTTGAGGCGGGCGAAGAAGTCGTTGATGACCCAGTTGGCGGCCATCTTGGCGTCGCGGCCCTTCGCCACCTTCTCGAAGAAGTCGGCCGAGGCCTGCTCCAGCGTCAGCACCATGGCGTCGTAGGGGGGTACGCCGTAGTCGGCGATGAAGCGGGCCTTCTTGTCGTCGGGCAGTTCCGGCAGGCCGGCGGCGAGGCCGTCGACGAAAGCCTGATCGAATTCCAGCGGCAGCAGGTCGGGGTCGGGGAAATAGCGGTAGTCGTGCGCCTCTTCCTTGGAGCGCATCGACCGGGTCACGCCCTCGCGCGGGTCGAACAGGCGGGTCTCCTGGTCGACCTTGCCGCCGTCCTCGATCAGGCCGATCTGGCGGCGCGCCTCGTATTCGATCGCCTGTCCGGCGAAGCGGATCGAGTTGACGTTCTTGATCTCGCAGCG
>CALCDT010000320.1 GCA_937900425.1 uncultured Alphaproteobacteria bacterium | reverse complement strand
CTGAGGAAGGAGCGAAGCGACTGTCTCGAAGGACGAGGCCGCCCCGCCCTTCGAGGCTCGCTTCGCTCGCACCTCTGGGTGAGGGCGGAGAGAGGTCGGTTGATAAGCACGTTGGTATCACCCTCTGGGAGAGGGGTGGGCGATTGCGGAAAACCTCGTGCCCATGCGGCTTTCAAGTCCGCGGTCCCCTACACCCCCAGGAACTGCCTCAGCTCCGCCGTCTTCGGCGCGCCGAACACTTCCTCCGGCGGGCCGATCTCGTGGACGCGGCCCTGGTGCATGAAGACGACGCGCGAGCAGACGTCGCGGGCGAAGCGCATCTCGTGGGTCACCATCAGCAGCGTCATGCCCTCGCGCGCGAGTTCCTTGACCACCGCCAGCACCTCCTGGACGAGTTCTGGATCGAGCGCCGAGGTGATCTCGTCGCAGAGAAGCGCCATCGGCTGCATGGCGAGCGCCCGGGCGATGGCGACGCGCTGCTGCTGGCCGCCGGAGAGCTCGTCCGGATAGGCGTCGAACTTGTGGAGGAGGCCGACCCGGTCGAGCATCCGGCGCGCCATCGCCTCGGCCTCCGCCTTCGGCGTCTTCTTCACCACCATCTGCGACAGCATGACGTTGCCGCCGACGGTGTGATGCGGGAACAGGTTGAAGCTCTGGAAGATCATGCCGACCTTGAGCCGGAGCGCCTTCAGGTGCACCTCGTCGGGGAGCAGCTGGGCACCGGCGACCTGGATCGAGCCCTCGTCGATGGTCTCGAGGCCGTTGATGCAGCGCAGCAGGGTCGACTTGCCCGACCCCGACTTGCCGATGATGGCGATGACCTCGCCCGGGGCGACGTCGATGTTGATGCCCTTCAGCACCTCGTTGTCGCCGAAGCGCTTCTTCACCTCAGTGATTTCGATGAGCGACATTGAGCTTCCTTTCCAGGATGCGGCTCGCCTGCGACAGCGGGAAGCAGAGCGCGAAATAGATGAGGGCGACGAAGCCGTAGACGGTGAAGGGCTGGAAGGTGGCGTTGGTGACGATGGTGCCGGCCTTCGACAATTCGACGAAGCCGATGATCGAGGTCAGCGCCGTGCCCTTGACCACCTGCACCGAGAAGCCGACCGTCGGCGGCACCGCGATCTTCAGCGCCTGCGGCAGGATCACCCAGCGCATCTGCTGGAAGTAGCCCATGCCGAGGCTGGCCGACGCCTCCCATTGCCCCCTGGCGATCGCCTCGACGCAGCCGCGCCAGATCTCGGCGAGAAACGAGGCCGTCCACAGGATCAGGGCGAGGCCGGCGGCGAGCCAGGCCGGCACGTCGATGCCGAAGAGCGCGAGCCCGAAGAAGGCGAGGAACAGCTGCATCAGCAGCGGCGTGCCCTGGAACAGCTCGACATAGCCCTTGGCGAGCCGTCGGCCCCAGCGGCCGCGACCTATGCGCAGCACGAGGATGGCCGCCCCGAGCAGGCCTCCGCCGGCGAAGGAGACGAGCGACAGCACGACCGTCCACCGCGCCGCGAGCAGCAGGTTGCGGAGGATGTCCCAGGTCGTGAATTCGATCATCGCGCCGCCCTCCTCGGAAACAGCGTCCAGCCGATCCCGCGCAGCGCCTGGCGCAGCAGGATGGCTAGGACGAGATAGAGCGCCGTCGACAGCATGTAGGCCTCGAAGGCGCGGAAGGTCCGCGACTGGATGAAGTTGGCCGCGAAGGTGAGATCTTCCGCCGCGATCTGCGACACCGCCGCCGAGCCGAGCATGACGATGACGATCTGCGAGGACAGCGCCGGCCAGATCTTCTGCAGCGCCGGGATCAGCACCACGTGGCGGAAGGTCTCGAACCGGCTCATGCCGAGGCTGGCCCCGGCCTCGAACTGCCCGCGCGGCGTCGCTTCGATGCCGGCGCGGATGATCTCGCAGCCGTAGGCCCCGAGGTTGATCACCATGGCGAGGTTGGCCGCCTCGAGTTCCGACATCCTGACGCCCAGCGACGGCAGGCCGAAGAACACGAAGAACAGCTGGATCAGGAAGGGCGTGTTGCGGACGAACTCGACATAGGCCGCCACCACCGGCTTCAGCCAGGCCGGGCCGAGGGCGCGGGCCCAGGCGCAGGCGGTGCCGAGCGCGACGCCCAGCAGCCCGCCGACGACGGTGAGCTCGACCGTCACCGCCAGCCCCTTGAGGATCACCGGGAGATAGGCGCCGATCCATGAGAAATCGAAGGTGTAGGACATCGCGTCTCCTCGGGAGAGCGGGGACGGGGTCGCCGCGAGGGTCGGACCGCGAGCGGGTGCGGCGGCGCCGGGAAACGACCGGCGCCGCCGCGCGCCACCTCACAGATCGGCCGGCAGCCCGTAGCCGAGCCACTTCTGCGAAATGGCCTCGAGCGAGCCGTCGGCCTTGGCGGCCGTGACGATCTCGTCGATCTTCGCCTTCAGTTCCGGCTGGTCCTTGTTGAGGCCGATGTAGCAGGGCGAGTTCTTGATCAGGAACTTCAGCTCGGGCCGCTTGGGCGGATTGCGGGCGAGGATCGCGGCGGCGACGACGTTGCCGGTGGCGATCACGTCGACCTGGCCGGACAGGAAGGCGGAGATGGTGCCGTTGTTGTCCTCGTAGCGCTTCATGGCGACGTCGTCGCCGACCAGCGCCGAGATCTCGAGGTCTTCGACCGACCCGCGGGTGACGCCGACCGAATGGCCCTTGAGGTCTTCGATCGCGGCGACGGCGACGTCGTCGGGCGCGAAGATGCCGTTGAAGAAGGGTGCATAGGCGACCGAGAAATCGATCACCTTCTCGCGGTCGGGGTTCTTGCCGAGCGAGGAGATGACGAGGTCGACCTTGTCGGTCTGCAGGTAGGGGATGCGGTTGGCGCTGGTCACAGGCGTCAGTTCCAGCTCGACGCCGAGTTTCTCGGCGATGAGGGCGGCGACGTCGATGTCGTAGCCCTGCGGCGTCATGTCGGCGCCGACCGAGCCGAAGGGCGGAAAATCCTGGGGCACGGCGACGCGCAGCGTGCCGCGGCTCGTGATGTCGGCGAGTGCGTCGGCGCGGGCTTGCGTCGGCGCGTGGACGATGGCGATCACCGCGGCGGCGAAGCCGGCGGCGAGCGACAGGGCGGATCGGCGGGTGAAGGCGGTCATCGGGGGTCTCTCCTCTGGTCCCGGTCGGTGATGGGAGGCGGCCGCAGGTCGTCCGCCGCCTCCCGGCTGGTGAAAGCGTCGCGCAGGCCGGCGAGCGGGTCCGGTCTGCGGCTGAGATCGAGCCCGGCCTCGACGGCGTCGATGTGGGCGCTCATCAGGCGGGCGGCGCCGGCGAAGTCGCCGGCCTCCAGCGCCGCCACGATCTCCTCGTGGTCGTGGCTCGATTCCTCGGCCTTGTCCTTGGGCTGGTAGAGCATCGAGATCAGCGTGGTGCGGGCGGTGAGGTCGCGGACGATCTCCGCGATCACCCGGTTGCCGAGCAGGTCGGCGAGGTGGATGTGGAAGTCGCCGAGCAGGCAGGTGCGCGCGCCGACGTCGTCGCCGCAAAGCGCCGCGTGCTCGATTTCCAGATGCCGCCGGAGCCGGGCGACGGCGGCGGCGTCGAGGCCGCGGGCGGCCGCGAGCAACCCGGTCTCGACGATCTTGCGCGCCTCGAAGGCCTCCGCCGCCTCCTCGACCGACGGCTCGACCACGTACCAGCCGCGCCGGGCGCTGACGGTGACG
This sequence comes from uncultured Alphaproteobacteria bacterium, assembly GCA_937900425.1. Taxonomy (GTDB): domain Bacteria; phylum Pseudomonadota; class Alphaproteobacteria; order Rhizobiales; family Pleomorphomonadaceae; genus CALCDT01. Next base: position 45,907 of record CALCDT010000320.1, on the reverse strand, counting down.
ATGCCGCGCGTCTCCAGCCGCACCAGCGCCTCGCGCACCTTGGTCCGCGACACGCCGAACAGCTCGGCCATCTGCATCTCGCCGAGCCGCGTGCCGGGCGCCAGCCGGCCGGCCAGCACGGCGGCGAGGACGTGCTCTTCGATGTCGACGACCTGGGGACTCACGGCGGCTCGGTGCCCATCGGCTTGCATACAAGTTTGCATGCAGAAAGCAGGATCGGTGCCACACGCCGTCGCCCGAACCAATCCATTGTAAAGTTATGATAAATTCAAGACGCTGCGAGCGCGGACCACGGGCCGGACGGGTCGGTCCGGTACCTTTGACGAGAACACCGGCATCGTGGCGCGAATCCGGGCACCGCGACCCGCGGGCGGCCATGCTCCGCGGTATCGGGGCGGGCCTTGTGTCAAGCCTCGCGGGCCGCCGACATCCGGCAGGAGATGTCCCCGTCAGAACGTCGCCGGAGCCGGGTCACACGATCACGGTGGCGTCGCCGTCCGGGCGGACGCGGCAGGCCAGCACCCGGCCGCGGACCGGACCGCCGCCGTCGAGATCGAGGACCGTCCCGGCCGTGATCTCGACCCGGCAATGGCCGCAGTCGCCGACCCGGCACTCGTAGGGCGGCGCGCAGGCGGCCCGGTCGAGAACGTCGAGCAGCGACGTCGCCCGCCCGGGCACGAGACGGCGCGGACCGGCGGCGGTGACGACCGTCAGTTCGCCGCCGACCTCTGCTTCCTCGGTGGCGGCGGCGAACTGCTCGTGCCGGATCCGGTCCCGCGGCAGGCCGGCCTCGACCAGCCCGTCGATCAGCGCGCTCTCCATCGCCTTGCCGGTGCAGAACAGCACGTCGGCCCCTTCGGGCAGTTCGCGCAGGATCGCCGCGGCCGTGAGCCGCTCCCGCCCGCCGGCCCAGCCGGCCGGCGCCTCGCCCGTCAGGACCGGACGGTAGCGGAACCAGCCGGCCGCCTGCTCCAGCGCGACGAATTCGTCGTGGAAATAAAGGTTCACCCGCTCGCGCGCCGTGAACCACAGGACCGTGCGGCCGGCACGCGGCCGGCGGCGGCGGGCCATGAGCATCGCCCGGAACGGGGTGATGCCGACGCCGGCGGCGACCAGCACCACCGGCCGGGCGGGATCGGCGTCGAGGAAGGTTCCCCGCGCCCGCGACACCGTGAGCCGGCATCCCTCGAGGGCCCGGTCGACCAGAAAGCCCGACCCCGCCCCTCCCGCCTCGCGCTTCACCGTGACTTCATAGGACGACGCCCACCGGTCGTGCCGCGACAGCGAATAGGCCCGCCTCACCACACGCCCCTCGACCGGCAGATCGAACACGAGATGCTGCCCGGCCCGCAGGCCGGGTAACACCGGCCGCCACTCGGAGACGAGCGAAATCCGCACCGCGTCGGTGCCGACGGTCCTTCGCCGGCTGACGACCAGCGTCAACGGCCTGTCGGCACCGATCGCGCCGAGCCGCGCCGCCACGTGCCGCAACCCGTCGAGCGACAGGACCGCCGCCACCAGAACCGGCAGCACGAGAAGAACGACGGCGACCGTTCCGGCGAGCGTCAGCATCGGCCCGCCTCCGATTCCCCGCCGGCCGCGGCGGCCCCGGCCGTCCGCAGGCGCAGGTCGGAGCGCCGCGGGGCGGCGGCCGTGCGATCGCCCGTCAGCCGGTGGCGGGACGGGCGACGGCCTGAGCGTGAGCCTGGGCCTGCGCCTTGCGGCGCTCCGCCCGGCGCCAGATCACCACGCCGGAGAGCGAGAGGAACAGCATGACGGCGCCGACCGCGTCGATCCAGAGCCACTCGAGATCCTTGCCGAAGAAGAGCTTGCCGGTGTGGAGATCCATGACCAGCTTGTCGAGGGTGTAGGCCGGGGCGCCGTGGACGGCGGCATAGTCGGAGAGGGCATCGTCCGCGAAGGAGGACGGCCGGAAAGAGGCGCCGCCGTCGTCCGAGCGCCAGAGCTGTTCCCGCGTGGCCGCGAAGAGCACGGGGCCCGACACCGACACCGACCAGAAGTCGCCGGCCATCGCCCGCGTCCAGGTTCCGTCGCCGCGGAGGCTCCAGAGCCCGCCCTTGCCCGCCGCGAACACCGCTTCCCCGGAGGCGGCGAGATCGCGCACCTCCTCCTCCCCGAGCGCCGCGACCTTGACCGGTGCGTCGTCCGGTGCGTCGGCGACGAGGCCGTGTTTCGTGCCGAAGTAGCGCGTGCCGTCGGCGACCTCGAGGAACGCCTTCAGCTCGAAAGCGGCGGCGGCGCCCTCGCCGGGGCCGGCGAGGGCGATGCTCTTCGTGCCGAGATCCTTGTCGTGGGCGATCAGGATCGCCGTGGCCGAGACGATGACGATCGGCAGGGCGAGAGCGATGCTGATCCACGCGTGCCAGCTTCTGAGGTTCATGGTGTCCCCTTCGGATTCGAATCGCCGCGGCGCCCTATCGGAGCGGCGGCCGGATCAGAACGTTCCCTTGAGCCCGACGTAGAACGCCCGGGCTCCCTCCTCCACCTCGACCGCACCGTCCGCCTTGCGCTTCACCCGTTCCGTGCCGGTGAGGTTTTCGGCGAGCGCGAACACGCTGACGTGGTCGGTCAGGCGGTAGTCGATCTCGGCGTCGAGCGTGAACTCGGCGTCGCGGACTTCGTCGCCGTCGTCGCCGCTCGACGTGATCTCCGACGTGAAATTCAGCGCCAGCGCCACCGACATCCGCTCATCGAGACCGCTCCAGACGACGGCGACGTCGCCCCAGTAATCCGGCTGATCCTTGAAGCGTCGCTTGGTGCCGCCGTATTCGGTCAGTTTGCTGTCGGCGAAGGTCTGCGTCGAGGTGATCGAGAAGCCGTCGAGGGCGGTGAGGCCGAGCAGGCCGAGGCCGATCCGCTGCTCGAGGATCACGCCCGCGGTCCAGCCGTCTCCGACGTTGCGGGACTGGTAGATCGCGTTGCCGCTGCCGTCGAAGTCGCCGGTGGCGACTTCCTCGATCCGGTCGGAAATTCGCCGGTAGAAGGCGCCGACGCCGAGATCGACGTGGGTCGAGGTGTAGTCGAGATCGACGTCGTAGGCCCAGCCGCGCTCCGGTTCGAGGTCGGGATTGCCGATCGTGGTCTTGGAACCGCTGGTGCTCTCCCAGGGGACGAGAAGATCGAACTTCGGCCGCGTGACCACCCGCGCGACGCCGCCGGAGAGCGACCAGGCGTCGGACAGCGCGAGTTCGAAGGGCAGCGACGGCAGCACGTCGAAGGACGCGCCATCCGAGGTCAGGCCGGAGCCGGAGGTCGCCTCGAGATCGGCGGCCTCGATGCGCAGGCCCGGCGTGACCTTGAGGACGCCGAAAAGCTCGGCCTCGTTCTGAACGTAGCCGGCGAGCGTGACCTCCTCGAGCGCGTAGACGTCCTTCTCGCCCGCACTCTGGGGAACGCCCGCCTTGGTCTTGGTCTTGGCCTTGTCACGGGTCTTGTACTTGCCGAGCAGGCCGGTCTTGAAGATGTTGTGGACCGGGCCGGACGTGAAGGGGAGCGCGAGATTGATCTCGCCCTGGAAGAGATCGTCGGTCTTCTCCTCCCACTCGGTCTCGAACTTCGAGACGTCCTCGCTGCCGTCGGCCTTGTAGGTCGACTTGTCCTTGTCCTTGTCTTCCTTGCCGGAATAATAGGCGACGCGGGCGTCCAGCGTCGCTCCCTCGAAGATGGCGAAGACCTCGTCGAAGTCGTGGCGCACCGAGAGGGCGCCGCCGACGGTGCGCTTGGTCTTGACCTCCGCCTCGGCCTCCGAGCCGTTGAACGAGCCGTCGGCCTTGTATTTCGCCTTGGTCTTGTCCTTGTCCTCGGTCTGCTCCAGCCACGTCGGCTTGAAGCGCACCGCCGTGTCGTCGCTCTGCCAGAGGAAGTCGCCCAGAAGATCGGTGGAGGTGACGTCCTTGACCTCGTCTTCCCGCTCCGCGAGGGTCACGCCGTCCTTGTCCGTCTTGGTCTTGGTCTTGATGATGGGAACCTTGCTCCAGGACACCGCGCCCTGCGCGCCGAACGCCTCGTCCAGCATGCCGCCGGCGGTGAGCGAGTGCCACTGCTGGATGTCCGCACCCTCCGGCGCACCGACCGCGCCCTGAACGGTGATTTCGCGCTCGCGAGGAATGTCGCGCAGCTTGATGTCGACGCGTCCGGCGATGCCGTCGGCCTCCATCTCGGCGCGCCGGCTGCGGATCACCTCGACACTCTCGACCAGCGAGGAGGAGAGCCTGTCGAGATTGAATTCCCGCTTCTCGCCGCCGTCCGGCAACTGGATGCCGTCGATGGTGGTGCGGGTGTATTCCTTGTCGAGGCCGAGCACCCGGGCGTCCTTGTCCTCGCCCGGCCCGCCGCCGGTGAGAACGCCGGGCAGGCGCTTGATCACGTCCTGGACCCTCGCGCCGGTCGGCAGCCGCCCGAACTCGGCCCGGTCCATCGTCGCTCCGGGCAGGCCGTCGCGCTCGGTGCCGAGCCCGATGCAGAGCGGCAGATCATCGCCCGCCCCGTCGGGGCTGGCGACCTTGCGGCATCTCTCGCCCGACGCCGCGTGCAGGATGATCGGATCGAGCAGCACGGGCTCTTCCGCCTCCTCCTGCGGCGCCGCCTCCTGAGCCGACGCCACGGACCATCCCATCACGATCGCGACGAGCGACACCCCCGTCCTGCGCATAGCCATCCCCGCCCCCGCGGCCAATTTTAATATGAGCCTAATGCTCATGTTAAAATCAGACTGTCAACCGGTCGGTAGGCATTGGTCACAGAAAGTGAACGGGCGCCGCGATCCGGGAGAGGATCGCGGCGCCCGATGCGGCTGCGGGGTGTGGTGTCGCCTCACACCGCCTTGACGGTGATCTCGATGTTGCCGCGGGTGGCGTTGGAATAGGGGCAGACCTCGTGGGCGGCGGCGACCACCTCGTTGGCCTTGTCGAGGTCGACGCCCGGGATGTGGGCTTCGAGGTCGACGGCGATGTTGAAGCCCGGGCCGTCCTCGCGCTTGCCGAAGGCGACGGTCGCGGTGACTGTGGCGTCCTCGGGGATCTTGACGCCGTGCTTGCCGGAGGTCGCCTTCATGGCGCCGAGGAAGCAGCCGGAATAGCCGGCGGCGAACAGCTGCTCGGGATTGGTGCCGCGGGCACCGTCGCCGCCCATCTCCTTCGGCACGGTCAGCGTGACCTCGAGGACGCCGTCCTCGGACCTGGCGGAGCCCGAACGACCGCCGGTGGCGGTGGCCTTGGTGCTGTAGATGCGCTTCATGATCTTTCTCCTCGTCTGAAGGTCGGGACGTTGGTTCGTCGACGATTGATCGTGTACAATTTAATTTTGCAAGATGCAATAGGCCGTGGTAGATTTTTGTGGTGAGACGAAGCGCACCGTTGCGGAACCGCTCCTCGCGGCCTTTGTTCCGGGGATCGATTGGAGCGAACAGGCGCCGGCGTTCCGGCGACGAAAGCGCGCGGCCCGCTCCGGGCGTGAACCGGCGGTGAGCCCGAAGCGGCCCTTGAACGGAGAAAGAATGTCCGACGATCGTGACAAGACCCGCCGCACGCCGCCGGTCGACCGCCAGCTCTGCTTTGCGGTCTACTCGGCCTCGCGCGCCTTCACCCGGCTCTACCGCGGCCTGCTCGCCGATCTCGGCCTGACCTATCCGCAGTATCTGGTGATGCTGGTGCTTTGGGAGGGCGACGGCCTGACGGTGAAGGCGATCGGCGAGCGGCTGGCGCTCGACTCCGGCACGCTGACGCCGCTGCTGAAGCGGCTCGAGGAGGCCGGCCTGCTGAGCCGCACCCGGTCGGCGGACGACGAGCGCCAGGTCATCGTCCGTCTCACCGATCAGGGCACGGCGCTGTCGTCGAAGGCGGCGGCGGTTCCCGCGCGGGTCGCCGAGGCGATCGGTCGGCCTCTGCCGGAGATCGCCCGGCTCCACGAAGACATGGTCGCGCTGGAGCGCGCGCTGTCGAAGGCGGCGGAGGCCACCGGGGCGGAGTGAGGCCGGCGCCGCGCCCCGCCCTCCCCGTCAGTGCCGGAAATGGCGCATGCCGGTGAAGACCATGGCGAGGCCGGCGGCGTCGGCCGCCGCGATCACCTCGTCGTCGCGCATCGAGCCGCCCGGCTGGATCACGGCGGTGGCGCCGGCGTCGATCGCCGCCTGGAGGCCGTCGGCGAAGGGGAAAAAGGCGTCGGAAGCGACGACGGAGCCGGCCGTCAGGCTGGCGAGCCCCGCCGCCTTCGCCGCCTCGCCGGCCTTCCACACCGCCGTGCGGGAGGAATCGACCCGGCTCATCTGGCCGGCGCCGATGCCGACGCTCGCCCCGTCGCGGGCGTAGACGATGGCGTTGGACTTGACGTGCTTGGCGACGCGAAAGGCGAAGATCATGTCGGCGATCTCCGCCGCGCTCGGCGCCCGCTTCGTCACCACTCTCAAATCGCTTTCCGCGATCCGTCCGGCGTCGCGCGACTGCACCAGCAGGCCGCCGGCGACCGAGCGGACCGAAAGCCCCGGCGCCGCCGGATCGGCGAGACCGCCGGTGACGAGCAGGCGGAGGTTCTTCTTGGCGGCGACGATGGCGGCCGCCTCCTCGCTCGCCTCGGGCGCGATGATCACCTCGGTGAAGATCTCGACGATCCGCCGCGCCGCCGCCGCCTCGAGCCGGCCGTTGAGCGCGACGATGCCGCCGAAGGCCGACACCGGATCGCAGGCCAGCGCCTTGGCGTAAGCCTCCTCCAGCGTCGCCCCGACCGCGACGCCGCAGGAGTTGGCGTGCTTGATGATGGCGACGGCCGGCGTTTCGGCCGAAAACTCCGAGACCAGTTCGAAGGCGGCGTCGGTGTCGTTGATGTTGTTGTAGGACAGCGCCTTGCCCTGGAGCTGGCGGGCGGTGGCGACGCCGGGACGGGCCTCGCCGGTGCGGTAGAACCGGGCCGACTGGTGCGGGTTCTCGCCGTAGCGCAGTTCCTCGGCGAGCGTGCCGCCGGCGGCGAAGAAGGCGCCGGGTTCCTGCCCCAGGCTGCGGGCGAACCAGGAGGAGACCGCCGCGTCATAGGCGGCGGTGCGGGAGAAGGCCTTGGCGGCGAGCCGCTTGCGCAGGGCGAGCGGCACGCCCTCGCCGTCTCCGACCGCCGCGATCACCGCGCCGTAGTCGGCCGGGTCGACCACCACCGTGACGTAGCCGTGGTTCTTGGCCGCCGCCCGGATCATCGCCGGTCCGCCGATGTCGATGTTCTCGACCGTCTCGGCCTCGCCGGCCCCGCGCGCCACCGTCTCCTCGAAGGGGTAGAGGTTGACGCAGAGCAGGTCGATGCCCTCGATGCCGTGCTCCGCCATCGCCGCCGCGTGCGACGGCTCGCCGCGCACGGCGAGCAGGCCGCCGTGGATCTTCGGATGCAGCGTCTTGACCCGCCCGTCCATGATCTCCGGAAAGCCGGTCACCGACGCCACTTCGGTCACCGCGATGCCCTCCGCCTCCAGCGCCGCCTTCGAACCGCCGGTGGTGAGGATCTCGACCCCCGCCGCGGCCAGCGCCCGGGCGAAGTCGATCAGGCCGGTCTTGTCGGAAACGGAGATCAGCGCCCGCTTCGGGACGACGCGGTCGGGCGGGGTGACGGCGGAGACTTTCATGGGGCGCGCATCCGGCAAGGGGAGACTGCCGGGCCGATAGCACGAAACGCGCCGGGCGAGAACCGCGTCGAAACCCGCGGCTCAGCGCCGCGACGTGCGCCCGGCCGCCTCGCGCTGCAGCGACCAGGTCACCTCCGGCGTCTCGCGGATGCGGCCCGACAGCACGATCTGCTGGCTGCGGCGGCGGCCGTGGACGGCGCTGAGGTAGACCGATTCGGCGAGTTCGACGTCGAGGTCGGTGGCGGCGAAGCTCCAGGCTTCGCCGTCCGGAGCGACCATCAGCACCGAGCCGCCGCCGGTCCGGCTCGCCCGGATCGCCGGATGGAGGTGGAAGCGGATGGCGTAGCCGTCGCGCCCGCCGCGCGCCGGCTTGCCGGTGAGGCGGTCGACGCCGATCACCTGGCTGCCGTCGGCCGCCAGCGTCAGCGAGCGGCTGTGGACGACGCCGAAGCGGGCGAGATAGCCGTCGTGGCTGCCGATGACGGCGATGTCGTTGTGCCGCTCCAGCCGTTCGGAGCGCACTTTCACCGGCCCCGACAGCATCGCCGGGCCGATCAGCCGACGCAGCAGGGGTGACTTCACGAAGCGGGCCGAGGAGGTGTTCTCGATCACCAGCGTCGAATGGGCCGCGGTCGCCCGGGCCGCCTCGCACCAGAGGTCCGGGCCCTCGGCGCCGCCGCAGTTGACGATGAACCGGCTCGCGCCCGCGCTCATCTCGAAGGCGAGGCAGCCGGCGTGGGCCTTGCCGTTGAGGCCGAGCGGCGGCGGCGCCCCCATGTCGACGATCAGCGTGGTGCGGCCGCAGTCGAGCCGCTGGTAGCCGGACTGGCTGGCGTTGGCGACCGGCTGGCCGCGGGTGTCGTCGTGGGCCAGCACCGCGGCCAGGGCGTCGACCGGGGTCGTGCCCATGCCGTTGAAGCGGGCGAATTCGCCGTCGCGGTGGCGGAAGAAGCGCAGCATCGGCAGCATGCGGTCGATCGCGCCGATCAGCGCCGCCGACGGCGCGACGCCGCGGGCGGTGTAGGCCTGGCGCAGCGGCAACAGGTCCATGGCGAGGTCGAGCACGACCTGCGGGTTGCGGCTGACGTGGCCGCCGTCGGCCAGCACCTGCGCCGAAAGCTCGGCGTCGAGCCGTGCGCTCACCAGCCGCAGCAGCCGCGACTGGCCGTCGAGAGCCAGCGCCGCCTCGGCGAGGGCGACGAGGGCGAGCAGCGTCGGATAGCCCTCGGGCGTCGCCTTCAGCCCGCGGCGCAGCCAGCGGACGTGGCGCACGATCGACTTGACGAAGCGGCGGTAGAAGGCGCGGTCGGCCTCCTCGAGGATCAGCGGCGACTGGGTGACGAAGGCGATCAGGCGCCGCGCCGCCACCTCCGGCTCCATCGCCACCGCCGGCGCCTTGGCCTCCTGGGCGATCCAGTCGGAGACGAGGGCGCGGGCGTTGGAGCGGGTCAGCGCGCCGTCCGCGGCCTTGAGATGGCGCAGCCAGCCGAAGGAATGCAGCTCGCGCTGCCATTGCGGCGACGGCGGCTCGAGGTCGAAGGGCGAACGGCCGCCGCTTTCGGCGACCTTGCCGGCGAAGGCGAAGACGCCGGCGTAGATGTCGGCGGCGAGCGTCGGATCGGAGGTGCGGATGTCCTGCGGGGCGATCACCAGCCGCTCCGGAACCGGACCCGGCCAGCGCCAGCGCGCGAAGGGGCCGCTCTCGCCGGCGGCGACGAGACGGCGCAGCGTCCGGCGCCCGGCATGGCGCAGGAGACGCAGGCTCGACTGGACCCCCTCCCATGCCATGATGCCGACCTTCGCTTGTCGCCCGCCGCCGGCGGACGCTGTTCCCGATGCGGTACGGCGCGGCCGTCCGGCCGCCCGCGCGGCCGGCGCACCGCCGCTCGTAATCGTCTCGAACGTCCGACCCACCGTGCCCGGCCTTCCCTCGCGATCGCGCCGCCGCGGCGTCGATTCGCCGAAGCTGATCCCGCCCATCGGGAGAAGTTCACGGCATCGTGGTTACCAAGCGGTTTCCGAAAGCCGGAAAATTTTCCGCGACGGGCCGCAGACGGCCGTTCGGCGACCCAGGCGACCGCTCGCAGGCGCCGCCGCGGACGGCCGCGGCGGAAGGAAGGGCGAGGTCGCGCGCCGCTCCGCCGTCAGCGCCGCACCAGCCGCGCCGCGAAGAAGCCGTCGAGACCGGACAGCCGGGGATCCTCGTCCGCCAGCATGAAGGGCAGCGTCCGCATGTCCCCGGCGGGCGTGACCGCCTCGGCGAGACCGCCGATCTCCTCCGCCCGCACCGGCACCCGCTCGACCGGCGCCCCGGACGCGAGCAGCCGCTCGATCTGCGCCTCGCCCTCTTCCGGCTCGAGCGAGCAGGTGCAGTAGACGAGAAGACCGCCGGGGCGGACGAGATCGACCGCATGGGCGAGGATCGCCCGTTGCAGGCCGGCCATCGCCGCGACGTCGTCGGCACTCTTTAGGAAGGCGCCGTCCGGATGGCGCCGCAGCGTCCCGGTCGCCGAGCAGGGCGCGTCGAGCAGGACCGCGTCGAAGGGATCGGCCGACCAGGTCGCCGCGTCCGCCACCACCGTCGTCGCGGCGAGACCGAGACGATCGAGGTTGGCGACGAGGCGGGCGAGGCGGCGTTCGGACTGGTCGAGGGCGGTGACCGTCGCGCCGCGCGCCGCCAGCAGCGCCGTCTTGCCGCCGGGCGCCGCGCAGAGGTCGAGCACCCGCTGGCCGCGGACGTCGCCGAGCAGTCGCGGCGGTAGCGCCGCGGCGGCGTCCTGAACCCACCACGCCCCCTCGCGGTAGCCCGGCAGCGCCTCCACCGCCCCGGCCGAAGCGAGGCGCAGGCTGCCGGTCGGAAGCAGGCGCGCGCCGAGCCGTTCGGCCCAGCCCGCGGCATCGCTCTTGACGGTGAGATCGAGCGAGGGCTCGACGAGATGGGCCGAGGCGATCGCGCGGGCGGCCTCGTCGCCGTAAGCCGCCGTCCAGCGGGCCATCATCCAGGCCGGCGCGTCGAGCGCCGCCGCGTCCTGGTCGGCGGTGATCGCCGCGCCCTCGCGCGTCAGCCGGCGCAGGACGGCGTTGGCGAGGCCCTTCCACTTGGCGGTGGCCGGGCTCGCTCCGGCCTGCTCGACGGCGAGCGCCACCGCGGCGTGGTCGGGAACGTCCATGAACAGGATCTGCGCGGCGGCGACGTCGAGGATCGCCTTCATCGCACTGGCCTTCGCCGGCAGCGGCCGGTCCATCAGGCGGGAGAGGGCGTGCGAGATCTGATCGTGGCGGCGTAGCGTGGTGCCGACGATCGCCCGCGTCAGCGCCCGGTCCTTGGGCTCGAGCCGGGCGAAGCGGCGGGCGAGCGGGCCGTCGTCGAGCAGGCCGTCGAGCAGGTCGCCGCGCATCACGCCGAGAACGAGATCGGTCGCGAGCGCCCGCACGGCGTAGCCCGGTGGCGGCGGCGGCGCGCCGCGATCCCGCCCGCCTCCGCCACCGGCCGGGCGCGGAGAGGAGGTCCGGTCGGGCCGCCGGCCTTGCTTGCGCGGGCCGGTGGCGGTATCGTCGGTCATGGTCTGGCATCCTGAACGGTGCGCCGGGCAGGGGACGAAAGGCGGACGGTCGCCGTCGCCGGAGGCCCGCGGCCCCGCCGCCTCAGCCCCAGGGGCCGCCACGGCGGCCCGAAGGACGCTGGCCGCGGGTGACGGGACCGGTCGGGCGCGGTGCGCCGTCGTAGCCGCTCGCCGGGGTGCCCCGCAAGGGCCCCGCCTGGCGGGCGAGGTCGGCGAGCGCCGCGATCCTGTTTTCGGTCGCCGGATGGGTCGAGAACAGGTTGTCCATCCGCTCGCCCGACAGCGGGTTGATGATGAACATGTGGGCCGTCGCCGGATTGGCCTCGGCGTCGGCGTTGCGGATGCGGGCCGCCCCGCCCGCGATCTTCTGCAGGGCCGAGGCGAGGGCCATCGGGTTGCCGCAGATCTCGGCGCCGCCGCGGTCGGCGGCGTATTCGCGGGTTCGCGAGATCGCCATCTGCACCAACATCGCCGCCAGCGGCGCGACGATCGCCGCGATCAGCACGCCGACGAAGCCGAGCGGATTGTTGTTGTCGCGGTTGCCGCCGAAGAACAGCCCGAAATTCGCCAGCATCGAGACGGCGCCGGCGATCGTCGCCGTGATCGTCATCGTCAGCGTGTCGTAATGCTTGATGTGGGCGAGTTCGTGCGCCATCACGCCGGCGATCTCGTCGCGGTTCAGCATGGCGAGCAGGCCGGTCGTCGCCGCGACCGCGGCGTTCTCCGGATTGCGGCCGGTGGCGAAGGCGTTCGGCTGCGGGTTGTCCATGACGTAGACCTTCGGCATCGGCATCTCGGCCCGGCGGGCGAGATCGGCGACGAGGGCATAGAACTCCGGCGCGCTGCGGGCGTCGACCTCGCGGGCGCCGTGCATCGACAGCACCATGCGGTCGGCGTTCCAGTAGCTGAAGAGATTCATGCCGGCGGCGACCACGAAGGCGATCATCATGCCGGTGCGCCCGCCGAGCAGGAAACCGACACCCATGAACAGCGCCGTCATCGCGGCGAGCAGCATGGCCGTCTTCATGATGTTCATGGCGCGTCTTGACCTTTCCGTTCCGCCGCCTCAAGAAACCCTCCGGCGGAGCGGCACCCGTCCGGATCTCGTCGCGGATAAGGATGGGGATGGCGGGGGTTGCGCGCAAGTGAGGCGCACGCGAGCGAACCGCTTCGCGGGCCGCCGCCGAGCGTGGAGGCCCGTGATGAGCGACCCGATTCCCGGCACCCGGCCGCCGGCCGATCCCGACGCGGCGACGGCGGCCGCCGACCCCCGTGCCGCGAAGACGGCGGACGCCGCCGTATCCGCCGAGACCATGCCCGCCGCCGCCCGCGACCTCTCCCCCGCCGCCCGCCGGGCGCTCGCCGAAGCCGAGGAGCGCCGCCGCGCGGCCGCGGCCCCTGCGCTGCCGCCCGAAATCGACGGCCGGGGCGGCCTCGAGCCGGTCCGCTACGGCGACTGGGAGATCAAGGGCCTCGCCGTCGACTTCTGAGGGCCGTCGACGGCCGCGCTCTTCCGGCCGCCGCGGAGGGATCGCAGGCGACGCCCGCCATCGCCGAGCGCCGCGCCCCTGCCGGCAACCGACCACCCGCCGCCGGCCGCCCCGGTCTCTCCCTCCCGTCCCGCCGCTGGACACCGGCCGCTCTCTGGAAGCCGTCCGCCGGCACCACCTGTGCGAGAACGGTCGCCTCGTACTTAACAGCCGGTAAACGGCCCCCGACCACGCCCGTTCGTCGTTAACGACGCCGCTCCGCCGCTCGCAACATTCCAGATACTTCCCCGAAAGGCCGCCCGGGGCGGGCCGCCGCGCCGCGGCCGGCACGCGAACTGCCTAGCCCGTCGTCATGGATTTCCATTTTGCGGAAGGGAGCCCGAAATGGCACGGATCGGCGATTATCTTGATGCGGCCCGCGGCCGCTTCGTCCGCGAGGAGCGCGGCTCGGTGGCGGTGATGTTCGCCGGCTCGCTGCTGGCGCTGACGCTGACCGTCGGCGCCGCGATCGACTACAGCCAGGCGGCGCGGATCCGCGGCCACATGAACGGTGCCCTCGACGCCGCCGCACTGGTGGCCGCCCGCGAGCTCTCGCTCGGCGAACGCGACGCCGACAAGATCCGGGCGCTGGCCCGGGCGCAGTTCGAGGCGAACTTCCGTCTCGCCTCATCGTCCAAGATCGAGTTCACCGGCTTCGAGGTGGTGCCGAACGAGGCCGACAACACGGTCGGCGTCTCGGCCGAGGTCTCGGTACCGACCGCCTTCATGGGCCTCGCCGGCATCGACACCGTCCCGGTCTCCTCGACCTCGGTCGCCTCGATCGACGGCACGAGGGTCGAGATCGCGATGATGCTCGACCTCACCGGTTCGATGGGCGACACCGTCGCCGGCGGCTCGCAGCGCAAGATCAAGGACCTCGAGGCGGCGTCGAAGTCGCTGGTCGACACCCTGCTGCCGGCCGGCACCGATGTCGGTGGCAAGGTCCGCATCGCCCTCGCCCCGTTCAGCGAGGGCGTCAACCCCGGGCCCTATCTGAAGACGGTGACCGGCGTCGCCAAGCCGGCGACCAACTGCGTCGTGGAGCGGACCGGTGCCGAGGCCGCGACCGACACCGCCCCGGATCTCGCGCCGGTGCCGCTCGCCCCGGTCGCCAGGATGGGCGGCAGCTTCTACTGCCTGTCGAAGACGATCCAGCCGCTGACCGACGACCGCGCCACCCTCGTCTCGGCGCTGACCTCGCTGCCGACCGGCGGCTACACCGCCGGCCACCTCGGCACCGCCTGGGCGCAGTATCTGCTCTCGCCGAAGTGGGGCTCGGTCTTCACCGGCGACGCGAAGCCCGCGGCCTACGGCGGCAACGTCAGGAAGATCGCCATCCTGATGACCGACGGCCTCTACAACACCTACTACGACATCGGCACGCCGCCGAAATACGCCTCGAAGGTCCACGAGCAGACCGCGCGATCCGCCGCGGCGGCGATCGCGACCTGCAACCGGATGAAGGACGCCGGCATCGTCGTCTACACCATCGGCTTCGACCTGACCGGCCCCGGCAGCACCGACGCCAAGGCGACGCTCAAGGCCTGCGCCTCGACCGTCGACGGCGCCCTCGCCTTCTTCGACGCGGCCGACGGCGCCGAACTGCGCGCCGCCTACGGCGAGATCGCCAACCGCATCCTCAACCTGCGCCTGTCGTCCTGACGGCGGGCCGGCCGGAGACGACCGTCGACGCGGCGGGATGGACATAGGAATAAATTCTGATACTCTGAATTTATGCCTAGTCTCGGTCCACCCGCCCGGCGCCGCTTCCACCGTCCCGGGACCGTTTCGGCCCCGGCCCGATCACGTCCGGTGGCTTGCGTGGCGCTCGCCGCGGTCCTCACCGCCGCCCTCTGCTCTCCGGCCGCAGCCGAGGAACGGATCGAGGGGCCGCTCGGGGCCGAGGTGCTGGAGGTGATCGACGGCGACACGCTGCTGGTTCGCGCCCGGATCTGGCTCGGCCTCGACGTCACCGTCTCGGTGCGCCTTCGCGGCATCGACGCCCCCGAGCGGCGCGGCCGCTGCGAGGACGAGCGCCGGCTGGCCGAACGGGCCCGCGAGCACCTGTCGGATCTCGTCGCCGGCGGCGCCGTCGTCCTCACCGACATCGGCCGGGACAAATACGCCGGCCGCGTCATCGCCGAAGTCGCCGACGGCGCCGGCGCCCGCCTCGCCCCCGGCCTCGTCGCCGCCGGCCTCGCCCGGCCCTACGACGGCGCCGGCCGCGGCGTCTGGTGCGCGCAAGTACCCGATCCCGAGGATGCGGCACCGCGGAAATCCGCAGCGAGGACGGCGGATTGATCCCACGACGACCCAGCCGGTTCGGGCATCCCGCCTATCGTTCACGCAAGGTCGGAGAAATTCTCAATTTCGCCGCCATTCCGTCAAACCTCCACCATTTAGCAAGGGCACCTTCCAATCGTTGCCTCGGGCGACCCGATCTGGTGAGGTCTCGAATTTTCCAGCCCCCCAGCCCCTCGGGATCTCGTTATCCGGGTCGGGCAAACCCGCGTGTCGTGGCTCCCAGCCCCAGCCCGCCGCGGTCGTCCGAGGCAACCATCGCCTTCTTCGATCGAACCACCTCGCCGCCCCGGTTCGGGCGGCGTCGTCGCCTGTCGCTCCCCCTTGCCACGAGTTCGCGGCGCGCCCCCGCACATTGACGGCCGGCGAGGGCGGATGGGAAGAAGCCTGACGGGAATGTGATCGCGCACCCCGCCGCCGCCCTTGGGGCCAAAGCGATGCAATCCATTGGCTGGGCAGCGTTTTCGCAAGCGACACCGCCTTCCGGCCGCCCCCTGCGGCGACGACGCCACCCTCGTCGCGGTTTCCTCCGCCGACGGGACCGGCTATAGCGGGCCACGCGGCTTCCGCTCCGGCCGCCGGACGGACGGCCGGTCCATGCGGCACCTCCGGCGAGCCGGCGAGGCCCCTGCCCGAGGTACCGATCCCGTCGATGCGCTCCTCCCGAATCGCCGTCCAGTCCGCCGCCGTCGCCCTCTTCATCGGCCTCGCCGCCATCGTCACCGCCTGGGGCTTCGAGGTGATCGGCGGCTATCTGCCCTGCAAGCTCTGCTACCAGGAGCGCATCCCCTATTACGTCGGCCTGCCGGTGCTCGCCGTCGCTCTGGCCCAGGCGCGCGCCCGGCCGGCCCTGTTCCGCGCCCTCTGCGTGCTCGGTGCCGCGATCTTCGCCGTCGGCTTCGCCATGGGCACCTATCACGCCGGCGCCGAATGGGGCTTCTGGCCGGGGCCGTCCGACTGCGGCGGCGGCGCCGCCCCGACCGCGAATGCCCGCGACCTCATGAGCCAGATGCGCTCGACCCGGCTGGTCTCCTGCACCGAGGCCACCTTCCGCGTGCTCGGCCTCTCCTTCGCCGGCTGGAACGCCGCCGCCAGCCTCGCCGTCGCCGGTCTCGCCGCCTTCGCCGCCAGCCGTCCCCGGCCATGACCGCGCGGACCGGCCCGTCGCCCTCGTCCACAGACCCGTCACGAACCAGACCACGACCGGGAGAAACCCCATGAAGAAGGCCCTCCTCGCCGCCGCCCTCCTCGCCGCCGCCCTCCTCGCCGGCCTCTGTGCGCCGGCCATCGCCGAAGACGCCGAGAGCGGCGCCTCGGCCGGCTCCTCGGCCGGCACCGGCGACACCGTGGTGATCGGCGACGCCCACGGCGTTCCGGTCGAGGCGAAGGTCGAGATGCACGGCACCATCGGCGTCGTCGGCCCCTGGACGCGCTCGACCAATCCCGGCGCCCACGTCGGCGGCGTCTACGTCATCCTCGAGAACCGCGGCGACGCGCCGATCCGGCTCGTCTCGGCGACGACGCCGGTCGCCCGCAAGACGGCACTCCGCGACCTGCCGATGGTCGACGGCGTCATCCGCGGCGTCGAGCTGCCGGACGGCATCGAGATCCCGGCGGGCGGCCGGGTCGACCTGCGCCCCGGCGGCCTGCACATCCTGCTCGCGGGCCTCGTCCAGCCGCTGCGCCCGGGCCGGTCCTTCCCGATGACGCTCACCTTCGCCGACGGCACCGCCATCGACATCGAGGTCGGCGTCTCCGACGTCGCCTCGATGCGGATCGTCACCCCGTGAGCCGGCTCGCGATCCTGCGCCTCACGCTCTGGGCGGCCGTCGCCGTCGTCGCGGCGATGACGGCCGGCCTTTTCGTGATGCGCCAGGCCGGCCCGCCTGCGCAGACCACCGCCATCGGCGGCCCGTTCCAGCTCGTCGACACCGAGGGCCGGCCGGTGAGCGAGGCGATCTTCGCCGGCAAGCCGCATCTCGTCTTCTTCGGCTTCACCCGCTGCCCCGACGTCTGCCCGACCACCCTCGCCGACATGTCGCTGCTGGTCGACGACCTCGGCGCCGACGCGCGCGACCTCGTCATCGCCTTCGTCACGGTCGATCCCGAGCGCGACACGCCGGAGGTGATGAAGAGCTACATCACCTCCTTCTCCGACCGGATCGTCGGCCTCACCGGCAGCGAGGCCAAGATCGAGGCGATGGTGACCGCCTACCGTGCCTATCGGCGGAAGGTCCCCCAGGGCGACGACTATTCGATGGACCACACCGCCTCGGTCTACCTGTTCGACCGCACCGGCGCCTTCCGCGGCACTCTCGACTTCCACGAGGACGAGAAGACCCGTCTCGAAAAGGTCCGCCGGCTGCTGGCGGGATAGTCGGGGCGGCGGCGGCCGTGCTATCCTGTGGTTCTCATGATCGCGACCCCGCCCCCATCGCCCGACGATCGCCCCGTACCGACGCCCGCCCGCCGGCGGCGCGCGGCGCTCGGCTCCATGGCCGTGGTCGGTCTCGGGACGGCGCTGCTTGCGGCGATGACCGGTGCGGCGCTGGCGCTCAATCTGCGCTACGGGCTCGACATCTACGCCGAGCGCCTCGTCGCCGGCCTCGCCAGCTGCCTCTGACCACGATGGCGGCCGGACCCTCGCAAGACGCCGTTGCGACCGTCGCGCCGGAAGACGACCTCGGCGCCGCCGTCGCCGACCTCGCGGCGAGCCTCGACGCCGCGGCCCGCGCCGCCCTCGATGCGGCCGCGATCCTCGACGCGCGCGGCCTCACCTGCCCGCTGCCGGTCCTGAAAGCCCGCCGCGCCCTCGCCCGCCTCGACGCCGGAGCAGCCCTCGTGGTCGCCGCCACCGACCCGATGGCGGCGATCGACCTGCCCCACCTCTGCACCACCGACGGCCACCGGCTGGTCGCGATGCAGCGTGGTGAACGGCTGTCGCTCTACGTGATCGCGGCGCGCGGCTGAGGCCGGAGACACCTGTTCGGGAGCGGACTCCCCCGCCTGCATCAGGCGGGACGGCCCGACATCGGCCGCTTGCCGCACCTCCCATTTCACACTTGCTTGCCCCTGAACCGACCTTGCGCCGCCCTGGCCGAGGTCGCTTCCACAACCCTCGCGACCGTCATTCCCGCGCACGCGGGAGTCCAGCGGGCGGCAGGGGAACGGCCGGCGACTTTGGCCGGGAGGCTGCAAGGCCTGGGCGCCGATCGCGAGGGTCGCCCCCCGCGGAAAGCTGGATTTCCGCGTGCGCGGGAATGACGGCGGAGAAGCCTTTGGCAGGGTGTACTCGCTGCTGCTTCGTCGCGATCCGCCTCTGTCGTATGCCGTGCCCGCCGCCGGTGCTCGGCGTGCGGGCGGGGAGACGCCGGAACAAGCGTGCCCCTCTCACACTCAGGGCGTCACGCCCCCGCCGTCTCGCCGGCGTAGAGATCGGCATAGGCGTCGCGCAGCAGGTTCTTCTGGACCTTGCCCATGGTGTTGCGCGGCAGGTCGTCGACGAAGAGCACGCGCTTGGGCTGCTTGTAGCGGGCGAGCCGGTCCTTGAGGGCGTCGCGGATCGCCTTCTCGTCGAGGCTCGCCCCGGCGGCGCGGACCACGACCGCGGTGACGCCCTCGCCGAAATCGGGATGCGGCAGGCCGATCACCGCGCTCTCGACCACGCCGGGGATGGCGTCGATCTCGCTCTCGACTTCCTTGGGATAGATGTTGTAGCCGCCCGAGATCACGAGATCCTTGCCGCGTCCGACGATGTGGACGTAGCCGGCCGCGTCGATCTTGCCGAGGTCGCCGGTGATGAAGAAGCCGTCGTCGCGGAATTCGGCCTTCGTCTTCTCCGGCATCCGCCAGTAGCCGGCAAAGACGTTCGGTCCCTTCACCTCGATCATGCCGACCGTCTCGGCGCCGAGCGGCTCGCCGCTGTCCGGATCGGTGATGCGCAGGTCCACCCCCGGCAGCGGAAAGCCGACCGTTCCGGCGATCCGTTCCCCGTCGTAGGGGTTGGAGGTGTTCATGTTGGTCTCGGTCATGCCGTAGCGTTCGAGGATGCGGTGGCCGGTGCGTTCCTCGAAGCGGCGGTGGGTCTCGGCGAGCAGCGGCGCCGAACCGGAGGTGAAGAGCCGCATGCCGGCTGTCGCCTCCCGCGTCAGGCCCGGATGCTGGATCAGGCGGGTGTAGAAGGTCGGCACCCCCATCATCGTCGTCGCCCGCCCCATCAGGCCGATCACCTCGTCGGCGTCGAACTTCGGCAGGAAGATCATCGACGCGCCGGAGACGAGCACGACGTTGCCGGCGACGAACAGGCCGTGGGTGTGGAAGATCGGCAGGGCGTGGATCAGCCGGTCCTCCGCCGTGAAGCGCCATTCCGCCGCCAGCGTTTCGGCGTTGGAGAGCAGGTTGCCGTGGCTCAGCATCGCGCCCTTGGAGCGGCCGGTGGTGCCGGAGGTGTAGAGGATCGCGGCGAGGTCGTCGGACCCGCGGTCCACCGGCGCCGCCGGCTCGCCCGGCAGGTCCGCCGTCAGGCTGCCGGCGCCGGCGGCGTCGAGCGTCGCGACGCGGGCGCCGACCCTCGCCGCGATCGGGGCGAGCCCGGCCTCCGCCCGCGGGTCGCAGACGACCAGCGCCGGTTCGGCGTCGCCGACGAAATAGTCCAGCTCGGCGAGGGTGTAGGCGGTGTTGAGCGGCAGGTAGACGGCGCCGGCCCGGACCGTGGCGAGATAGAGCATCAGCGCCTCGGGGCTCTTCTCGACCTGGGCGGCGACCCGGTCGCCGGGTTCGACGCCGAGGGCGAGGAGGCGGGCCGCCAGCCGGCCGCTCGTCTCCAGCATGTCGCGGTAGGTCAGGACCCCGCCGGCGGTCTCGAGGAAGGGCGCCTCGCCCGCCCGGGCCGCGACCGCGGCGATCGCACCGAAGAGATGATTGCTCATGATACCCGTTCCTCTCTGCCCCTGGCGCCGCCTGCCTCCCCGGCCGCCGGCGCCGGCAGGGCGCGGCGCTCCGCCTCCGCGCCCTCGCGCCGCCGCTCGCGGCCCCGGTCCGTCGTCCTCACCAGCTTGCGCACCGCGGCCGAGGCCGGCACGTCGGAGCCGGCCGCATAGGCCTCGTGGTTGGCCTCGATGTCGTCGAGCTTGTAGAGATAGTTGACCATCAGCCCGTGCGAGGACGCCATCGCCCGCGCCGAGCGGTCGCCGAGGTGATTGAGCCGTTCCAGCCGGGCGCCGTTGCCGAGGTGGAAGCGGGCGACCGGGTCCGGCGGCTTGCCGGCGCCGTTGCGGGCCTTGAGGAAATAGGCCGCCGCCGCCGCCAGCAGCGCCGGCCGCACCGCCTCGGCCCGCTCCGCGTCGTCGGCCCAGCCCGGCGTGTCGAGCAGGGCGAGGCGCTCGCGATCCTCCGGAGCGATGAGTTCGGAGGTCTCGTCCGCCCGCTCGCGCGCGAGCCACGCGGAAAAACCCGGCACCGGCGACAGGGTGACGAAGGTGTCGAGCCGCGGCAGTTCCCGGCTCAGGTCCTCGACCACCTGCTTGATCAGGAAGTTGCCGAAGGAGATGCCGCGCAGGCCCTCCTGGCAGTTGGAAATCGAATAGAACACCGCCGTCGTCGCCTCGCCGGCGGCGATGTGGACGCGATCCTCCCCGAGCACCGCGTCGATCGAGGCCGGGATCTCCCGCGTCAGCGCCACCTCGACGAAGATCAGCGGATCGTCGGAGAGGCGCGGGTGGAAGAAGGCGAAGCAGCGCCGGTCCTCCGGCACCAGCCGCCGGCGCAGGTCGTCCCAGCCGGTGATGGTGTGGACCGCCTCGTAGCGGATGATCTTCTCGAGAATGTCGGCCGGGGTCGACCAGCTGATCGGCCGCAGCACCAGGAAGCCGCGGTTGAACCACGAGGCGAAGAGGTGGGCGAAGTCGGCGTCGAGCGCCTCGAGGTGGACGTCGCCCTTCTTCTCCGCGAGCAACCGCTCACGCATGGCGACGAGGGCGGCGGTGCCGCCGGGGGCGAGGTTGAGCCGGCGGATCAGCTCCTGCCGGCTCGGCTCGGCGGCAAGATGCAGCGCCTGCAGCGCCGTCGGCGTCGGATCCGCCTGCCATGCCGCGATGGCCCGGGCGATGCGCTCGCCATCGGCCCCGAAATCCTCCGCGAGCAGCTTCAGGAACGCGCGCTTGTCCGCCGCCCCGAAGCCCTCGAAGGCGGCGAGCACCGAGCGGGCCAGCGCCATCCCCGAAGCCTCGCCCCGGGACGACAGCAGCGCCCGGCACGATGCGGCCACGGCCTCGAGGCCCGCCGGCGCATCCTCGCCGGCGAAGGGCGCGGCGAGAAAGCGCCGGCCGCGGTCGGCGATCTGCTGCAGCATGTCGGCGAGATAGGAAACCCCGTTCATCGCACTCACCCCATCATCTGGTTCGGGAGCCAGGTGGCGATTCCCGGAAAGAGGCAGAGCAGGACGATGGCCGCCATCATCACCAGCACGTAGGGCAGCGCCCCCCACAGCACCTCGCGCGTCGGCACCGTCGGCGCGATGGCGTTGATCACGAACAGGTTGAGGCCGATCGGCGGCGTGATCAGGCCGACCTCCATGTTGATCGTCAGCACCACCGCGAACCAGTAGGGATCGAAGCCGGCGTCGGTGATGATCGGATAGAGCATCGGCGCCGTCATGACGATCACCGCCACCGGCGGCAGGAACATGCCGGCGACCAGCAGGAAGACGTTGATGATCGCCATCAGCACCCAGCGATTCACGTCGAGGTCGGCGATGGCGGCGGCGATGGTCTGGGTGATGAACAGCGACGACAGCGCGAAGGCGAAGAGTTCGGCCGCGGCCATGATCATCATGATCATCACGCTTTCGCGCATCGCCGAGCCGAAGATGCCGGCGACCTTGCGCACCTTGAACAGGCGGTAGGCGATGATGACGACGCCGAGGGTGAGGAAGGCGCCGGCGCCGGCCGCCTCCGACGGCGTCGCGATGCCGCCGTAGAGCACGAACAGGGTGCCGGCGATGATGGCGAGGAAGGGCAGCACCCGCGGCAGGCCGGCGAGCTTCTGGCGCAGGGTGTAGCGCAGCTCGCGCCCGCCGAAGCGGTAGCCCTTGCGCCGGCAGTCGATCAGCGCCCAGGCCATGAACATCGCCGTCAGCATGATCCCCGGGAACACGCCGGCCATGAACAGCCGGCCGATCGAGGTCTCGGTGGCGATGCCGTAGACGATCAGCGTCACCGACGGCGGGATCAGGATGCCGAGCGTACCGCCGGCCGCGATCGAACCCGTCGCCACCGAGGCCGGGTAGCCGCGCTGCAGCATCTCCGGGATGCCCATCTTGCCGATCGCGGCGCAGGTCGCGGGCGACGAGCCGGTCATGCCGGAGAACAGGGCGCAGGCGCCGATGTTGGAGAGGACGAGGCCGCCGGGCACCCGGTTGAGCCAGCGGTCTAGCGCCGAATAGAGATCCGAGCCCGCCGGCGAGGAGGCGACCGCCGCCCCCATCAGCACGAACATCGGGATCGAGACGTAGGCGATGTTGGCGATGCCCGAGAACATCGTGTCGCCGAGCACGAAGAAGATGTCGAGCCCGCTTTCCAGGAACAGCGCGGCGAAGGCGGCGAGACCGAGCGCGAAGGCGATCGGCATGCCGGTGCCGAGCAGCAGGAACAGGAGGGCGACGAGGACGAGGCCGGCGAGAAGCGGGGTCATCGAAGGCTCTCCTTGGTCGCGGCCGGTGCGCCGGATGGAGCGGGGATCGCGGGATCGGGCGTCGCCGTGGCGGTGACGAGCGGTGCCGGTGCGCCGTGCACGCCGTGGGCGGCGTCCGGGGGAAGCCGGCCCGAGACGAGCGCCTCGACCCGCTGGGCGATCTCGGCGAGATACTGCAGGCACAGCATGGCGAAACTCACCGGCAGCGCCGCCAGCGGAATGGCGAGCCGCGGCGCCCAGACGCTCGAATGGCGCCAGCCGCCCTCGTAGGCGTCGTGGAACTGGATCCACGTCGCCACCAGCATAACGAGGCAGAAGGTCAGGCCGAGCAGGCTGCCGACGAGGCGCACCACCGCCCGGCGCCGGCCGGCGAGCATCATCTCGACGACGTCGACGCCGACGTGGCCGCCCTTCATGAGCACGTAGGGGGCGCCGAGGAACATGGCGGTCGTGGTCGCGAACACCACGAAATCCGTCTGCCACACCGTCGGCTCGCGGAAGACGTAGCGCATCAGGATCATCTGGCAGACCACCAGCATCGCGGTGATCATCAGCGCGGTCGCCACGACGGCGAGACAGCGGCTGAGGAAACCGACGACAGAGACGTAGATCTTCATCACGGGACGGTCCTCGGCCGGACGGTGAGGGCCGGACGCCGCCGCGCCGGAGCGATGCGGGGCCGGGCTGGCGATCCCCCGCCGTCGGCGGGGAGCCCCTCGCGGAACGGATGAACCGCGGGGTGCTGCGCTCCGGCGGAGCGGAGCAGCCCGCGAGGGATCACTCGACGGCGAGCGCCTTGTCGATCAGCTCCTGGCCGCCCGGCACCTTCTCGGCGAAGTTCTTGTAGGAGGACTCCTTGGCGAGCGCGATCCAGGCGTCGTAGTCGGCCTTGGTCATCTCGGTGACCTCGACGCCGGCGCCCTTGAAGGTTTCGATCAGCTGGGCGTCGCCCTTGCGGATCTCCTCGTTGAAATAGGCCTCGGCCTTCTCGCCGGCGGCGAGGATCGCCTTCTGCTGGTCCTCGGTCAGCCGCTCGAACACCTTCTTGGAGATCAGCACCGGCTCGTACATGAACCAGAGCGCGTTCTCGCCCGGCGCGGTCAGGCACTTGGCGAGCTCGAAGATGCGGTAGGAGACGAAGCTCGCCGACGAGGTGTTGGCGGCGTCGAGCACACCGGTCTGCATGCCGGTGTAGATCTCCGACGACGGCATCGAGGCGATCGAGCCGCCGGCCGCGACCAGCATCTCCTCGAAGGCCGGGCCGGCGGCGCGGATCACCTGGCCCTTCATCGTCTCCGGCGAGGTGATGCAGCTCTTGGTCGAGGCGAAGGCGCCGGAAAGCCAGGCGTCGGAGATGACGATGGCGCCGGCGTCGTCGATGATCTTCTTGATGTCGGCCATGAAGGGCGAATCGTTGAGCCGCATCGCCCGGTCGAAGTTGCCGACGAGGCCCGGCATCAGCGTCGCCGAGAATTCCGGATGGCGCCCGGCCGCGTAGTCGAGCGGGAAGGACGTCATGTCGAGCAGCCCGCGCGTCACCGCGTTCCACTGGTCGTTGGGCTTGTAGAGCGAGGATCCGGGGAAGACCTGGATCTCGAGGTCGACGTTCGCGGCCGCGACCTCGCGGGCGATCATCTGCACCATCTCGTCGCGGATGTCGCCCTTGCCGCCCGGAAACTGGTGCGAGGCCTTGAGGACGGTGGCGGCTTCGGCGCCCGCCGTGGCGGCGAGGCCGACGGCGATCGCGAGGCCGAGCCCGAGGGCTCCTTTCGTCTTGAGCATGTTTCTCTCCTCCCTGTCGGCCGGTTGCTCCGGCATCGGGAAAGTTCTCGGCGATCCTGTCGACAATGTCAATTGTCGTGTATACAAGAAGTCGGTTCAAGGAAACAAACGACGTCCCGGCGTCGTCTCGGCGCGATCTGGTTGACGATCGCCGCCGACCGGCTATGGAGCGCGGGGAGAGACGCCGCGCGGCGGCCGGGTCTCGGGGGCAGCGGGGCGCGATGAGCACGAACACGTTTCAAAAGCTCAGGGACGAGATCGAGAACGACATCGTCGGCGGCGTCTATCCGCCCGGCGAGCGGCTCGACGAGACCCAGCTCGCCGGCCGCTTCGGCGTGTCGCGCACGCCGGTCCGCGAGGCGCTGATGCAGCTCTCGGCCACCGGCCTCGTCGAGATGCGGCCGCGCCGCGGGGCGGTGGTCGCCGACCCGGCGCCGCAGCGGCTCTACGAGATGTTCGAGGTGATGGCCGAGCTGGAAGGCATGGCCGGCGCGCTGGCCGCCCGCCGCCACACCGAGACCGACCGCGCCGCCCTGCTCGCCGCCCACGACCGCTGCCTCGCGGCCGGGCGCGAGGGCGACACCGATGCCTATTACTACGAGAACGAGACCTTTCACCTCGCCGTCTACGCGGCGAGCCACAGCGCCTTCCTCGAGGAGCAGTGCCGCTCGCTGCACCGGCGGCTCAGGCCCTACCGACGCCTGCAGCTCCGGGTCCGCAACCGGCTCGACGCCTCGGCGCGCGAGCACGGCGCGGCGATGGCGGCGATCCTCGCCGGCGACGGCGAGGCGGCCCGCGCCGCCCTTCGCGCCCATGTCGTCGTCCAGGGCGACCGCTTCAGCGACCTGATCGCCAGCCTCGACCGCGCCCGCCCCTCGGTTCGCCGGGGCTGAGCGGCGGACCGGCACGCCGGGTTCACCGGTCGCCGCACCCGGCCTCGTCCTTCGAGACGATCGCTCCGCGATCTCCTCAAGATGAGGCCTCCGATGGTTTTATCATGTCATGGCAATCACTTGCTCTTTTCCCTCGTCCTGAGGAGGACCGAAGGTCCGTCTCGAAGGACGAGGGAAAAGCCGGCACCGAATGCGATGGACCTCGTCCCGGACGCCGCTCAGGCCGCGCCGAGGCCGTGGACCGGGTGGGCGAGCGCCGTCATGATGCCGCGCAGTTCGGCGAGGCCCTTGAGCCGGCCGATCGAGGGATAGCCCGGCTGGGCCCGCCGGCCGAGGTCGTCGAGGATGTCCTGGCCGTGGTCGGGCCGCATCGGGATCTGCCAGTCGGCCCGGCCGGCGGCGCGCCGGCGCGTCTCCTCCTTCAGCACCGCGGCGATGAAGGCGACCATGTCGGTGTCGCCGCCGAGATGCTCGGCCTCGTGGAACGAGCCGGCGATCGAGGCGCTCTCGCGCTTGACGTTGCGCATGTGCAGGAAGTGGACCCGGTCGCCGAGCCGCTCCATCATTCCCGGCACGTCGTTGTCGGGCCGGGCGCCGAGCGAGCCGGAGCAGAGCGTGATGCCGTTGGCCGGGCTGTCCACCGCGGTCATCATCGCCGCGTAGTCCGCCTCGGTCGACATGATCCGCGGCAGGCCGAGCAGGGCGAAGGGCGGATCGTCCGGGTGGCAGCAGAGCCGGATGCCGAGTTCCTCGGCCGTCGGCACCACCTGCTCGAGGAAGGCGACGTAGTTGGCCCGCAGCGCCTCCGGCGAGATCGCGTCGTATTCGGCGAGATGACGGCGCACCATCGGCAGGTCGAGATGCTCGTCGGTGCCGGGCAGGCCGAAGACGATGTTGCGGGTGATCGCCTCGCAGTCGGCCTGCGACCAGGACCGGAACCGGCGCTCGGCCTCCTCGCGCACCTCCTGAGGAAAATCCTCCGCCGCGCCGGCCCGCTGCAGGATGTGGATGTCGAAGGCGGCGAAGTCGGTGAAGTCGAAGCGCATGCAGGTGCCGCCGTGGGAAACACGGTGGGCGAGGTCGGTGCGGGTCCAGTCGAGCACCGGCATGAAGTTGTAGCAGACGGTGGTGATGCCGGCGGCGGCGAGGTTCTTCAGGCTCTCGCGGAAGGCGGCGACATGGGCGCGCCACTCGCCCTTCTGCTTCTTGACGTCCTCGGACGGGGCGAGGCTCTCGACCACCTCCCAGGAAAGACCCGACGGCGAGCCGTCCTTGCGCCGGCCGATCTCGGCCTTGCGCTTTTCGATCTCCTCCGCCGTCCACACCGTGCCGACCGGCACGTGGTGGAGCGCGCTGACGACGCCCTCGACACCGGCCTGGAGCATGTCGTCGACCGACACCAGATCCTTCGGCCCGAACCACCGCCACGTCTGCCGCATCAAATCCTCCCCTTCTTCGCTCCCGCCGGACGCCTCTCGGGACGCCGCGGCCGGTTCCGGCCGATCCCTCGCGGACCGCTCGTCACCGCACCGGCATCAGGAACGCCGGTTCTTGCGTTCTAGCAAGCGAAATGGATGTTGACTAGTATGGAAGTATGGCGTTAGGTGCCGGCAACAGGGAGGAGGGTGCCGTGGAGACGGCCGCGCAGGAGGGATGGACGCTCAATCTCGCCGTTCCGGTCGGGCCGCAGCTGCGGCGCGTCCTGCGCGAGCGCATCATCCGCTCCGATCTCGCTCCCGGCGCCCCGCTCTCCGAATCCGAGATCGCGCGGATCTACGCCGTCAGCCGCCAGCCGGTGCGCGAGGCCTTCATCAAGCTCGCCGAGGACGGCCTCGTCGAGGTCCGCCCCCAGCGCGGCACCTTCGTGCGCAAGATCTCGAGGACCGCGGTGATGGACGCCCGCTTCGTGCGCGAAGCGGTCGAGGCCGACATCGTCCGCCTGCTCGCGGGCTCGCTGCCGGCCGGGGCGCTGGCGACGCTGCGCCGCCTGCTCGCCGCCCAGCGCGAGGCGGCCGCGGCCGTCGACCGCAAGGGCTTCATGGAGCTCGACGACCGCTTCCACCACACCCTCGCCGACCTCGCCGGCCGCGGCGGCGCCTGGAAGGTGATCGAGGAATCGAAGTCGCAGATGGACCGGGTCCGCTTCCTCTCCTTCATGCAGTTCCCGATGGAGAAGCTGATCCTGCAGCACGAGGCCGTGGTCGACGCCCTCGCCGAGGGCCGCGCCGCCGAGGCCGAGGCGGCGATGCGCGGCCACCTGCGCGAGATCCTCGTCGACCTGCCGAGGATCGCCGACACCGTGCCCGGCTACTTCGAGGCCGAATGACGGCCCCGCGTCCGACGGTCCGCTCCGCAGCGAGCGGGCGGCCGCCCGGGCGGGGCGGAAAGACTTTCACACCAAGGGAGGAAACGATGCTGACCAGAAGAACCTTCGCCCGCACCCTCGCCGCGACGCTCGCCGGCGTGATGATGACCGGCTCGGCGCTCGCCGCCGACGTGACGCTGAAGCTCGGCCACCTCGGCAACGAGGAGAACATCTGGCACAAGGCGTCGCTGAAATTCGCCGAGGAGGTCGCCGCCCTCACCGAAGGCCGCGTCGCCGTCGAGGTCTATCCCAACGAGTCGCTCGGCAAGGAGATGGACCTCATCAACGGCATGCAGCTCGGCACCGCCGACATGACCATCACCGGCGAATCCCTGCAGAACTGGGCGCCGATGGCCGCCCTGCTCGCCGTGCCCTACGCCTACGCCTCGCTCGAGCACATGGACGAGGTCGCCGGCGGCGAGATCGGCGACGCCATCGAGGCCGAGATCGTCCAGCGCGCCCAGATCCGCCCGCTCGCCTATTTCGCCCGCGGCCCGCGCAACCTCACCTCGAACCGCGCCATCACCACCCCGGACGATCTCGCCGGCCTGCGCATGCGCGTGCCCAACGTGCCGCTGTTCCTCGCGGTCTGGCAGGCGCTCGGCGCCAGCCCGACGCCGATGGCCTTCTCCGAGGTCTTCACCTCGCTGCAGAACGGCACCATCGACGGCCAGGAGAACCCACTGGCGCTGATCAAGTCGGCGAACTTCAACGAGGTCCAGAAGTTCATCAACAAGACCGAGCACGTCCGCTCGTGGATCTACCTGACGATCTCCGAGCTCTCCTGGAACAGGCTGTCGGACGCCGACAAGGCCGCCGTCCAGGAAGCCGCGACCCGGGCCCAGGCCTATGAGCGCGAGCTCTTCGTCGCCGACGAGGCCGCCCTCGTCACCGACCTCGAGGGCAAGGGCATGACCTTCGTCGACGTCGACACCGCCGCCTTCGCCGCCAAGGCCAGGGACGCCGTGCTCGCCAACGTCTCGGCCGAGATCAAGCCCTACGTCGAGCAGCTGTTCGCGCGCTGAGCCGAGTCGGTGCCCGCCGGCCCCTCGCGGGGTCGGCGGGCGGCCCTGCGAGGGGCGCTGGGCGGGCCGCATCGAGGGTGGCCCTCGTCCGCCCGTCGTCGGATTCCCGGCCGCCGGCCCGCAACACCGAGGCGACATCCATGCCCGTCACGAAAGCCATCGACCTTCTCGCGCGGGTCTGCCGGACCGCCACCGGCCTCGCCTTCGCGGTCCTGATCGTCGCGGTGCTGATCCAGGTGATCGGCCGCTCGCTCGTCCACTCCTCCCCGGTCTGGACCGAGGAACTGACCCGCTTCGCGCTCCTGTTCCTCGCCGCCTTCGGCGCCGGCCTGTCCTACCGCAGCGGCGACCTCGTCAACGTCGATCTCGCCTGCGAGAGCCTGCCCGGCCGCTGGCCGCGCCGGCTGCGCCTGTTCTCGGCGGCGGCGACGGCGTTGCTGATGGCCTTCCTCGTGGTCCCGGCCTGGCGCTACACCTCGATCGGCGCCATGCAGACCGCCCCGGCCCTCGGCTGGCGCATGGACGTCGTCCACGCCAGCATGCTGGTGCTCGTCGTCGGCCTGCTGATCTTCTCCCTCGCCCGCGTCCTCGCCATGATCGTCGGCGCCTCGGACGGCCTGCCTCCTTCGCCCGTCGAGGACGAGACCCCATGAACCTCGCCATTCTCCTGCTCGTCTTCGTCGGCGGCCTGCTCGCCGGCGTGCCGGTAGCGGTGACGCTCGGCCTGTCGTCACTCGCCTATCTGCTCGCCGCCGGCATCCCGCTCGTCGTCATCCCGCAGAAGATGTACGCCGGCATCGACGTCTTCGTGCTGCTCTGCATCCCCGGCTTCATTCTCGCCGGCAACCTGATGAACGCCGGCGGCATCACCGGTCGCATCATCCGCTTCGCCAACGCCCTCGTCGGCTGGATGCGCGGCGGCCTCGGCCTCTCCAACGTCGCCGGCTCGATGCTGTTCGGCGGCATCTCGGGCACCGCCGTCGCCGACGCTGCCTCGATCGGCGGCGTCATGATTCCCGGCATGAAGAAGGCCGGCTATCCCGCCGACTTCTCCGCCGCCGTCACCGCCGCCTCCTCCACCGTCGGCCCGATGATCCCGCCGAGCGTGCCGATGATCATCGTCGGCGCGCTCTCGGGCATCTCGGTGGGCAAGATGTTCGTCGCCGGCGCCGTGCCGGGCGTGCTGATGGGCCTCGCCATGATGGTGACGACCTATGTCATCGCCGTGCGCCGCGGCTTCCCGCGCCAGCCCTGGCAGGGCGCCCGCGAACTGATCGGCGCCTTCACCGGCGCCTTCTGGGCCCTCGCCATGACCGGCCTCATCGTCGGCGGCCTGCTCTCCGGCCTCGCCACCCCGACCGAGACCGCCGTCGTCGCCAGCGTCTACGCCTTCGTCGTCGGCCGCTTCGTCTACGGCGACCTGCCGCTCGCCAAGGTGCCGCGCATCCTGGTCGACAGCGCCGTCTCGGCCGCGGCCATCCTCGTCCTCGTCGGCTTCGCCAACGTCTTCGGCTGGATCCTCGTCTCCGAACGCATCCCGCAGACCATCGCCGACGCGGTGCTCTCGATCACCGACAACCGCTTCGCGGTGATCCTGATCATCAACATCCTGCTGCTCGTCGTCGGCATGTTCATGGAGACGATCGCGGCGCTGATCATCCTGTTCGTGCCGCTGCTGGCGCTGGCCCAGGCCGTCGGCATCGACCCGCTGCACTTTGCGACCTTCGCCGTGCTCAACCTGATGATCGGCCTGACGACCCCGCCGATCGGCGTCTGCCTGTTCATCTGCGCCAACATCGCGCGGCTGCCGCTGACCCCGGTGATCCGCGCCATCGCCCCGTTCCTGCTCACCAACATCCTGGTGCTGCTGCTCGTCTCCTACGTGCCGGCCCTCGCCACCTGGCTGCCGTCCGTCCTCTTCGACAGGTGATCCCCATGAAGACCCGCGTCTGCCGGCTGCACGGCCGCAACGACATCCGCGTCGAGACCGAGGAGGTGCCGCCTCCCGGATCCGGCGAGGTGCTGGTGCGCATCGGCGCCGGCGGCATCTGCGGCTCCGACCTCCACTACTATCAGGACGGCGGCTTCGGCCCGATCCGGGTCCGCGAGCCGATCATCCTCGGCCACGAGGTCGCCGGCACGGTGGCGGCGCTCGGCGCCGGCGTCTCCACGCTCGCCGTCGGCGACCGGGTCGCGCTCAATCCGAGCCGGCCCTGCGGCCGTTGCCGCTACTGCGCCGAGGGCCTGCCGATCCACTGCCTGTCGATGCGCTTCTTCGGCTCGGCGCTGCGCTTTCCCCACGAGCAGGGCGCCTTCCGCGACCTGATCGTCGTCGATGCCCTGCAATGCGAGCCGGTCGGCCCGAACGTCTCGCTCGGCGAGGCCGCCTGCGCCGAGCCGCTGGCGGTCTGCCTCCACGCGCTCTCCCGCGCGCCGGACCTTTCCGGCAAGGCCGTGCTCGTCACCGGCGCCGGGCCGATCGGCGCGCTCTGCGTCGCCCTCGCGGCGCGCGCCGGCGCCGCCGAGATCGTCGTCACCGACCTTCAGGACGCGACGCTCGCCGTCGCCGCGCGGATGGGCGCGACGCGCACGATCAACGTCGGCCGCGACGGCGAGGCTCTCGAAGCCTATTTCGCCGACAAGGGCCATTTCGACGTCGTCTTCGAATGCTCGGCCGCGGCCCCGGCCCTGCGCGCCGCCATCGCCGCGACCCGGCCGACCGGCACCATCGTCCAGGTCGGCGTCGCCGGCGACCTGCCCGTTCCGGTCAACATGCTGGTCGGCAAGGAGATCGCCCTCGTCGGCACCCACCGTTTCGCCGGCGAATACGCCGAGGCGGTGCGGGCGATCTCGAGCGGCGCGATCGACGTCTCGCCGATCATCACCGCGCGCTTCGACGTGACCGACGCCCTCGCCGCCTTCGCCGAGGCCGGCGACCGCAGCCGCGCCGTCAAGGTCCAGCTGACCTTCGCGGACGCCTGAGGGGCGGATCGGGACGCGCGGGGTCCGTGCCGGATCAGGCCGGGCGCTTGTATCCGGCGTTCTCCTCGCTCGTCGCCTGCGAGAAGGCCTCCATGATGGTGTCGATCCGGCCGGCGTCGAGCAGCCCGGGCTCGAGGTCGAACACCGCCATCCGCCCGACGAGTGTCGACGGCCGGATGAACTCCTCGACGACGTGGTAGGTCTGCCGCTTGGCATAGTCGTCGAACAGGACGCGCACCGGCCGCGAGATGTTGAGGGCCGTCGCGACCAGACAGGCCGGGCGGAACCGGCCGTCGATCAGCACCACGTCGGGGTGGCGGAAAAAGGGTTCCTTCCACACCGCGAGCGGATAGCCGTGGAACCGCTGCCAGTGGCTGAAGTCGACCGGCCGCCCCCAGCTCCCCGTCGGTCCGATGTCGACGTGGTAGAGGATCGCGGGCGAGAGCGTCGGCCCGGCGTCGAGTTCGAGCTGGAGATCGCGCGCCCAGTCGCGATCGGATTCGACGCTGATGATGAACTTGCCCGGCAACGTCGCGGCGAAGGCGGTGGAACCACCCGATCCGTATTCGAGAATCACCCGGGTCGTGGCGCTGCGATAGGTTTCGCGCAGGAGCTCGGCTTCCTGCTCGGGCATCTCGATGTCGCGCATGTCGTCACTCTTCACCGGGCTCGCCGTCGGTCCGGCCGATACCGCGGCCCTAAAGAAGCGGAATGGCGCTCGCCTTTCAAGGCATCGTCCTCGCGCCGGATGCTCAATTTCGAAAAGAGTGACGTTCCGGCATCGTCCGGCCTCCGGCCCGCTCGCGTCGCAACCCCATTGATCGCCGCAGGCCGGCGGAGGAAGCTGCCTGCCGAAGGAATCGAAGCGCCCGCGCGGACGAGAGCACCGCGACGGTCGCCACCCATGGAGGAAGACAGACGATGACGCCGCTCGCCGCCCGCCCCCGTCACCGCGCCTGGCTGGAGCGCGAGATGTTCGCGCTGCTCGACTTCCACCGGGCCAGCGCCGACGGCCCCGGCGGCTATCGCATGCTCGGCCTCGACGGCCGGCCGCTGCACGGGGCCGACGAAGCCTTCGAGCTGTTCCAGTCGACCCGCCTCGTCCACTGCTTCTCGCTGGCGACCGCGCTCGGCTGCCCGGGCTTCCACGACGCCGTCGACCAGGGTATGCGCTTCCTGTGGAACGGCCATCGCGACGCCCGCAACGGCGGCTACGTCTGGAGCGCCACGACGGAGGGTCCCGTCGTCGCCGACAAGCTCGCCTACGGCCACTGCCACGTCCTGCTCGCCGCCGCCTCGGCCAAGCGCATCGGCCACCCCGACGCCGACCGGCTGCTCGCCGACGTCGCCACGGTGATCGAGGAGCGGTTCTGGGAAGCCTCGCCCGGCGCGATGCGCGAGGAATTCTCCGCCGACTGGTCGCAGGAGATGCCCTACCGCGGCGCCAACGCCAACATGCACACGCTCGAGGGTCTGATGGCGGCCTACGACGCCACCGGCGAACGTATCTTCCTCGATAAGGCTCTGTCGATCGCCGCGCTGCTGGCGGACGACAAGGCCCGCGCCTGCGGCTGGCGCATGCCGGAGCATTTCACCCCCGGCTGGGAGATCGACCGTACCTATTCCGGCAACCCGATGTTCCGCCCGGCCGGCACCACCCCGGGCCACGCCCTCGAATGGGCCCGGCTGCTGATCCAGCTCCGGCATCTGGAGGGCAAGGCGTCGGCGTGGATGGCCGAGGCCGCCCGCGGCCTGTTCGCCAACGCCGTACGCGACGGCTGGGACCACGAGCGCGGCGGCTTCTTCTACACCCTCGACTGGGACGATCGGCCGCTGCAGCGCCTGCGGCTGTGGTGGCCGAACACCGAGGGCATCGGCGCCGCCGCGGTGCTCTGGCACCTCGACGGCGACCCGCTCTACGCCGAATGGTACGAGCGGATCTGGGACTTCGTCGCCGCCCGCTTCATCGACCATGACAATGGCGGCTGGTTCGCCGAGATCGACGAGGCCGGCCGGCCCTCCGCCGAGATCTTCGCCGGCAAACCCGACCTCTACCATTCGTTCCAGGCCTGCGTGAACAGCCTGCTGCCCGCCGGCGCCTTCCTGTCCGGGGATCTCTCGAAGGGCGGCTGACGAACGCCGGGGGGCGGCCTGTTCCGAACGAGACAAAAAACCCGGGGCGCGCGGTCGGCGCACCCCGGGTTTTTCATCGACGCGTCGGGCGCGAGGCATCCCGCGGCCCTGTGACGATACCGCCGGCGATCAGCCGTTGGCGATATACTGGCCGCCGTTGATCGTCAGCACGGCGCCGGTCATGAAGCCGGCCGCCGGCGAAGCGAGGTAGACGCAGAGCGCGGCGATCTCCTCGGCCTTGCCGAGCCGGCCGACCGGAATGCCGGCGATGATGCTCTCGAGCACCTTCTCCGGCACCGCCGCCACCATGTCGGTGTCGATGTAGCCGGGGCAGATGCAGTTGACGGTGACGCCCTTGCGCGCGTTCTCCTGGGCGAGCGCCTTGGTGAAGCCGATCACGCCGGCCTTGGCGGCCGAGTAGTTGGTCTGGCCCATCTGGCCCTTCTGGCCGTTGATCGAGGAGATGTTGATGATGCGGCCGTGGCCGCGCTCGCGCATGCCGTCGATCAGCGGCTTCGTCATCGTGAACATCGAATCGAGGTTGGTGGAGAGCACCGCCTTCCACTGCTCGAAGCTCATCTTGTGGAACATGCCGTCGCGGGTGATGCCGGCGTTGTTGACGAGCACGGCGACCGGGCCGAGTTCGGCTTCGACCTTGGCGAGGCCGGCGGCGCAGGCGGCCTCGTCGGCGACGTCCCACTGGTAGACGTGGATGCCGGTCTCGGCCTTGAAGGCCTCGGCCTTCTCGACGTTGCCGGCGAAGGTGGCGGCGACGGTGTAGCCGGCCTCCTTGAGACCCTTCGCGATGGCGGCGCCGATGCCGCGGGTTCCGCCGGTGACGACTGCGACAGACATGGTGTTCTCCCCCTGTTTGAATTTTCTGGATCGACGGCCGTCCGCGAAGGCACGTCGCGCAGGAGGACGTGTCGCAGATCGGCCGCGCCGGGTCGTTGACCTGGCGCAACATCTTCCCGCTGCGGCGGCCGGCCGGAACGGGCCGGCCCCGCCTTCACGGGGCCTCAGCGCTCGAGGCACATGGCGACGCCCATGCCGCCGCCGATGCAGAGCGTGGCGAGGCCCTTCTTCGCGTCGCGCCGCGCCATCTCGTGCAGCAGCGTGACGAGGACCCGGGCGCCCGAGGCGCCGATCGGGTGGCCGATGGCGATGGCGCCGCCGTTGACGTTGACCTTGGAGGTGTCCCAGCCGAGGCCCTTGTTGACGGCGCAGGCCTGGGCGGCGAAGGCTTCGTTGGCCTCGACGAGATCGAGATCCTCCTTCGACCAGCCGGCCTTTTCCAGCGCCTTCTTCGAGGCCGGGATCGGGCCGGTGCCCATCACCGCCGGATCGACGCCGGCGGTGGACCACGAGGCGATCCGCGCCAGCGGCGTCAGGCCGCGCTTCTCGGCCTCGGCGGCGCTCATCAGCACGACGACGGCGGCGCCGTCGTTGAGGCCGGAGGCGTTGCCGGCGGTGACCGAACCGTCCTTGGAGAAGGCCGGCCGCAGCTTGGCGACCGCGTCGAGCGTGGTGCCGGCGCGGATGTACTCGTCCTTGTCGACGACGACGTCGCCCTTGCGGGTCTTGATGACGTAGGGCGTGATCTGGCTGTCGAAGCGGCCTTCCTTCTGCGCCGCCTCGGCCTTGTTCTGCGAG
Source organism: uncultured Alphaproteobacteria bacterium (assembly GCA_937900425.1). Lineage (GTDB taxonomy): Bacteria > Pseudomonadota > Alphaproteobacteria > Rhizobiales > Pleomorphomonadaceae > CALCDT01. Next base: position 10,374 of record CALCDT010000320.1, on the reverse strand, counting down.
GCGACGGCGAAGGCGTCCTGCTCGTCGCGGGTGATCTGGAACTCGCGGGCGACGTTCTCGGCCGTGGTGCCCATGTGGTAGCCGTTGAAGGCGTCCCACAGACCGTCGCGGATCATGGTGTCGATCATCTGGAAGTCGCCCATCTTCACGCCGCCGCGCAGATGCGCGCAGTGCGGGGCGAGCGACATGCTCTCCTGGCCGCCGGCGACGACGATGCCGGCGTCGCCGCTCGCGATCTGCTGCATGCCGAGGGCGACGGCGCGCAGGCCCGAGCCGCAGAGCTGGTTGATGCCGAAGGCGGTCGTCTCGATCGGCAGGCCGGCGTTGATCGACGCCTGGCGCGCCGGGTTCTGGCCCTGGCCGGCGGTGAGCACCTGGCCGAGGATCACCTCGTCGACCTCGCCGGCCTCGACCTTCGCCTGGCCGAGCGCGGCCTTGATCACCGCGGCGCCGAGATCGTGGGCCGGAACGGAGGCGAAGGCGCCGTTGAACGAACCGACGGCCGTTCGGGTGGCGGAAACGATGACGATGTCGGACATGACTTTCTCCCGGCGTGCTCTTTGGCGACGAGCCGTCCGCCGCGCCGACGGAGCGTTTCGTCCCGCGCATCGTGCTGCGCTGCGAAGAACTAGAGGAGGTTTGCGGCCCCGCTGTCAACCGCGCCGGAGGTGTCATTTGGTCGTTCTGCGGCGAGCCGCCGCGCGACATGTTCGGCAGGGCGCGCGCCCCCTCGTCGCTGCTCCGCGAAAACCAGTGGCCGGGTCGCAAAAAACGCCTTAGGCTGCGTCGGGATAGGAATGCTGCGCAGCGTCATCGCGGGCGGAGGGAACCGCCGGGCGGCGATCGGCGAGAACGCGGCACCGGGTGAGGAACGCGACCCCCATGGCCAAGACCGACGAACCGACCATCATCAAGAAATACGCAAACCGGCGGCTCTACAACACCGGCACCAGCACCTACGTCACCCTCGAGGATCTCGCCGAGATGCTCAAGGGCGGCGAGGACTTCATCGTCCACGACGCCAAGTCCGGCGAGGACATCACCCGCTCGGTGCTGACCCAGATCATCTTCGAGCAGGAGGGCAAGGGCCAGAACCTGTTGCCGGTCGCCTTTTTGCGCCAGCTGATCCGCTTCTACGGCGACAGCATGCAGGCGCTGGTGCCGAGCTATCTCGAGCAGTCGATCCAGTCGCTGACCCGCGAGCAGGAGAAGTTCCGCACCCACATGACCAGCGCCTTCGGCGGCAAGGGCGTCGAGGCGATGGAGGAGCAGATCCGCCGCAACTCCGAGCTGTTCGAGCGGGCACTCAGGATGTTCATGCCCTTCGCCCCGGGCGAGACCGCCTCCGACGAGGCCGCCCGCCCGGCCGAGCCGGCCGCCGCCACCCGCAGCCCGGAGCTCGACGCGCTGAAGGCCCAGATGGAGGCGATGCAGCGCCGGCTCGACAAGCTCGGCGCCGGCACGGACTGACCCTCGGCCCGGACGAGAAGCCGGCTGGCCGCGCTTGCGGAGATCCCGTCGGACATCCCGGCGGATCGGCCCGTCGGAACCCGCAGGACCGGCCGGGAACACCGCCCGACCCGCGACCACGACGATGACCACCACCCGCGCCCGGCCCCTGGCCGGGCGTTCGCATGTCCGCGCTGCGATTCGCGCGACCCCGACGGCCTTCGGGCCGCGTCCGGCCGGCCGGCTTTTCATGATTCCGCCACTCTGTTAACGTTCGGTTAACCATTGCGGCGGAGCCGCGCGATTCGCTCGCGCCGTCCGGCCGCCCCGGCCCGGGCCTTGCTCCGCCGGGATGGAGGATGACGGCGCCGGTCGGCATCGTCCCGGAACGGCACGGAAAGCGGGTCATGCGCATCACGGGCGTCGAGGGCTACGGCAGGGGAGGGATCGAAACGCGCCGCCGCGCCGTTTCGCCGGCCGCCGCCGCCTCGGACCTCGGCGACGACGACCGCCGCGAGAGGCCCTTCCCGGCGGGCCGCGCCGTCGTCACGCTCGACGTCACCCCCGAGCCCCGCCGCGAGTTCTTCCGCCGCGAAAGCCCCTCGGCGCCTTATCTGACCCAGCTCATCGCCAACCGCGAGAACGGCTCGGCCGGCGAACGCCGCGGCCGCCGCGCCGACGACGCCGTGGCACCGCGGGCCGCCGAGGCCTACGCCGGCGCCGGACGGCTCGCCAGCCGCATCGAGCCCGGCTTCCTCCATTCCCGCAGCGCCTGAGGCGCCCTGCGGCCCCGGCCCGGCCTGGTCGGGCGCCGCCCGGGAGGACGCCTCGCCAGCCACGGCGCGCCGCTTCGTCCCGAACCGGGACGACCTCATGCCCAGATCGTCTCGTCCCGACCCGCCGCACCTTGACGAGCGCGGGCAAGCCCGACCGGGCGCCGGCCGCCGCCGCCTCGGACCTCGGCGACGACGACCGCCGCGAGAGGCCCTTCCCGGCGGGCCGCGCCGTCGTCACGCTCGACGTCACCCCCGAGCCCCGCCGCGAGTTCTTCCGCCGCGAAAGCCCCTCGGCGCCTTATCTGACCCAGCTCATCGCCAACCGCGAGAACGGCTCGGCCGGCGAACGCCGCGGCCGCCGCGCCGACGACGCCGTGGCACCGCGGGCCGCCGAGGCCTACGCCGGCGCCGGACGGCTCGCCAGCCGCATCGAGCCCGGCTTCCTCCATTCCCGCAGCGCCTGAGGCGCCCTGCGGCCCCGGCCCGGCCTGGTCGGGCGCCGCCCGGGAGGACGCCTCGCCAGCCACGGCGCGCCGCTTCGTCCCGAACCGGGACGACCTCATGCCCAGATCGTCTCGTCCCGACCCGCCGCACCTTGACGAGCGCGGGCAAGCCCGACCGGGCGCCGGCCGGTCAGGCCACACCCTCGTGAAGTTCCGACGTGGCGGACATTCGCGAGCCGGGCATCACGGCCGGCGACGACTCGCAGCCCCCTTCACGGTTCGCCCCCTCCCCGCTCGCAGCCCGCCGCCCGCCACACGGGCTCAACGCCCCTCGCGGTCGAAGGCGACGTCGCGCCGCGCCCCGGCGATGGTGACCGAGAAGCCGGCGACGACGTCGACGAAGGCGATGACGGTGAGGATGGCGAAGACCGGGTGGGCCGCCGCGGCGACGACGAGGAATTCGACGAGGTGGACGACGAAGACCACCATCGACAGCATGTGGTCGGCGAGCGTCGCCGAGCCGGTCCGCGTCGCCTTGAGCACCTCGAGGAACAGGAAGCCGATGCCGGCGATCAGCAGCGCATCGCCGGCCGTCAGCGTGAACCGCGCCGCCGAGGGCATCTCCACCGTGAACAGCGGGGCGAGCCATGGATCGCCGCCGGTACCGGGCGCGAACCAGAAGACGAAGACGTTGAAGACGACGAGGGGGATCACGGTCAGCGGGATCGACATCGGCCAGGCTCCGGACGGAAAGGAACGGCCGGCGGCGCGGCCATCCACGCTTCATCCACGAAAAAGGGCCGACCTGATGGCCGGCCCTTCCTTCGAACATCGTCGGCGCCCGGCTGGCCGGGCGAAACGCCGATCAGACCGATTCCTTCGGCTCCAGGATCTGGCGGCCGCGGTACATGCCGGTCTTGAGGTCGACGTGGTGCGGGCGACGCAGTTCGCCCGACGTCTTGTCCTCGACGTAGGTCGGGGCTTTCAGCGCGTCGGCCGAGCGACGCATGCCACGCTTCGACGGCGTGGTTTTCCTTTTCGGCACTGCCATGGGTCAAACTCCATCGTCTGTCGGCACCCGCGCGCGATCGTCGGTCGCGGGACGCGTACAGCCGCTCATCCACGAGAATGGCCGGGCTTATACAGACTGTGGCCGGTTTTGGCCAGCCCGGCGGTGAAAAAAACTGGCCGCCGGGCCGCGGAAACCGGCGTTCGTGCCGGGCACGGCAGGCGTCGACCCGTCGAAGCTTTCGTGCGCGGGCGCACCCGCGCGGGCGCCGGCCGGCCGGGCGGTGCCCCCGGACATCCGCGACGGGTCGCACCCTCCCGGGCCGCGGGTCAGGACGTGAAGACGCACTTGACGTAGGCCCCCGACTGGCGCTCGCGCTTCTCGATCGTCCCGGCGTAGCGGGTGAGCGCCCGCGACGGCTTGCCGGGATTGCGCAGGAACGGATTGGGCAGGGCCGCCGCCAGCAGCGCCGCCTCGCGCCGGGTCAGTTTCTCGGCCGGTTTGCCGAAATAGTGGTTGGCCGCCGCCTCGGCGCCGAAGATCCCCTCGCCCCACTCGGCGGTGTTGAGATAGATCTCGATGGTCCGTCGCTTCGACCAGGTGACGTCGGCATAGAGCGCCAGCGGGATCTCCACCGCCTTGCGCAGGTAGGAGCGCGAGGGCCACAGGAACAGATTCTTGACCGTCTGCATGGCGATGGTGCTGGCTCCGCGCGAGGGCCCGCCCTCGCCGGCGCCGTCGAGCACGAGGTTGAGCGCGTCCCAGTCGACGCCGCCGTGCTCGCAGTAGCGCCCGTCCTCGCTCATGATCACCGAGCGCACCAGGTAGGGCGAGATCTTCTCGAAGGGCACCCAGACCCGCTCGTAACCGCCGCGGAGGACGAGATCGCGCAGCATCAGCGTCGAGGCCGGCGGTGCGGCGACGGCGTAGATCGGCACCAGCAGGCCGACGAGCAGGACGAGGCCGGCCACCACGACGACGAGCGCGAGGAGCAGGCGGCGCAGGAGACGAAAGGCCATCGAGCCGACCGGTGTGCCGGCGTCCCCCTGACGCCGGTTCGTGAACCACGGGGCGACCATTTCACATCCCTTTCGCCCGCACCAGACCCGGCGATCGGGAGCCGGGACACGAAAAAGCGCCCCGCCTCTCGGACGAGAAACGGGGCGCAAGTCGCTGGGGGAAACGGCCGGAACGCGAGAACCGGCCGTGGAAGACGGGCGTTCGAGGGATCGATACGCCCGGAGCCGGAGCCCCCCGGGGAGGAGGGGCTCCGAGAAGGGGCGCCGGTCCCCGAGGGGACCGGCGCTTCGTCGGGACGGATCAGGCGTGCACCACCTTGGAGGTGTAGACGACGCCGTTGCCCTCGTGGTGGCGCACCAGCATCGGACGCAGCACGGTGATCGCGAGGACCGCGGCGAGGATGTCCATGCAGGCGACGGTGTAGAGAACGGACGCCCAGGTGCCGGTGATCTCCATCAGCACGTTGCCGAGCGGCACGAGCAGGGCGGCGATGCCCTTGGCGCAGTAGAGCACGCCGTAGATCTTGCCGATGTGGGCGCTGCCGAAGGTGTCGGCCGCGGTGGCCGAGAACAGGCTGTAGACTTCACCCCAGGCTAGGAACACGACACCCGAGAGGATGATGAAGGCCCACGGGTTGTGACCGAAGTAGGCGAGGGCGACGATGCCGAGGCCTTCCATGGTGAAGGCGATGAACATCGTCTTCTCGCGGCCGATCCGGTCGGAAACCCAGCCGAACAGCGGGCGCGACACGCCGTTGAGGATGCGGTCGAGCATCAGGGCGAAGGGCAGCGCGGCCATGGCGAAGAAGTAGAGGTTGACCTCGAACTCCTTGACGCCGAGGTCGGAGGCGATGACGCCGAGCTGGGCGACCGCCATCAGGCCGCCGGTCACGGTGCAGGTGAACATCACCAGCATGACCCAGAACACCTTGGTCTGCAGGGCTTCCTTGAGGGTGTAGTCACGGCGCGACTGGATGACGGCGTCGGAGAACTTGACCTCGCCCTTGATCGGCGCCTTGAGGCCCCAGCAGGCGACGAGGATCACGGCGCCCTGGAGCAGGCCGAACCAGAAGAAGGCGGTCTGGTAGCCGCTCGAGGCGATCACCGCCGCGATCGGCAGGATGGTGAGGGCGGTGCCCGAGCCGTAGCCGGCCGCGGTGAGGCCGACGGCGAGGCCGCGGCGATCCGGGAACCACTTCAGCGCATTGTTGATGCAGGTGGCGTAGACGCAGCCGACACCGATGCCGCCGGCGATGGCGCCGATGTAGAAGCCGGTCAGCGAGGCGGCCTGGGAATCGATCACCCAGGACAGGCCGGTCATCAGGCCGCCGAACATGACGACGTTGCGCGGACCGTAGCGGTCGATGAAATAGCCGACGATCGGCGAGGCCCAGGTCTGGACGACGACGAAGATGGTGAAGGCGACCTGGATCGAGGCGCGGGTCCAGCCGTGGGCGGCTTCGATCTCCGGCACGAACAGCGTCCAGGAATACTGGATGTTGGCGGCGGCGACCATGCAGACCATGCCGACGACGAGCTGTACCCAGCGGTTGGCGGAATGCGCCACCGGCGGGGCTGCAATCGATTGAGTAGACATATGAACGTTTCCTTCTTTCGAACGCGGCCCGCGCGGGAGCCGTCGCGTTTCGAACCCTGGGGTGACTTGTCTTCGACGGCACCCTCGTAGGGACGGGGCGCCGCGTGCTGCCTTTCCTTGGCTGCCGGATGAATGGCAACAGGCGTGCCAAGTCGCTCCGCGCCCTGCCGGGGAGGAGGAAGAACCTGGAATCGTTCGAGTTTATCGATTGAAGTCCGAGCGGGCCGAAACGGGCCTGAACCGGTTTAGGCAAGATGCCGCCGATGATCGGAGGGGGTGTCGGCGGAAATCCGCCGATCGCTTGCCGGAGCCGGGAGACGACGCGGTGCGGCTCAGCCGCCGTCTCGGCCGCTCTCGACGAAGGCGGCGCGGTCGATGCCGAGGCGGGCCATCTTCTCGTTGAGAGTACGCCGGGGCAGGCCGAGACGTTCCATCGCGGCGGCGATGTTTCCGCCGGTCTCGGCGAGGCAGCGCTCGATCAGCCTCCGCTCGGTCTCCTCGAGCACCTCGGCGAGGGTGCGTGCCGGCGCTTCGCCCCCGGCCGGCATCGCCCCGTCGAGCCGCGGCTCCAGGGCGGTACCGAATCCGAGGGCGTAGCGTTCGGCGGCGTTGCGCAGCTCGCGCACGTTGCCGGGCCACGAATGGCCGCGCAGCGCCGCCAGCGTGCCGGCCCCGATCGGGCGCTTGTCGCGGCCGTGGCGCTCGCAGCTCGCGGCGACGAAATGCTCGAACAGCAGCACGACGTCGTCGCCGCGCTCGCGCAGCGGCGGGATGTGCAGCTCGACGACGCAGAGCCGGTAGTAGAGGTCGGGCCGGAACCGGCCCTCGGCGCCGGCGGCCTTGAGGTCGACCTTGCTCGCCGCCACGGTGCGGATGTCGGCCTCGACCAGCTTGTTGGAGCCGAGCCGCTCGATCGCCCGGTCCTGCAGCGCCCGGAGCAGCTTGGCCTGCACCGCCGCCGGCATGCTCTCGATCTCGTCGAGGAACAGGGTGCCGCGGTGGGCATGCTCGAACTTGCCGATGCGGCGGGCGAGCGCCCCGGTGAAGGCGCCGGCCTCGTGGCCGAACAGTTCGCTCTCGACCATGGTCTCCGGGATCGCGGCGCAGTTGACGGCGACGAAGGGATGACGTGCCCGGCGGCCGAAGTCGTGGATCGCCCGGGCGACGAGGTCCTTGCCGGCCCCGGTCTCGCCGTGCAGCACCACCGAGGCGTCGCTGGTGGCGATCTCGGCCACCGCCGCCCGCAGCCGCCGCGCCGCCGCCGAGGTGCCGACGATGCGGCTCTCGAGCGAATCCTCGGCCGCCGCCCGCCTCAGCTGGCGATTGTCGAGCACCAGCCGCCGCTTCTCCCCGGCCCGCCCGACGATCTCGATGAAGCGCTCCGGCGCGAACGGCTTCTCGACGAAGTCGTAGGCGCCGAGCCTCATCGCCTCGACGGCGGTGGTGACGTCGCCGTGGCCGGTCATCACGACGACGGGGAAGTCCGGGTCGAGGGCGAGCACACGGCGCAGCAGTTCCATGCCGTCCATGCCGGGCAGCCTCAGGTCGGTGACGAGGATGCCGGGGTGGTCGTGGCGGATGCGATCGAGCACCGGCGCCGCGGCGGGGAAGGCCTCGACCGGGTGGCCCGACAGCCGCAGCCACTGCTCGACGGCCCGGCGCATCGGCTCCTCGTCGTCGACGAGAAGAACGGGGGTCGCGTCGGAGCGATCAGGCATGGGTGATTTCCTTGCTCGCCGTCGGGACGGCGCCGTGGAGCGGCAGGCGCAGGTCCAGTTCCGCGCCGCCCTCGTCGCGGTTCGAGGCCGACAGGGCGCCGCCGAGGCTTTCGACGATGCCATGGGAGATCGAGAGGCCGAGACCGAGGCCGACGCCGCTCGGTTTGGTGGTGAAGAAGGGCTCGAACAGCCGCTCCAGCGCCTCGGCCGCGATGCCGGAGCCGTTGTCGGCGACCCGAAGCACCGCCTCGCCGCCGTCTTCGCCGATCACGATCCGGATCGCCGGGTCCGGCCGTCCGGTGAGCGCGTCCATCGCGTTCTGCAGGAGGTTGAGGATGACCTGCTCGACCGGTACCGGCGGCGCACGCACCACCGCCTCGCCCTCCGACACCACCTCGATGGCGATGCCGGCGCCGCGGGCCTGGGGCCCGACCAGCATCAGCACCCGCTCCACCGCCTCGCGCAGCGGGAAGACGACCGCCGGGTCGCCCTGGCTCTTGCGGGCGAAGCGCTTCAGATTGCCGGTGATCGCGGCGATCCGCTCGACGAGGGCGGCGATGGCGTCGATGTTCTCGATCACGCCCTCGCGCTCGCCGCGCCGGTCGAGCAGCCGGGCGCTGGCGGCATAGGTGGCGATCGCCCCGAGCGGCTGGTTGATCTCGTGGGCGAGTGCGGCCGAGGTCGCCCCGAGCGTCGCCAGCTTGGAGGCCTGCAGCAGTTCGGCCTGGATCCGGCGCAATTCCTGTTCGGTGCGGCGGTGCTCGGCGAACTCTGCCGAAAGGCTCTCGTTGGCGACGCGCAGTTCGAGCGTGCGCGCCTCCACCGCGGCCCGCATCTGGCCCTCGGAGCGGCGCGCCAGCGCCAGCGCCCGCTGCCTCTGGCGCAGATAGAGGGCGAGCAGCATCAAAAGGCCCGAGCCGCCGGCGCCGATGATCGCACCGTCGCGCGCCGTCGCCTCCACCGGGGTCATGTCGCTGAGCCGCGAGACGGTGAGGTTCTGTTCGAACAGTTTGGCGCTCTGCATCAGGTAGGAGCGCACGCCGGAGGTGCCGCGCAGCGCGATCACCGGATCGCCGCCCGCCCGCCCGAGCCGGGCGATGCCGAGCGGCTCGAGGCTCTCGCCGTTGTAGCGGTCGGAGAAGGCCATCTCGGCCCGCTCGGGCGCCGCGAGCGGGGCGAGCGTGCGGTAGCGCCAGCGGGGGGTTCCCGACAGCAGCACGACGCCGTTGTCGTCGGTGACGATGATCGCCTCCTCGGCCGCCTCCCAGCTCGCCTCCAGCGTGGTGAAATCGATCTTGACGACGGTGACGCCGATCACCGCGTCCTGGTCGCGCACCGCCTCGGCGAGGAAATAGGCGGTGCGTCCGGTCGCCGGATCGATGCCGAAGAAGGCGCTGCTGCCGTCGGTCAGCGCGGAGAGGAAGTAGGGCCGGTCGAGATGGCTGGTGCCGATCACCGACACCGGCGAACTGTCGTCGCTCGCCGCGATCACGGTGCCGGTGCGCGAGAGCACGTAGATCGCCGCGGTGTTCGCCTCGATGCCGATCATCGCCAGCTTGCGGTGGATCGGATAGGTGCCGGGCCGCGCCGGACTGCGCTCGAGCACGTCCTTGACGTCGGGGTCGAGGGCGATGATGCGGTGGATGTGGTCCTGCCGCGAGATCTCGTTCTGGAGCTGCGAGGTCGTGTAGACGAGGCGGTGGCGGCCGGCCTCGCGCAGCGCCTCGAGTTCGCCGGCGCGCCACGCCCGCGAGCAGGCGGCGGCGAGCGCGCCGGCGAGCGCGGCGGCGACGAGGGACAGGATCAATCGTTTCAGCGGCCTGTTGAGGCTCATCTCTTCTGTTCGCCGTTTCCGTCCCGTCGGCCTCGTCCGCGAACCGGCGCGGTCGGGCATTGGTCGAGTCTCGTCCCTCTCGCCCCCGATTGCAAAACCGCAGCGCCGCCGGGCGGCGCGGTGGCCCGTCTCGTCTTCCAGGCGACCGTTCCCGTCGCGGATTCCGGCTCGCGCGGCGCCGGGGCGGAGGCGAGACGATTGGCATATCGTATGCCAGCTCGTCCCTTCCGTCACCCTGCCGCGCACGGCACACCCGAACCGGGCCGACCTGTCCCACTGTCGATGCCCGACCACTGTAGCCCGACAACCACGGCGTCCACATGGACGCCGCCGCCGCTCTCCGCTATGAGCCGGGGCCGGAGACCATGCCGATGTCCGCGACCAGCCCCTTCGACGCCCGCCTCGCCGACGTCGCCGCCGCCGTCGAAACCGCCCTCGCCGGGGCGCTCGGTGTCGCCCCGCTCGCCGGCGAGCGGCGGCGGCCGGAGCGGCTCGTCGCCGCCATGCGCCACGCCGTGCTCGGCGGCGG
>CALCDT010000319.1 GCA_937900425.1 uncultured Alphaproteobacteria bacterium | reverse complement strand
GCGGGCGCCGGGCGGGGCGACGGCGGGGATGTCGTCGTAGCCGGCCTCGTCGGCCGCGGCGAGGTTGCGCACGAGATGGCCGATCCCGGCTTCGGCGGCCGGGCGGCGGGCGCCGCGCGCCTGTGTCGGGGTCTGTGCCTGTAAAGGGGCGCGAAGTTCGGCCGGCGGGCGCAGGGACGGCTCGCGGCCGGCGGCGAGCGGCGGCTCGATCCGGCCGGCGTCGTACCGGTCGCCGGCACCCTGGTCCTCGCGGGGGACGTGGATCTGCCGGCGCGGATTGGCGCGGCGTGGCGGCTCGACCACGGGGTCGGGCTCGAAGGCGAGGTCGTCGAGGCTCTCCTCGCCGGGGTAGGCGTAGTCGTAGCGCGGCTCGCCCTTGCGGCGGCGCAGGAAAGCGCGGACCGACAGCCACCAGTGCGACAGGGCGCCGCCGACCGCGGCGAGGCGGCCGAGACGCTCCTCGTCCTCGTCGTCCTCCGCGAGCGGGGCGTCGACCTCGTCGGTCTCCGCCGTCGCCGGGAAGCCGCCGGCGTAGACGAGGGCCGCGACGGCGGCGGCACCGAGGCCGAGGCCGAGCACCAGGCGGGCGGTGCCGGAGACGACGCCGCCCATCAGCGCCGCGGGAAGCTCGAGGACGAGATCGCCGAGATAGCCGCCCATGCCGGTCGGCAGCGGCCAGGAGGCCGGCACCGGCAGCAGGGCGATGACGGCGGCGGCGAGCGTGGTGCCGACCAGCCAGGCGGCCACGCGCCGGCGTTCGATGGCGATGCGGCTGCCCGAGACCAGCATCCAGCCCCAGACCACCAGCGGCACGAGGAAGACCGCGGAGGTGAGGCCGACGAACTGCATGACGAGGTCGGCGACGACGGCGCCGCCGGTGCCGAGGACGTTGCGCACCGGCAGGTCGGTGGCGTGGCTCCACGAGGGATCGTCCACCGACCAGGTGGCGAGCGCGGCGGCGAGCGCCGCGGCCGCGGCGATCAGCACGAGGCCGGTGGCGCCGGCGAGGTTGCGGCGCAGCGCCTGCTTCAGCCGGCTGTCGCCGGGCATCCGGGCGGAGGAGAGCGTTCGGGACATACGCATGATACGGGGCATCATCCTGTCGTTCGATCGTCCGGCGGAGCGGACGGGCCGGTCAGGCCATCCCGTCGGGCGTCGCCGCCTTCGGGGGCTCGCCGCCGGTCGCGCCCGGGGCCTTGCGGACCGGCTCGGGGGCGTCGGCGGCGTCCTCGTCCTCCTCTTCGTCCTCCTCCCCGAATCCGGCGCCATCGGGGCGGCGGCCGGGAGCGTAGGCGAAAAGGCCGGTGCCGCGGCCGTCGGCCGGCCACGGCTGCCCCGCGGCCGGGCCGCGGGCGAGGAGATCGGAAAGGCCGAGGGGGCCGGCGACGAGGGTCATGGGGTCTCTCCTGGATCGATGCGGGCGAGGAGAGAGGCGATGCGGCGCAGGGCCTCTCCGGTGCGGGCGAGGTCCTCGACCATGGCGACGCGCACGTATCCGGCGCCGGGGTTGCCGGCGGCGTCCCCGCTCGCGAGATAGCCGCCGGGGACGACCTTGACGCCGGTCTCCTCGTAGAGCCGCCTTGTAAACGCTTCGCCGCCGCCGCGCGAGGCGACGTCGAGCCACAGGAAGAAGCCGCCGGGCGGGCGCAGCACGGTGGTGCCGAGGTCGAAGCCGCCGAGAATCGCTTCGGCCGCGTCGAATTTCGCGTCGTAGAGCCGGCGGGCTTCGGCGACGTGATCCTCGTCGGCCAGCACCGCCTCGGCGACCGCCTGGATCGGCAGCGGCACCTGCGGCGCATGGACGTTGCGCGCGGCGGCCCACGTGCTCAGAAAATCCGGGTCGCCGGCGGCGAAACCGCAGCGAAGGCCGGGAAGCGAGGAGCGCTTCGACAGCGAGTTGAAGGCGACGACGTTGCCGTAGCCGGCGCCGAGCCGGTCGGCGGCCTCGAGCGCGCCGGGCGGCGGGGCGCCGCGCCAGATCTCGGAATAGCATTCGTCGGCGAACAGCAGGAAGCCGTGTCGGCGGGCGAGAACGATCAACTCGCTCCAGGTCTCCAGCGAGGCGACGGCGCCCTGCGGGTTGGCCGGCGAGGCGAAGTAGACCGCGACGGTGCGGGCGAGCAGGGCCGGGTCGAGGCCGGCGACGTCGGGCAGATAGCCGGTGGCCGGTCCGGCCGGCAGGGCGATCGCCTCGGCGCCGGCGACTTCGGCGCCGCTGGCGTAGACCGCGTAGAACGGATTGGGAATCAGCACCGCGGGCCTGTCGACGCCGCGCGCCCGGCCGAGGGCGATCGCTTCGATGGCGGCCGAGAACAGGCCGTCGCGCGAGCCGTTGAGCGGCAGCACGCCGCGGGCCGGATCGATCGGCGCTTCGAGCGCGTAGCGGCGGGCCAGCCAGCCGGCGACGGCGGTGCGGAAGCCGTCGGTGCCGCGGATCGGCGGGTAGCGGCCGAAGTCGGCGACGTGGCGGGCGAGGACGGGGGCGACCATCTCCGGCACGCGGCCGCGCGGCTCGCCGACGGTGAGGTCGATCGGCTCCGCCGCCGGCACCACATCGGCGATGAGCGCGGCGGCGCGCTGGAACGGCGATGTGCGGGCGGCGGTCATGCGGGTCTGCGGCCTCTTCGGTCCCGAAGGCGGTGAGCGGTGGTCGTGGACGGGGATGCACGGGGGCGCCGGCTTGGCGCCCGCACCGTCCCGGACGGCGGCGCGGCCGCGCGACACATCCCGCATCCCTCGCCGGAAAGGCTATTCGTCCATGGTTAAGGCGCACTTAACCGCAGGGCGCGCGGTGGCGGCCGCCCCTCGCTCCGGCGTCGCCTTCGGCGGTCCCTCGCAGACGATGCGGGCGCTTGCGCGAAACGACGAAAGGGAGCGGATCGCTCCGCTCCCTTCCTGTCGTCCGACCCCCGCAGGATCGATGCCGTCGCGGCCCGTCCGGCCGACGCCCGTCCGGACCGGCCATCCCGGCGAATGCTCCGACGTGTCGGAACCTTCGGTGCCCGCCGTCAGAGGGCGTCGCCGTCGGTTTCTCCGGTGCGGATGCGGACGGCCTGCTCGATG
>CALCDT010000318.1 GCA_937900425.1 uncultured Alphaproteobacteria bacterium | reverse complement strand
GCCGTCCTCATCGCCGCAATCGCTGCCTATTGGATCAATTGAGTCCAGACCCTAGCCTTCAACCGCCGCGGCCGACGTCGGCGTAGCGGAAGCCGTGGCGCTCGACCTCGGCGCGGCGGTAGACGTTGCGCAGGTCGACGAAGACGGGCGCGCGCATGACGGCGCGCAGCCGCTCGAGGTCGAGGGCGCGGTAGGCCTCCCACTCGGTGACGAGAACGACGGCGTCCGTCCCCTCGGCGCACTCGTAGGGGGTGCGCGCGAAGGCGACCGCCGGCATCAGCGCCGCCGCGTGCTCCATCCCCTGCGGGTCGTGGGCGCGGACCGAGGCGCCGGCCGCCTCGAGCCCGGCGACGATGTCGAGCGCCGGGCTCTCGCGCAGGTCGTCGGTGTTCGGCTTGAAGGTGAGCCCCAGCACCGCCACCGTCTTGCCGGCGACCGAGCCGCCCGCCGCCGCCACGACCTTCTCCGCCATGCGGCGGCGCCGCGCCTCGTTGACCGCCACCACCGTCTCGACCAGCCGGGTCGGCGCCCCGTACTGGCGCGCCGTCTCGACGAGGGCGCGGGTGTCCTTCGGGAAGCACGAGCCGCCGTAGCCGGGGCCGGCGTGCAGGAATTTCGGGCCGATCCGGTTGTCGAGGCCGATGCCGCGGGCGACGTCCTGGACGTTGGCGCCGACGCTCTCGCAGAGATCGGCCATCTCGTTGATGAAGGTGATCTTGGTGGCGAGGAAGGCGTTCGCCGCGTACTTGATCAGCTCGGCCGTGCGCCGCCCGACGAACAGCACCGGCGCCTGGTTGACGAAGAGCGGCCGGTAGACCTCCGCCATCACCTCGCGGGCGCGGTCGTCCTCGACGCCGATGACGATCCGGTCGGGCAGCTTGAAGTCGCGGATCGCCGCGCCCTCGCGCAGGAATTCCGGGTTGGAGACCACCGCCACGTCGGCATCGGGCCGAATGCGGCGGATGATCGCCTCGACCTCGTCGCCGGTGCCGACCGGCACCGTCGACTTCGTCACCACCACGGTGAAGCCGTCGAGCGCGCCGGCGATCGCCTCGGCCGCCGCGTGGACGTAGCTGAGGTCGGCGTGGCCGTCGCCGCGCCGCGTCGGCGTGCCGACGGCGATGAACACCACGTCGGCCCCAGCCACCGCCGCGGCGACGTCGCCGGTGAAGTCGAGACGGCCCTCGGCGACGTTGCGCGCCACGATCGCGTCGAGCCCCGGCTCGTAGATCGGAATGCCCCCGGAGCGCAGCAGCGCGATCCGCTCCGGCGCGGTGTCGACGCACGTCACCGTGTGGCCGAAGTCGGCGAAGCACGCCCCCGAAACCAGCCCCACATAGCCCGCTCCAAGCATCGCGATCTTCATGAGCGTTCCCGTCGCCACCGTTCGCTGAACCGGTCCCTAGCCGCCTTGCGGCCGGGACCGGACGTTCGCGAGCCTGCCTCCGATTCATGGCGCTGAGATCACGGATGCGGCTCCGGAAGGCAAGCGGCAACCCGCGCCTGCTCAAACTGTGGTCGGTACCGTGCGCACTTTGCCCAAGTGACGGGCACTCGCCGGCGATGACGGCATCTTGATCGAGCTGGGATGCCCCGGTGTGGCGCGCATTTGAGCCGTGTCCGCCTGTGCAGGGACGGAATCGCGCAGGGGCGTGCGTGGCACGGAGTTTGCGAACGCGGTAGGCTTCCTTCACCCCGGCTGGGCGGGGTCTGAACGAGGACGTCATGGCGGTTGTACATACCGGCAACGGCCCCCGCGACTACGTCGCGAGCGGGCTGACCGCGCGCGAAGTGCCTTTCACCGAAATCCCCATCGTCGATTTCGGCCCGATGCGGAGTGCCGATCCGGAAGCGCGCCGCGCCGTCGGCGAGGCGGTCCGCGACGCCTGCACCAAGGTCGGCTTCTTCTACGCCAAGGACCACAGCGTTCCGGCCGAGGTGATCGCCGACACCTTCGAGGCGGCGCACCGCTTCTTCGACCTGCCGCTCGAGGAGAAGCTCGCGGTCCACATCGACAAGAGCCCGAATCTCCGCGGCTACACCCCCCTCCTCGCCGAGAACACCGATCCGACGGCGCGCGGCGACCTCCACGAGGGCTTCGACATCGCCCTCGACGTGCCGGCGACCGACCCGGACGTCATCGCCGGCGTCTTCGGCTACGGCCCCAACCAGTGGCCGACCGGCCTGCCGGGCTTCAAGGAAGCGCTGCTCGCCTACCAGGCCGCGGCACTCGACTTCGGCCGCGACATCTTCCGTGCGTTCGCACTGGCGCTGGAGCTCGACGAGGACTTCTTCCTGCCGCTGATCACCAAGCCGATGGCGCAGATGCGGGTGCTCCACTATCCGAGCCAGGACGGTCCCATCGACGACCGCCAGATCGGCATCGGCGCCCACTCGGACTACGAGTGCTTCACGATCCTCTGCACCGATGAGGTTCCGGCGCTGCAGGTCCTCAACAGCGCCGGCCAGTGGATTCAGGCGCCGCCGATTCCCGGCGCCTTCATCGTCAATGTCGGCGACCTGATGGCGCGCTGGACCAACGACTACTTCGCCTCGACGATCCACCGGGCGATCAACCGGTCGGGCCGCCGGCGCTACTCGATCCCGTTCTTCTTCGGGACGAACTCGCAGGCGGTGATCGAGGTGCTGCCGACCTGCCAGGGGCCGCAGCGGCCGGCGAAGTACCCGCCGATCACCGCCGGCGACTACATCCAGTCCCGCTTCAAGGACACCTACTTCCACCTGCAGGACGCGGAGGGGGAGAAGGCGGCTCCCTGAGCCGCCCGTCCGCACACCGCCGTCACGAACCGCCCTTCCCGCCGAATCCTCCGCCACTCCCGAGGAGCCAGATGTCTCTGATCGTCCGCACCGCCGCCGCGCTCGCCGTCACCGCCTCGCTCGCGATGACCTCCGGGGCCTTGGCCTTCACGCTCGAAGGCGAGCCGAAGATCGCGTTCATCTACGCGGCGACCGCCAAGGACGGCGGCTGGAACGAGGCGATCGACAAGGCACGGGCCGCTGTCGAGCAGGAGACCGGCTACACGGTGGCGGTGGCCGAAAGCATTCCCGAGGAGGCGACGGCGCTGAAGAACGCCATCGACCTCTTCGTCCAGCGCGGCTTCAACATCATCGTCGGCACCACCTACGGCTACTCGGACGGCATCGCCGAGGCGGCGAAGGCCTATCCGAACGTCGCCTTCCTCAATGCCTCCGGCACGACCAACGGCCCGAACCTCGAGAGCTTCTACGCCCGCACCTACCAGGGCTGGTATCTCGCCGGCATGGCCGCCGCCGGCGTCGACAAGACCGGCAAGATGGGCATGCTCGGCGGCTTCCCGGCCGGCGTCGTCAACTGGGACATCAACGCCTTCGCCCGCGGCGCCCGCGCCGTGAAGCCGGACGTCGAAACCATCGTCCTCTACACCAACTCCTGGTGGGATCCGGTGAAGGAAGGCCAGACGGCCGAGGCGATGCTCGACCAGGGCGCTGACGTCATCGCCAACAACCTCTCCTCGTCGGCCCCCTTCGCCGCCGCCGAGAAGCGCGGCGCCGGCTCGGTCGGCTTCCAGCTCGACATGTCGCAGCACGCGCCGAAGGGCATGATCACCTCGGTGGTCTTCCACTGGGAGAAGTACCTCGTCCCGACCATCAAGGAGATCGCCTCCGGCAACTGGACGCCGGAGGAATACGGCGCCTTCCCGGGCATCAGCGAGGGCGTCGTCGACATCACCCCGCTCAGCGACAGCGTGCCGGCCGACGTCAAGGCGAAGGTCGAAGAAGTGCGGGCGGCGATGATCGCCGGCAAGTTCTCGCCCTTCGACGGGCCGGTGGTGAAACAGGACGGCTCGATCGCGGTGCCGGCCGGCGAGACGATCTCCGACGAGGCGCTGTGGAACATGGACTATCTGGTCGAGGGCACCATCGGCACGATGCCGGCGGCCAAGTGACCCTCGCCCGAGTGACCCGCGGCCGCCCCGGGCGGTGATCATGCGAAATGCCAGTGCGGCGCCGGCGACGGCCGGCGCGGCGGGCGAAGCGCCCGCCCTCTCCCTCTCCGGCATCGTCAAGAGCTTCGGCGGCCGGCGCGTCCTCGACGACGTGTCGCTCGCCGTCGCGCGCGGCGAGGTCCATGCCCTGCTCGGCGAGAACGGCGCCGGCAAGTCGACGCTGATGAATGTCGCCACCGGCGTCTACGCGGCCGATGCCGGCGAGATCCGCCGCGCCGGCCGCCCGGCCGGCATCCGCGGCCCGCGTGACGCGGTCGCCGTGGGCATCGGCATGGTCCACCAACACTTCCGCCTCGTCGACACGTTTTCGGCCGCGGAGAACCTGCTGCTCGCCGCCGGCGGCCGGAAGGACCTCGCGACTCGCCGGCAGGCCGACCGCCGAGGTCGGCTTCCCGCCGGTGCCGGACACCGCCGTCGGCGACCTCTCCGTCGCCGAGCGGCAGCGGGTCGAGATCCTCAAGGTGATCGCCCTCGGCGCGCACATCGTCATCCTCGACGAGCCGACCGCGGTGCTGACCGACCAGGAGGCCGCCTCGCTGCTCGCCGCCGTCCGCCGGCTCGTCGCCTCCGGCCGCGCCGTCGTGCTCATCACCCACAAGCTGCGCGAGGTCGTCGCCCATTCCGACCGGGTAACGGTGATGCGCGCCGGCCGCACCGTCGCCGCCGGCCTTCCGGCCGCGGGCATGACCATCGACGCGCTCGCCCGGCTGATGGTCGGCGAGGCGCCGCCGCCCGCCCCCCG
>CALCDT010000317.1 GCA_937900425.1 uncultured Alphaproteobacteria bacterium | reverse complement strand
CCGACGGCGTCGTCGTCGCCCACGACGTCGACGAGGCGATCGCCGCGGCGGCGCGGCTCGCCGCCGGGCGCGGCGTCGACGAGGCGATGGTGGTCGGGGGAGGCGAGCTCTATGCGGCGCTCCTTGACCGGGCGCAGGCGCTGCGGCTCACCCGGGTGCACGCCGCGCCGGACGGCGACACCCGCTTTCCGGCGATCGACCCTGCGATCTTCCGCGAGGTGCGCCGAGAAGGGCCGGTGCAGGGCGAGCGCGACAGCGCCGCCGTGAGCTTCGTCGACTACGAGCGGGTGAATGCGCCGGCGGGGCCGGCCTCGGGAGCAGCAGGATGAGCGACACGGACGTCATCGTCATCGGGGCCGGCGCGGCCGGGCTGTCGGCAGGCAAGCGGCTGGCCGAACTCGGCGTCTCCTTCACCGTGATCGAGGCCAAGAACCGCGTAGGCGGCCGCGCCTTCACCGACACCGGGACCTTCGGCGTGCCGTTCGACCGCGGCTGCCACTGGCTCCACTCGGCGTCGGTCAATCCGTTCCGCGTCGTCGCCGACCGGCTCGGCATCCGTTATCTCAGCCGCACCACCCGCCGCTCGCCACATCTCTACCTGCGCGACAAGCCGGCCGACGAGGCCACGTCCCACGCGCTCTGGGACGCGATCGAGGCGCAGTTCGAGGCGGCGGAGGCCGCCGGCCGCGCGGGCCGCGACGTGGCGGCGTCCGAGGTGATGGATCTTTCCGGTCCCTGGGGCCGGATGGCGCGGCACTGGATGGGGCTGCTGTCGTCGCTGCCGCCGGAACAGGTCTCGACCCTCGACCTGTCGCGCTATTCCGACACCCACGAGAACTATCCGGTCGTCGATGGCTACGGAACGCTCGTCGCCGTCTACGCCGCGTCGGTGCCGGTGTCGCTGTCGGTGCGGGCGACCCGGCTCGACTGGTCGGGGGCGGGCGTCACCGTCGAGACAACGGCCGGGACGCTGCGCGGCCGTACCGCGATCGTGACGCTGCCGACCAACGTGCTCGCCGTCGGCGCGCTCGCCTTCGCCCCGGCGCTGCCACCCGAGGTCGCCGAGGCGTTCGCCGGCGTGCCGTGCGGCCATGCCGAGAAGATCGCGATCCTGCTCGACCGACCGCTCGACGGTTACGAGGGCACCAGCTACGTCAACATGCTCGATCCCGACGATATTTCGCGGCGGCCGATCAACTTCGTCGTCAACGCCGGCGACGCGCCGCTGCTGATCGGTCAGGTCGGCGGCGAGACGGCGGCCGACCTCGAAGCCGCGGGGGACGCCGCGGCCGTCGAGTTCGCCCTCGAGGCACTCGTCGACGCCTTCGGCTCGGGCATCCGCGACCGCGTCCGGCGGACGTCGGTGACGCACTGGGCGTCGGATCCCGACATCCGCGGCGCCTATTCCTCTGCGCTGCCGGGTTGCGCCCACTACCGCGAGCGGCTGTTCGAGCCGGTCGGAGACCGCATCGTCTTCGCTGGAGAAGCCGTGTCGCGCGCCGCCTTCTCGACGGCCCACGGCGCGCACCTCAGCGGCCTCGCCGCAGCCGAGCGGGCGGCGGCTCTCGCCGGGAGGCCGGCGGCGCGTTGACGACGGTCGCGGCGATCCCCATGTCGACGGCTGACGCGCGCGGCCGGGCGCGGCGCGGCTCGTTGAAAGGGCTGGGGGAAGCCCCTATAAACCGGGCCGTCGCTCGGCGAAGCGTGGCAGCATCGCCGCGACCCGACGGCGCCATCGGGCCGGTCCTCCCCGGATCGGCCCCCTGACGAAGGAGCGACGATGCCCTGGAGTAATCAGAGTGGCGGCGGCGGCTGGAAAGGCGGCGGCCCCTGGGGGGGCGGCGGCAACAGCGGCGGCCCGTGGGGCGGCGGTCCCCAGCGGGGCAGCGGCGGCACGCCCGATCTCGAAGAGCTCCTGCGGCGCAGCCAGGACAAGCTGCGGAGCGTGTTGCCCGGTGGCGGCGGCTCCGGTCTCGGCTTCAAGGGCGTGGCGCTCGCCGGCGTCGCCGTGGTGGCGCTGTGGCTCGCGACGGGCTTCTACCGGGTGCAGCCGGGCGAGGTCGGCGTCGAGCTGGTGCTCGGCCGTTATGTCGGCCAGACCGAGCCGGGCCTGCGTTACAACCCGCCCTATCCGATCGGCACCGTCGAGACCCCGGACATCCTGCGCGTGCGCGAGGTGACCGTCGGCCTGCGCGAGCTCGACACGGTGCGCGGCTCAAGCCCCGGCGTGCGCGACGTGCCGGAGGAGAGCATGATGCTCACCGGCGACGAGAACATCGTCGACGTCGACTTCAAGGCGTTCTGGCGGATCAAGGACGCGCCGGCGTTCCTGTTCAACATCCAGAACCCCGAGGGCACCGTGAAGGCCGTGGCCGAGAGCGCCATGCGCGAGGTCGTCGGTCGGATGAACATCCAGCGGGTCCTCACCGACCAGCGCGAGCAGGTGCAGATCCAAGTGCAGGAACTGATGCAGCGTGTCCTCGACAGCTACCACTCCGGCATCGAGGTGACGCAGGTGCAGATGCTGAAGGTCGATCCGCCGGCCCAGGTGATCGACGCCTTCCGTGACGTCCAGGCGGCCCGCGCCGACCAGGAGCGCCTGCAGAACGAGGCGCAGGCCTACGCCAACCGCGTCATCCCGGAAGCGCGCGGCGAGGCGGCCCAGATCATCGAGGGCGCCAACGCCTACCGCGATCGTACCATCGCCGAGGCGCGCGGCCAGGCCGACCGCTTCATCAAGATCTACGAGGAATACCGCAAGGCGCCGGCGGTGACCCGCGAGCGCATCTACATCGAGACGATGGAGCAGGTGCTCGGCTCCACCGACAAGACGATCGTCGACGGCGCGGTCGGCTCCGGCATCGTGCCGTACCTCCCGCTCGACCGCCTCGGCGGCTCCGACGCCGCGCGTCCATCCACCCAGCAGCCCGCCCGCAACGGAGGCGTCCAATGAGGGGCGGAATCTTCGCGCTCGTCGTCGCCGCCGTCCTGGCGGTGATCGCCTACAGCTCCGTCTTCATCGTCTATCCGACGCAGCAGGCGCTGGTCCTGCAGTTCGGTCAGGTGCGCCGCTCGGTCGTCGAGCCGGGCTGGTACCTGAAGATCCCGTTCGTGCAGAACGTCGTCGTCATCGACAAGCGCATCCTCGACCTCGACGTCCAGGCGCTGGAGGCGATCGCCGCCGACCAGAAGCGCATCGTCGTCGACGCCTTCGCCCGCTACCGCATCGTCAATCCGGTGCTGTTCTACCAGACGGTGAACAACGTCAGCGAGGGTAGCCGGCGGCTGTCGACCTTCGTGCAGTCGGCCGTCCGCGCCGTGCTCGCCGACGCCTCGTTCTCGGACGTCGTCCGCGATGCCCGCCCACAACTGATGGAGCGCATCCGGATGGACGTCGAGCGCCGTGCCGCCGGCCTCGGCGTCGAGGTCGTCGACGTCCGGCTGCGGCGCGCCGACCTGCCGGAGGCGAACAGCCAGGCGATCTTCCAGCGCATGCAGACCGAGCGCCAGCGTGAGGCGACGGAGCTGCGCGCCCAGGGCGCCGA
>CALCDT010000316.1 GCA_937900425.1 uncultured Alphaproteobacteria bacterium | reverse complement strand
GCCGCCCGCCGACGTCGCCCCGCCGCCGGCGCCCTCGCGCCCCGAGCGCGCCGCCGACGCCGCCGCGATCGAGGCGATCCACGACGTCGCCTTCGGGCCGGGCCGTTACGCCCGCACCGCCTTTCGGCTGCGCGAAGGCGTGCCGCACGATCCGCGTCTCAGCCTCGTCGCCGAACTCGGCGGCGCGGTGGTCGGGTCGGTGCGGCTGACGCCGATCACGATCGGAGAGGCCCCGGGCCTGCTGCTCGGGCCGCTCGCCGTGCTGCCGCAGCTCAAGAACAAGGGCATCGGCAAGATGCTGATGCGCCAGTCGATGGAGGCGGCCCGGCGCGATGGCCACCGGCTGGTGCTGCTGGTCGGCGATCAGCCCTATTACTGGCCGTTCGGCTTCCGCAAGGTGCCGCCCGGCCGGCTGGTGATGCCGGGGCCGGTCGACCCGGACCGGCTGCTGGTCGCCGAACTGGTGCCGCGCGCCTTCGACGGCGTCCACGGCCGGGTCCGCGGCGGCCTCAGCGCCCCTCGCGCCACCACATCAGGCTGACCAGCGACAGCAACAGGGCGAGGCCGAGGAAGCCGGTGAAGAGCCGCAGCCGGGCGATGCCGGTCACTTCGTAGGCGTCCGACATCCGCAGGCCGATCCAGCCGGCGCCGCCGGAATTGGACGCGCCCTGCTGGGGCACGATCCGCGGGATCACCGGGGCGTCGCCGGCGGCCTGCTTGAGGCGCTGCACCGTCCCTCCGGTCGCCTCGGCCACCGGAGCGAGAACTTCGGTGGTCGAGCGCAGCAGGCGGTATTCCTTGGGATCGACCGGGCCGACGTGGGTGATCGCGTCGAGCGTGCCGTCGCTCGCCTCGTAGAGGCCGAGGTCGGTCACCGGCATCTCGGCGCGGAACAGGCCGGGCTCGGCCACGGCGAGGGCGAGTTCGCGGGTCGAGCCGTCCGGCGCGGTCACCGTCACCGGAGCGGCGTCGTCGGCGAGGGTCTGGCGCTCGACGACGAGGTCGCCGCCGCGGCTGGTCAGCCGCAGCGCCTCCTCCTCGAGATCGGGCTCCTTCATTAGCCAGTGCGCGAGCCGGCGCAGCAGCTGGACGTGCGGGCCGCCGCCCTCGAAGCCGCGGGCCCAGAGCCAGACGTGGTCGGAGAGCAGCATCGCGACGCGGCCCTCGCCCTCGCGCGAGAGCTGCAGCAGCGCCCGCTCGCCGGGGCCCGACATCACGGTGTCGCCGTCGGTGACGGCGGTGTCGAGGATGCGGAACCAGCGCGACCACTCGGGCGGATCGGCGGCCCCGCCCGGCAGCTCCCGCGTCACCGGATGACGGCGGCCGACGTCGGTGATCGCGGCGCGGTAGGGCGTCTCGACGTCCTCGCCGGCCGGGGCGACCGGCAGCACGGCGGATAGCGGGGTGTCGTAGAGGCTGTCGATGCCGGAGAATTCCGGCCCGGCGGCGACCAGCACCGCGCCGCCCTTCTGCACGAACTGGGCGATGTTGTCGAAATAGAGCAGGGGCAGCACGCCGCGGCTCTGGTAGCGGTCGAAGATGATGAGGTCGAACTCGTCGATCTTGGTCGAGAACAGTTCGCGGGTTGGGAAGGCGATCAGCGAGAGTTCGTTGATCGGCGTGCCGTCCTGCTTCTCCGGCGGCCGTAGGATGGTGAAGTGGACGAGGTCGACCGAGGCGTCGGACTTCAGCAGGTTGCGCCAAGTCCGCTCGCCGGCGTGGGGCTCGCCGGAGACGAGCAGCACGCGCAGGTTCTCGCGGATGCCCTTGACCACGACGACCGCGCGGTCGTTGATCGGGCTGAGCTGGCCCTCGAGCGGTTCGGCGGCGAGCTCGAAGATGGTGTCGCCGCCGTGGTCGACGCTGACCTGCGCGCTCATCTCGGCGCCCGGCGTGGCGATGATGCGGTCGATCTCCTCGCCGTCGCGGGACAGGCGCACGGTGACCGGGCCGGGCGCCTCGACGCCGTCGTCGTCGACCCGGAAGCGGATCTCCTGCACCGAGCCGACGAGGGCGAATTTCGGGGCGCTGACGAGGGTGACGCGGCGGTCGATCTCCTGCGGATAGCCGGTGACGAGGGCGTGGAACGGGGCGCGGAAGGGCAGGTCGGAGGCCGACGCCGGCACGTCGTGGACCTCGCCGTCGGTGACGGCGACGACGGCGGCGACCCGCTCGGGCGGCACGTCGGCGAGGCCCGCGGCGATGTCGGAGAAGAGGCGGGTGCCGTCGGCCCCGGCGGTTTCGGTGTCGATCTCGCGGACCTCGACGCCGCGCAGCGCCTTCAGCCGCTGGACGAGGGCGGCCGTCGCGGTGGCGGTGTCCTCGGCCCGGCCGTCGAGATCCTGCGAGCGGCTCTTGTCGGAAACGACGGCGACGACGCTCGCCAGCGGCTCGCGCTCCTCCTCGACGATCGAGGGATCGAGCAGGGCGAGCAGCAGGGCGAGGAAGGCGAGGCCGCGCAGCAGCGCCCCGCGCTGACGGCGCAGGGCCGCGAGCACGGTCAGCGCCACGGCGATCAGCGCGCCGGCGCCGATCAGCCAGAGCGGCAGGGATGGGTCGAGGGCGAGGCTCCAGGCCATCGGAAAACGGCTCCGCTACTGTCCGAGCCGCTCGAGCAGCGCGGGAATGTGGACCTGGTCCGCCTTGTAGTTGCCGGTCAGCACGTACATCAGGATGTTGACCCCGACGCGGAAGGCGAGTTCGCGCTGGCGCGGCTCGCCGGGGACGACGGGATAGAGGAAGTTGCCGGCCTCGTCGGCGGCCCAGGCGCCGGCGAAGTCGTTGCCGGTGATCAGGATCGAGGAGACGCCGTCGCCGCCGCGGACCGGGCGCGGCGCCTCGCCGGCTTCGGCCTCGGTCGTGCTGGCCTCGACCCAGAGCGGGCCGCCCTCGTAGCGGCCCGGAAACTCCTCCAGAAGATAGAAGGACTTGGTCAGGACGTGGTCGGGCGGGACCTGCTCGAGCGGGGGAATATCGAGGCCGGCGAGCATTTCGCGCAGCCGCAGCGTCGCCGGCGAGGCGGGCGACCCGCCGCGGCCGGGCAGGGTGGTGAGCTGGTCGCGGGTGTCGAACAGCACGGTGCCGCCGTTGCGCATGAAGGCGTCGACCCGGTCCATGGTCGCCCGGTCGGGGGCGGCGACGGCGGGATCGACCGGCCAGTAGATCAGCGGGAAGACGGCGAGTTCGTCGCGGGCCGGATCGACGCCGACCGGATCGCCCGGCTCCAGCGCGGTGCGGCTGGCGAGGAACTTCGACAGGGTGGCGAGGCCCGCACGGCTGTCCTCGTCGATCGTCGCATCGCCGGTGACGACATAGGCCAAGTGGGTGGTGTTGACGGCGTCCATGATCGCGGCGTCGTCGAGCGGCGGCTCCAGCGTTCCCGCCTCCTGCGCTTGCACCGGCCCGGGCGCAAGCGCGGCGGCGCCGACGGCGAGGACGAGCACGAGGCCGGCGGCCGCACCGCCCCGGGGCCGCGCCTTCGCCAGAGCGGCGAGGCCACCGGTCAGCAGCAGGATCGCCAGCGCGTCGGCGGCGAGCAGCAGGAAGGCGAGGGCGAAGAGCCAGGGGGCGAGGTCGAGGCCGACGCTGCCGGCGAGGGCGACGCGGCTCGCGCCGGCGCTTTCGAGCGGGGTGAGGTCGGGCGCGGCGATCGCATCGCCCGAACGCAGCAGGTTGACCGCGCGGAAGCCGTCCTCGCTGCCGTAGAGGCCGGCGGGATGGTCGGCGGCGGGGCGCAGGTTCGCGGCCGAGGCGACCGGGATGCCGCGGACCTCCGCGCTCGGGCTGGTCGGCCGGCCGAAGCCGTCGAGCAGGGTCATCGGCGGCAGCAGCACCTGGGCGTCGGCGGCGCGGCCGGCGGCGGTACCGCCCTGGCCGAGGGCGACGGTCCGGCGCAGCATTTCGACGAAGGCTCCCGAGATCGGCAGGTTCGACCAGGTGGTGTCGGCGGTGACGTGGAACAGCACCAGCCAGCCGGCGCCGATGCCGGTGCCGGTGACGAGGGGGGTGCCGTCGGCGAGGCTGGCGAAGGTGACGCGGTCGAGGTCGGCCGACGGCTCGGCCAGCACCTGCCGCTCGACGGTGACGTCGCCCGGAACCTCGAGACCGGCGAAGGGACCGGTCGGCGAATAGGAGGCGAGGGTCTGAGGCTCCTCCCAGGAGAGGGCGCCACCGAGGGTGCGTCCGCCCTGGCGCAGGGCGACCGGCACCAGCGTGTCCTCGCTGGCGGCGAGGCGCGGGCCGGCGAAGCGGATCAGCACGCCGCCGGCCTCGATGAAGCCGCGCAGCGCCTCCTCGGTCTCGGGTCCGAGCGTGCCGACGTCGGCGAGGACGATCGCGGAGACGCCGTCGTCGATGAAGCCCGAGACGGCGCGGGCGATCTCGGAGGAGCGCGGCTGGCGGAGGTCGGCGTAGGGGCCGAGGGCGCGGCCGAGATAGTAGCCGGGGGAGAGCAGCGGCTGGGCGCGGTCGCCGGGAGCGGCGGCGATCAGGCCGACCGTGCGCCGGCGCCAGCGGTCGTCGAGCAGCTGCACCGCGCCGGCGGTGTCGGCACCGGCGATCTCGACCCGGGCGATCTCGTTGCGCAGCTCCTGCGGCAGGACCACCTCGGCGGTGGTGCGGTCGGCGTCGGGGGCGAAGGCGAAGTCGCTCTCGTCGAGGACGTTGCCGGCGCGGTCGAGCGAACGCAGCCGCCCGGCGCCGAGGCTGGCGCCGTCGCGGCGGGCGATCTCGGCGGTCAGCGCCTCTCCGGTCTGGGCGACGGCGAGCAGCAGCGGCGGCGGGGCGACGTCGTCGCCGGCGTAGCGGATCGGGGCGTCGCCGGCGAGGGCGGCGATGCCCTCGGCGAAGGCGGCGGCCGGCGCCGAGCCGTCGCTCCTGTTCTCGGCCGGCTCGGCGATCCAGAGGATTTCACCGGGCACACGTTCGGCGGCGACCTCGCCGAGGGCGGCGAGCAGGGCGGCGCGGTCGCCGCCCCAGCTGCGCGGGGCGAGGGCGGCGAGGCGGGCGCCGGCGTCGGCGGGGTTGCGCAGCGTCAGATCCTGGGCCGGGCCGTCG
>CALCDT010000315.1 GCA_937900425.1 uncultured Alphaproteobacteria bacterium | reverse complement strand
GAGGCCCGGCGGACGCCACCAGAAGCCCGGCGCCCTCACCGCTCCCGCCCGCGGGCGCGGCGGTCGAGCGTCGCGGCGACCAGCAGCGGGTCGATGATCGGGTCGAGCGCGGCGGCGGTGCGGGCGAGCGCGCCGGAGAAGCGCGCCACCACCTGCCGCGCCGCCTCGACCTGGCGCTGGCGGGTGTTGGCGAGGTTTACGAGGCGGTCGACGGCGTCGAACAGCTCGTCGGAATCGGTGACGGTGACGATCGCCCCGTCGGCGCGCATCGCCTCGTAGATCGAAGTCCAGTTGCGCACGTTCGGCCCGGCGACCACGGCGACGCCGAGGCCGGCCGGCTCGATCGGATTGTGGCCGCCGACCCTGGCGGCGAGCGAGCCGCCGAGGAAGGCGACGCGGGCGAAGCGGTAGAAGGTGCCGAGTTCGCCGACGGTATCCGCGACATAGACCCGCGTCGAGCGGTCCGGCAGCGCGCCGCGGGAGCGCTGGGCGACGGCGAGACCGGCCGCTTCGCAAAGGTCGACCAGGGCGTCGCCCCGGGTCGGATGGCGCGGGGCGAGCACCAGCAGCAGGTCGCGGTTGCGGGCGAGCGCCTTGGCGTAGGCGGCGAGCACCACCTCCTCCTCGCCCGGATGGGTGCTGGCGGCGAGGAACACCGGGCGGTCGCCGAGCGCGGCGGCGAGCGCCTCGGTCAGGGTGCGCGAGGCTTCGGGCACCGGGGCGTCGAACTTGATGTTGCCGACGGTCGTCACCCGCGGGGCGCCGAGCTGGCGATAGCGCTCGGCATCGGCCTCGCTCTGGGCGAGGCAGTGGTGGATGCGGCCGAACACCGCCTCGGCGACGGAGGGCCAACGGTGCCAGCCGGCGAAGGAGCGTTCCGACATCCGCGCGTTGCAGACGACGAGCGGGACCGAGCGCCGCGACAGCTCGCGGATCGTCACCGGCCAGATCTCCGATTCGACGAAGATCGCGAGCTGCGGGTCCCAGTGGTCGAGGAAGCGCTCGATCCAGGGGCCCACGTCGTAGGGCACGAACTGGTGGCGCACCCGCGGCGGCAGCCGGCCGGCGACGAGGGAGGCGGAGGCGAGGGTGACGGTGGTCAGCACCACGTCGACCCCGGCGGCGGCGATCCTGAGGATCAGCGGCAGCACCGCCACCGTCTCGCCGACGCTCGCGGCGTGGACCCAGACCGTCGGCCCCGCCGGCTGCGGCAGGCTCGGCGCGGGCGAGCCGCTCCGGCCAGCGCGCCCGGTCCTCCTTGCCGCGGTGGATGCGCCAGCGCAGCAGCGCGTGAAGCCCCGGCCGGGCGAGGCCGCTTCCCCGGGCGTAGGCGCCGAGCAGGAGGTCGCCGGCGTCCCTCATGCGCGGTTGTCCACGATGGCGTAGGCCCGCCGTGTCGCCTCGTTCAGCGCGGCGTCGAGCAGCTCGCGGAAGCGGTCGACCTCCTCGTCGGAGGTTTCGGGCGGCACGAAGATCGGCGCCTCGGTGACGACGGCGGCCCGGGCGAAGGGCAGGTTGAAGGCCGCCGTGTCCCAGCTGTCGACGGTCCAGCGCCGGCTCGAGGCGTAGGCGAGCGGCAGGATCGGGCGGCCGGAATGGCGGGCGAGCAGGATGATGCCGCGCCCCGACTTCTTCGCCGGGCCCTTCGGCACGTCGGCGGTCATGGCGATGGTGGTGCCGGCCTTGAGCGCCTTCAGCATCTGGATGAAGCCCTGGGCCCCCTTCTTGCGGCGGACGTCCCCGGGTTTGTGGGCGCCGGAGGCCCGGATCGTCGAGAGGCCGAGCTGCTCGATGGCGATGGCGTTCATCTCGCCGTCGGCATGGGCCGACATCAGCACGGCGATCGGAACGCCGCGCGGTCGGACCAGCGGCACCATGAAATGCTGGCCGTGCCACATGGCGACGATGGAGGGATGGTCGGCGCGGACGGTCTCGCCGACCGCGCGGTCGAAATAGACCATCCGGCTGGTCAGCCGGACGAAGCGCAGATAGGTCGCGAGCAGCGTGCCGAGGGTCAGGACCACGGCCCGCGACCTCGCCACCGCCCTTGCTGTCGCCTTCACACTGAACGCCATACCAAGACCGCTTCCCCTGCCGCGCCGGGCACCGGCAGTCTTCCCCTGCGCAGACGCGTTCATAAGGAAAGCGCGGTCGCTATGCCAGAGGCGACGGGACCAAGAAAGGCCCCGCATTCAGGTTTTTCCAAGCCCGCATCGGGCCCACACGCGGATGTGATGACCGGGCGGCGCGGGTCACGGCACCGAGGCGGCGAGCAGCATGGCCGCCTCGGCCGCCTGCTCGCCCGAGAACTGGGTGCGGTGCAATTCCTCATAGAGACCGCCCCTGGCGAGCAGCGTCTCGTGGTCGCCCTGCTCGACGATGCGGCCCTTGTCGAAGACGAGGATCAGATCGGCCTTCTTCACCGTGGAGAGCCGGTGGGCGATCATCACCACGGTACGGCCCTCGAACAGGGTGTCGAGCGTCCGTTGCACCTTCGCCTCGGCCTGGGCGTCGAGGGCGCTGGTCGGCTCGTCGAGCAGCAGGATCGGCGCGCCGCGCAGCATCGCCCGGGCGAAGGCGACGCGCTGCTTCTGGCCTCCCGACAACAGGCCGCCCGCCTCGCCGACCCGGGTGTCGTAACCCTGCGGCAACGCGAGGATGAACTCCTCGGCGTCGGCCGCGCGGGCGGCCGCGGAGATCGCGGCGGCATCGGCGTGCGGGCTGCCGTAGCGGATGTTGGCGGCGACGGTGTCGTCGAACAGCACGGGGTCCTGGGTCAGCAGCGCCGAGGCGTGCCGAACCGAGGCGAGGGTCGCGTCCCTCAGATCCTGGCCGTCGATCAGGATGCGGCCGCGCTCGGGGTCGTAGAAGCGCAGCAGCAGGTTGAGGAAGGTGCTCTTGCCCGAGCCCGACGGCCCGACGAGGGCGACCCGGGTGCCGGCCGGGATCTCGACGGTGAGGTCGCGCAGCACCGGAACGGCGCCGTCGTAGGAGAAGTCGACGCCCTCGAAGCGGATCGCTCCTTCGCGCACGACGAGGTCGCGCGCGCCGTCGCTTTCGGAGACGAAGCGGGTGGAGTCGAGGATGGCGAAGACCCGGCGGGCGGCGATCATGCCCTCCGTCAGCGCGTTCTGCAGCGAGGCGATCTGCTTGAGCGGCTGGTAGGCGAGCATCGCCGCGGCGACGAAGCCCATGAACTCGCCGAGCGTCAGGTCGCCGTAGATGCCCTGCCAGCCGCCGTAGACGATGGCGAGTGACAGGCCGACGCCGGAGAGGGATTCGGTGATCGGTCCGGTCGCCGCGCGGGTGCGGGCGGTCTTCATGCTCGCGGCGAAGGTGGCGTCGATCACCGCCTCGGCGCGGCCCGTTTCGGAACGCTCCTGGCCGTAGGCTTTCACCACCCGAACCCCGGTCAGCATCTGCGAGACCAGCGACGACAGTTCCCCGGCCCCGCGCAGCGTCCGCGTCACCGACTTGCGCAGGCGCTTGCGCTGGCGCGCCATCATCACGACGCCGAGCGGCAGGGCGATCAGCACGAGGCTGCCGAGCAGCGGGTCCATCACCATCATCGCGATGATCAGCGCCACCGCCTGGAGGGCGTTCTTGATGAGCGCCGTCAGGGTCTGGGAGGCGGCGTTGTTGACGATCTGGGTGTCGCTGGCGAAGACCGAGACAAAGGTTGCCGAGTGAGTGCGCTGGAGAAAGCCGAGGTCGGCGGAGACGAGGCGCTCGAACAGGTCCTTGCGCAGGTCGGCGACGACGCCGCCGCTGATTCGCGCCTCGGTGACGCGGCCGAAATACTCCGCCCCGGACCGCAGCAGCATCACCCCGATCACGACGACCGGCAGCACCCACAGCACCCGCTCGTCCTTGCCGACGAAGATGCGGTCGGCGGCCTGCTGCAGCAGGAAGGGCAGCGCGCCGGTGGTGGCGGCGACGAAGATCATCGCCGTCATCGACAGGGCGATCAGCTTCCAGCGGGCTTTCAGGTAGTTGCGGACGATGCGGCGGATGATGTCGCGCGCGCCGAGCTCGTCGGCGCCGTCCTGCCAGCCCGCGTAGAAGACCTTGGCTCTGCTCGTCTCGTCCATGCGGTCCGACCGGTTGCCGGCCCTTCGCGGAGGGCCGGGGCGGCGAGGCCGCCCCTTGCGTTGACGCCGGCGGTATATCGCGCCAAGGCCCGTCCGTCACCCGTACCGGCGCGTTTTCCGCCGTCGTCACGCCGCCGATCGCGGCCGGCGCCGGCTCACTGCGGGTCGAGCAGCCGGTGCAGGTGGACGATGAAATAGCGCATCTGGGCGTTGTCGACCGTCGCCTGGGCCTTGGCGCGCCAGGCGTCGTAGGCCTTGGCGTAATTCGGATAGATGCCGACGATGTCGAGCGCGTCGAGGTTCTGGAATTCGATGCCGTCGAGCGAGGTGAGCTCCCCGCCGAAGACGAGGTGGAGGAGCTGTCTGGGCGCGGCTTCGGTGGTCATCGTCTCTGCTATCCCCGTGAACTGTCGACATCGAAAGGTCGGCCGGCTCCGACGATAGGCGAAGCTCAGGCGCCGGCGCCACTTTCGCCCGGCCCTTCGCGCTGCACAAGGGGCCAGGCGAGGGCTGCGACAGGAGGTGCCGCCGCGACGAGGGCGGGATGCACCGGATGGGCGCGATTGTAGACGAGTTCGGCGCCGGTCTCGTCGACGAGCAGGCCGCCGGCCTCGGCGAGGATGAGGTCGGCGGCGGCGAGGTCCCAGTCGTGGGCGTTGCGCTTGGCGACCGCCATGTCGAGATCGCCGCGGGCGACGAGGGCGATGCGCAGCGCCAGCGAGGCGTAGTGGCGCGAGGAGACCGTCGGTTCGGCCATGCCGGCGACGTGGGCCGAGATCTTGCGCAGGAGCGCCGGCGGGCCGGCGATCACCGCTCCGGCGAGGCTTTCGCGGGCGCCGACCTGGATGATGCGGCCGTCGCACCGGGCGCCGAGGCCGGCGGCGGCGGTGAAGAGCGTGCCGGTCACCGGACGGTAGAGTGCGGCCAGCACCGGCCGCCCGGCCTCCACCACCGCGATCGAGACCGTCCACTCGTCGTTGCCGGCGAGGAAGCCGCGGGTGCCGTCGATCGGATCGACGACGAAGACCCGCTCGCGGGCCAGCCGGTCCGGGTCGTCCTCGGTCTCCTCCGACAGCCAGCCGTAGTCGGGCCGCCAGCCGGTGAGGCGCTCCTTGAGGAAGACGTCGACGGCGAGGTCGGCGGCGCTGACCGGCGAATCGTTGGCCTTGCGCCAGACCTGCGGGTCCTTGCCGAAATGGCCGAGGGCGAGGGCACCGGCGGCGCGGGCGGCGCCGGCGAGAACGTCGAGATCGGCCGCGGCCGTGTCGTCAGGTGCCGGCAACGGTGAGCCCTTCGATGGCGAGCGTCGGGGCGACGAAGGCGGAGCGGAACTCGACGTCGCTCGCCGGCACGAGGCGGGCGAACATGTCGACGAGATTGCCGGCGACGGTGATCTCGCTGACCGGATAGGCGATCTCGCCGTTCTCGATCCAGTAGCCGGAGGCGCCGCGGCTGTAGTCGCCGGTGACCGGGTTGACGCCGTGGCCGATGAATTCGGTGACGAGCAGGCCGGTGCCGACGTCGCGGATCAGCTCCTCACGGGACTTCTCGCCCGGGTGGAGCAGCATGTTGGTGGCCGAGGGGCCGGGCGAGCCGGTGCCGCGGGCGGCGCGGCCGTTGGTGGCGAGGCCGAGTTCGCGGGCGGTGGCGCCGTCGAGCAGCCAGGTGGTGAGGACGCCGTCGTCGACGACGTCGAGCGGCAGGCCGCGAACGCCCTCGCCGTCGAACGGCCGGGAGGCGTGGCCGCGCGGCCGGCGCGGGTCGTCGCTGATCCGGACGCCGGCCGGGAAGATGCGCTGGCCGAGCCTGGTCTTGAGGAAGCTGGTGCCGCGGGCGATGGCGGCGCCGTTGATCGCCCCGGCGAGGGCACCGAGCAGGCTCGAGGCGACGCGGCGGTCGAAGACGACGGTGGTCGTGCAGGTCTCGATCCGGCGCGGGTCGAGCCGCTTCACCACCCGCTCGCCGGCGGTCCGCCCGATCGTCTCCAGCGGGTCGAGGTCGGAAAGGTGGGGGCGGCTGCAGCCTTCGTAGTCGCGCTCCATCCGCGTGCCCTCGCCGCCGATCACCGAGACGGCGCGGCCGTGGCGGGAGAGCGAATAGCCGCCGGCGAAGCCCTCGGAGGTGGCGAGCGCGACGGCGGTGCGGCTCCAGCTGGCGCTGGCGCCGAGCGAATTGGTGACGCCGGGCACGGCGCGGGCGGCGTCCTCGACGATCGCCGCCTCGCGCACCAGCGCGTCGGCGTCGAGGGTGCGGCCGTCGTCGAGGTCGAGGTCGGGCCAGGACGTGGCGAGGGCGGCGCGGCCGGCGAGGCCGGCCCAGGGATCCGGCGGGGCGACCCGCGCCATGTCCACCGCCCGGCCGGCGAGGGTGTCGATCGCGGCGAGGGTGTTGGCCGAAACGGTCGCGATCCGCTCGCCGACGAAGACGCGCAGGCCGAAGTCCTCGGCCTCGGAGCGGGTCGATTCCTCGAGCACGCCGAAGCGGACGTCGACCCCGAGCGAGGCGCCGCGTACGGCGACCGCGTCGGCGGCGTCGGCGCCGGCGGCGAGGGCGGCCTCGACGAGGCGGCGTGCCGCGGTCTCTAGGGCGGCGACATCCGGCGCGGCGGCGCGGTCGGCGAAGTCGGAGGGTCGGCTCATCGGGAGGGTCCTGCCTTTCAGGGCGTGTTTAGGAGGTCCGCGCCGCAGCGACAAGATGGCGGCGGCCGGCGGCGCCGGATTTCCCCGGCGGCGCAGGCCGGGCGGCGCCGGCCTCGCCACGGGTCGGGGTGCGGGGACGGTCGTCGCCGCGATATGGGGCCGCCGCGACGACGGTGCCAGTCGACCCGGTCCGGGTTAAGGCGGCGCGCGGGGACGGGACAGGATCTTCAGGCTTCCGAAAGCATGGCACCGGCGCGGTGACCATCCGGTAACCCTCTGTCACATCACGCATTTTTAACGACGATCCTTAAGGGGATTCCGACGCCCCGCCGTCATGATGGCTTCAACAAGGGATCGCGGGACGACGGCGGACAACGCCGCGCCACACCGAGCGACCCGGACAGGCATCACGAAGAGAGGCACACGATGACGGGAGCCACGTCCCTCGCCGAGAACCGGCACCTTCCCTCCCCGGCCAGCCTGCCGCTGCGGCTCGACTGCGCCCTCGCCGCCGCGAGCGGCCGGGCCGGCGTGCGCGAGCCGGCAGCGGTGTTCCTCGACGGGCGCACCGTCGTGATGAAGCGCCGGCTCTCCGGCCTGCCGCTGACGCTCTCGGTCGCCGTCGGCGCCTACGAAGGCGTCGCCGTGCGGATCGAGGAGAGCGACGAGACCCGGCTGACCGCGTCGGTGGTGCTGCGCCACGCCGATCCGGCGCTGTCGGTCCCCCTCGTCGAGGGCGCCGACGTCGAGGCGGCGAGCGATGCCTGGGAGAGCTGGGCCCGCACCCTCCGCCTGCCGATGCTGCTCGAGGAGGCCGACGGCAGCCTGCGCCGCATCGAGCCCGACGGCCGCGCCGAGATCGGCGCCCCGGCCCCGCGCCGGCGTCGCGGCAACTCGATGCGCCCGCGTCCGCGCTTCCTGATGCGCCGCCGCACCGGCCACGGCGGCCCGATGCCGGTGATCGACGGCGTCGAGATCATCGCGCGGGACTGAGATTCGGCGGTCGGGCTTCGGCGGTCGGCGGTCGGATCCCGCGTCGCGGCCCCGATCTCCTCACCGCATCAGCCCGTGCCGCAGTGCCGCGTCCAGCAGGAGGCCGGCGAAGAGGATCCATCCGGCCGGGGCGTTGGACTTGAACAGCTTCAGGCAGAGCGCACCGTCGTCGATGTCGAGGCGGCGGACCTGCCAGGCGAGATGGACGGCGAAGGCGAGAAGGCCGAGCCAGCCGACGACGCCGACCTTGGCCGCGGCGAAGGCGGTGGCGAACAGCAGGCCGGTCAGCAGGTAGCAGCCGGCGAGGAAGGGCCTCGTCGCCTCTCCATAGGTCAACGCGGTCGAGCCGAGGCCGATCATGGCGTCGTCCTCGCGGTCCTGATGGGCGTAGATGGTGTCGTAGCCGACCACCCAGGCGACGCAGCCGAAGTAGAGCAGGAAGGGCGCGACGTCGAGTTCGCCGCGCACCGCCGAC
The DNA here is from genome assembly GCA_937900425.1 of uncultured Alphaproteobacteria bacterium. Classification (GTDB taxonomy): domain Bacteria; phylum Pseudomonadota; class Alphaproteobacteria; order Rhizobiales; family Pleomorphomonadaceae; genus CALCDT01. The sequence goes on along the minus strand of CALCDT010000315.1, from coordinate 1,776 downwards.
CAGCCGACCAGTGCCCCCCACGAGAAGGCGAGGCCGAGCACCACCTGCGGGTGGCCGGTGAGCCGCTTCATGAACGGATAGACGACCACCACCACCAGCGAGGCGAAGCCGAGCACGATGGTGAAGGGGTCGAACTGCAGCAGCACGGCGAGGCCGACGAGGCCCTGCAGCCCCATGAACACCGCGGCCGCCCGGGCCGTGACCCGCCCCGCCGGGATCGGCCGAGAGCGGGTGCGCGCCACCTTCGCGTCGATGTCGCGGTCGGCGATGTCGTTCCAGGTGCAGCCGGCGCCGCGCATCACCACCGAGCCGACGAAGAACAGCGCGAGATGCCAGAGGTTCGGCAGCGCCATTTTCGTCGCGTCGGCGACGAGGGCGGCCGACCACCAGCAGGGCCACATCAGCAGCCACCAGCCGATCGGCCGGTCGAGCCGGGCGAGCTGGGCGTAGGGCCGCGCCCGCGGCGGAAGGTAGCGGTCGACCCAGTTGCCGGGGCGGGCGTCGGCGACGGTGGAGGCGTGCGGGGCGGTGCTCATGGCGCCGGTTTAGCGCGCGGCCGCCGGATTGGCGAGAGCGCGGCGGCGGATCGGTGCCGGAACCGCGAGCCGCCCCGGTGGCGCGGGCGCGGCGAATCCGGCAAGATCACCGCCCGGCGGGGCGCGCGGCCCGCGATGCGCCGCCGCGCGAACGGGACCCTCATGGCGATCAGGCAGCTTTCCGAGACGACGATCAACCGCATCGCCGCGGGCGAGGTGGTGGAGCGGCCGGCGAGCGTCGTCAAGGAACTCGTCGAGAACGCGCTCGACGCCGGCGCCCGCCGCATCGAGATCGTCACCGCCGGCGGCGGCAAGACGCTGATCCGCGTCACCGACGACGGCTGCGGCATGACTGCGGCCGACCTGTCCCTCGCGGTCGAGCGGCATTGCACGTCGAAGCTTTCCGAGGACGACCTCCTCGACATCCGCACCCTCGGCTTCCGCGGCGAGGCGCTGCCCTCGATCGGCTCGGTCGCCGACCTCGTCATCGAGACCCGCCACGCCGACGAGCCGCACGGCTGGGCGGTCGCCGTCTCGGGCGGGCGCAAGAGCGAGGCGCGCCCCGTCGGCCTCGACCGCGGCTCGAAGGTCGAGGTCCGCAACCTGTTCTTCGCGACCCCCGCCCGCCTCAAGTTCCTGAAATCCGACCGGGCCGAGGCGGCGGCGGTGACCGACATGGTCAAGCGCCTCGCGCTCGCCGCCCCTTCCGTGCGTTTCACCCTCGCCGGCGCCGACCGCACGGCGCTGGATTTCCCCGCGGCGGACGCCACCGGGACGGATACGGCGGGCATTGATGCGGACGAGGCGGCGCGCACGCTCCGGATCGCCCAGGTTATGGGCCGGGATTTCGCCGAGAACAGCCTGCCGGTCGACGCCGCCCGCGAGGGCGTCCGCCTTTCGGGCCGCATCGGCCTCGGCACCTATCACAAGGCCAACTCGCTCTCGCAGTTCCTCTTCGTCAACGGCCGGCCGGTGCGAGACAAGGTGCTGATGGGGGCGGTCCGGGCCGGCTACGCCGATGTCATGGCCTCCGACCGCTTTCCGGCGGTCGCCCTCTTCATCGACATCGACCCGCACGAGGTCGACGTCAACGTCCATCCGACCAAGGCCGACGTGCGCTTCCGCGACCAGGGCCTGGTGCGCGGCCTCGTCGTCGGCGCACTGCGCGCCGCCCACCTCGCCGCCGGCCACCGCGCCGCCTCCACCCACGGCAGCGCGACGCTGGCGGCGCTGGCCGAGG
>CALCDT010000314.1 GCA_937900425.1 uncultured Alphaproteobacteria bacterium | reverse complement strand
GAGCGCGGCCTCGCCCGGGGCGGGGCGGGTCAGCGTCACCTCGACGAGGCCGCCGCCGCCGTGGACGAGGGCGTTCTCGATCAGGTTGCGAACCGCCTCGCGCAGGGCGGCGGCGTCGCCGGTGACGGTGGCGCCCTCGGCGCCTTCCTCGACATCGAAACGGATCGCCGCGCCGCCGGCCCCGGCCGAGAAGCCGACGGCGTCGTTGACCGCCTCGGCGGCGAGGCGGTCGAGCCGCACGGGTGCGCGGGTGCCGATCTGCAGGCGGTTGGCGACGGCGGCGTCGGCGAGCAGCTGGTCGGTGATGCGGGCGGCGCGGGCGGCGTTGCGGCGGATGCGGACGACCTGCTGGCGCAGCGCCTCGGGGTCCTTCTCGGCGGCGGCGAGTTCGGCGAGGCCTTTCAGGCTGGCGAGCGGGGTGCGCAGCTGGTGGGCGGCCTCGGCGATGAAGTCGCGGTTGCGCTCGAGGCTGTCGCGCAGGCGGCCGACGAAGCGGTCGAGCGCCTCGACGAGCGGCGCGATCTCGGCGGGCATCGCCGGCGGGTCGAGCGGGCCGAGGTCGGCCGGATCACGGGCCTTGACCATCGCCTCCAGCGTCGCCACCGGCCGCATGGCGAGGCCGATCGAGAAGGGGATCATCACCACGGCGGCGAGGCAGACGACCAGCACCGGCGTCAAGGCGTAGGCGCGGATCTCGCCGGCGAGGTCGGAGCGGCTCTCGCGGGTCTCGGCGACGACGACGACGATGCGGCGCGGCTCGCCGCCGGCGCTGATCAGCCGACGCGTCGCGGCGAGGCGGACCGGCTCGCCGAGATAGGTGCCGTCGATGAAGGTCGCCTCGGCGCCGCGGGCGAAGGCGAGTTCGGGCATCAGGTCGCCGTAGCCGGTGATGGTGCGGCCCGGCTCCTCGGTGACGCGGTAGAAGATCCGGTCCTCCTTGCCGATCGCCAGCATCGAGAAGGCGGCGAGCGGCATGTCGACGTCGATGCGGGCGCCGGTGATGCGGATGGCGTCGGCGATCGACTGGGCCGAGGCCAGCAGCAGCCGGTCGTAGGCCTCGTTGGCGGCGCGCTCGGAAAAGGAGACGACGATCAGCGCCATCACCGCGACGAAGGCCGCGACCGAGGCGCCGCCGGCCAGCGCGAGACGGCGCGAGATCGAATAGCCGGGAGCGCGGGGCGCCGGCGTTGGCGGGCTCGGTGAGGGAGGGCCGGACGCGGCCCGGCCCGGCGCATCCTGCACCGACGCATCCCGCCCCGGCGAGGTCCGCTCCGTCGCCGACGGGGCCGCCCCGGACCGCCCCGCCTCGTTCCGGCCCGGCGCGGGCGCGCTCACCGCGCCTCCTCCGCGACGTAGCCGAGGCCGCGGATGGTGCGGATCTCGAAGCCGGCGCCTTCGAGCTTCTTGCGCAGGCGCGAGACGTAGAGTTCCACCGCGTTGAGGCCGATCTCCTCGTCGAGGCCGACCAGATGGTCGAGGATCTGCTCCTTGGCCAGCACCCGGCCGCGGGCGACGATGAAATATTCGAGCAGCCGGTATTCCCGGCCCGACAGCTCCAGCGGCCGGCCGCCGACCAGGACACGGCGGCCGTCGGCGTCGAAGACGAGGTTGCCGACGGCGATCTGGCCGCCGGAAAAGCCGAAGCGGCGGCGGAGCAGCGCGGCGAGGCGGACGTCGAGCTCGCGCAGGTCGAAGGGTTTTACGAGATAGTCGTCGGCGCCGAGCTGGAAGTGGCGGACCTTGTCCTCGATCTCGCCGCGGGCGGTCAGCACCAGCACCGGGGTCGGGTCGGCGCGGGCGCGCAGCCGCTCCAGCACCCGCGTGCCGCTCTCGCCGGGCAGGTTGAGATCGAGCAGCAGCGCGTCGAAGCCGCCGGCGGCGGCGAGATGGAAGGCGTCGGCGCCGTCGCGCACCCACTCGACCAGATGGCCGCCGCGCGTCAGATGGCGCTCGACCGCATGGCCGAGATCCTCGGCATCCTCCGCCAGCAACAGCCGCATGCGATCCGTCCCCGCCCGGTGGAAGTGGGCGTGGGGCCGCCTGCCGCCGGGGTGTTATGGTTGTTGGGCAGAATCATAGGACGGGGAAGGGTGGGGGTGGAAGGGGAGGGGGTGTGCCTTAGCAAAGGGGAAAATCGGCGGGG
>CALCDT010000313.1 GCA_937900425.1 uncultured Alphaproteobacteria bacterium | reverse complement strand
GCTCGAAGAAGTCGAGGAAGAAGGCGAGGAAGAAGACGAGGATGTTGACGACGATCAGGAAACCGAGTTCGCCGCCGGGAATCGCCGCCAGCAGGTGCTCGACCCAGACGTGGCCGTCGACGCCGTAGAAAGTCAGGGAGAAGACGCGGGCGCCGAGCAGGATGAAGATGACGAAGGAGGAAAGCTTCGTCGTGGTGTCGAGCGCCTGTTTGACGACCTTGAAGTCGAGGCGGCGATTCATGGCGGCGAGGATCAGCGCACCGGTCGCGCCCATGGCGCCGCCCTCGGTCGGGGTGGCGAGGCCGATCAGGATGGTGCCGAGCACCAGGAAGATCAGGATCAGCGGCGGCAGCAGCGAGGTGACGACGCGGCGGGCGAGGGCGAAGCCGCGCAGGGTGCGGGCCTCGGGCGGCAGCGCCGGGGCGAGCTCCGGCTTGAACAGCGTCACGAGAAGGATGAAGCCGGCGTAGAAGCCGGTGAGGATCAGGCCCGGCAGCAGCGCGCCCTCGTACATGTCGCCGACCGAGCGGCCGATCTGGTCGGCCAGCACGATCAGGACGAGGCTCGGCGGGATGATCTGGGCGAGGGTGCCCGAGGCGGCGATGCAGCCGGTGGCGATGCGCCGGTCGTAGCCGTAGCGCAGCATGATCGGCAGCGAGATCAGGCCCATCGAGATCACCGAGGCGGCGACGACGCCCGTGGTGGCGGCGAGCAGGGCGCCGACGAAGATCACCGCATAGGCGAGGCCGCCGCGGATCGGCCCGAACAGCTGCCCGATCGTGTCGAGCAGGTCCTCTGCCATGCCGCTTCGTTCGAGGATGAGCCCCATGAAAGTGAAGAAGGGGATGGCGAGCAGGGTGTCGTTCGACATCACCCCGAAGATGCGGTCGGGGATGGCGCCGAACAGATAGGGCGAGAGCAGGCCGAGTTCGATGCCGATCAGGCCGAAGACGAAGCCGTTGGCGGCGAGGGCGAAGGCGACGGGATAGCCGAGCAGCAGCAGCACGACCAGCGACGCGAACATGATCGGGGCGAGATTTTCGGCGAGGAAGGCGGTCATGACGGCGTGACCTCGGCTTTGCGGGGCGGGGGCGCTCGTCGCGGCGGGAGCGGCATCCCCTGGGTCCGGCGATGGAGGAAGCGGGCGGGCTGCGCCCGTCAGTGCGGTGCGGCGGGTCGCTCGGCCCCGGGATCGGGATAGCGGCCGGCGAGGAAGCCGAGGCGCTTGACGAGTTCCGAGACGCCCTGCAGGCCGAGCAGCCCGAAGCCGATCGGAATCAGGATCCACACCGGCCACAGCAGCAGCCCGCCGGCGTTGTTCGACACCTCGCCGTTCTCGATGCGGCGAATCGCCTGGGGCAGGGTCAGCCAGAAGCTGATGGCGACGAAGGGGAACAGGAAGAACAGGGTGCCGAAGACCTCGATCCAGATCTGGGTGCGGCGCTTCAGCCGGCCGTAGATGATGTCGATCTTGACGTGTTCTCCGAGGAAGAGCGTGTATCCGGCCGCGAGCAGGAAGACGGCCGAGAACAGATACCACTGCAGCTCGAGCCAGGCGTTCGAACTCGCCGAGAAGAGCTTGCGGCTGACCGCGTTGCCGGCGCTCACCAGCACGGCGACGAGCACGAGCCACGACACGCTGCGGCCGACGAAGACGTTGATCCGGTCGATCGCGTGGCAGGCCTTCAAAAGAAGCTGCATGGAACGGCATCCCCCTGGGTCGTCATCCGGCGTGGTTGGCCCGCGCCGCTTTCTGTTGGTGGCGGGAGGATAAGTCAATCGGACGCACCGCGAAACGCCCAAGCGTGCGGTGCACCGTGCAAAAATTCAGCGTCCATAAACTTTTCATGGTCGAGATGGTCGGGTGCGGCTCACCGAGTGCTTTTTATCGACGGTGCCCGCATTTCGGTGGAGCACGCTGCGGTAGTGTGTTGAAATGATCACTGCTTCGGCCCGGTCGACCGCTTCGGTCGAGCGAGCGCCGGACGCGTCCTCGGGAGGAGGGGATGAAATCCGCCAGTCGAGAAGCGGAAGACAGCTACGAAGTGGCCGAGCCCGACGCCCGGATCCTGCTCGTTGAGGACGACGAGGACGAAGTCCGGCTGATCGCGCGGCTGCTCGACGAGGCCCCGATCAAGATCGAGGTGCTGCCCTTCGAGAACGGCAAGCTCGCCCTCGACTATCTCGAGGGGACGGGCACGTCGGAAGGTGTCTGTCCGGTGATGCCCGATCTGATCCTGCTCGACATCAACATGCCGGTGATGGACGGCACGCTGTTCCTCGCCCGCCTGCGCAAGCATCCCGAATTCCGCTCGCTGCCGGTGGTGGTGCTGACGACGACGACCGATCCCGACCTCGTCCGCCGCGCCTACGACTTCGGCGCCAATGCGGTCATCAACAAGGTCGACAGCCTCGACGGCATGAGCCAGATCGCGAGCACGATCGTCGATTTCTGGTTCCGCGTCGCCCGGCGCTACTATATCGACTGAGCCCGCGAGCCGGCCGGAGACGGCGCACGGGCGGGCCTGCGGTTTCTTCCCCACTGGCAATCGACCCGGCCGGCCCCATCTTGTGATCCGCGGGCGGCGGCCGCCGTATTGCCCGGCGTCGACGGACGCCTGGTCCGGCGGACGGTCACGCACGGCCCGACGGCCGGCAGGGAGCAGGACATGAACGACAGGATCGACAGGCGCGGACCGGCGGTGCCCCAGCCGACGAGGCTGCCGGCGGATCATCCGGCGGTGCGCACCGGGCGGGTCGGCGTGCTGCTCGTCAATCTCGGCACGCCGGACGGCACCGACTACTGGTCGATGCGGCGCTATCTCAAGGAATTCCTGTCGGACCGCCGGGTGATCGAGACGCCGCGCGCCGTATGGTGGCCGATCCTCAACGGCATCGTGCTCTCGACCCGGCCGCAGAAGAGCGGTGCGGCCTACGCCTCGATCTGGAACACCGAGCGGGGCGAATCGCCGCTGCGAACCTTCACGCGGGCGCAGGGCGAGAAACTCGCCGGCGGCCTCGCCGACGTCACCGTCGACTGGGCGATGCGCTACGGCACGCCGACCATCGCCGAGCGGCTCGACGCGCTGAAGGCGGCGGGATGCGACCGCATCCTGATCTTTCCGCTCTATCCGCAATATTCGGCCTCGACCACCGCGACGGTCAACGACAAGGCTTTCGAGCACCTGATGAAGCTGCGCTGGCAGCCGGCGCTGCGCACGGTGCCGCCCTATCACGACGACCCGGTCTACGTGGAGGCGATCGCCGCCTCGATCGAGCGGCATCTGGCCGGCCTCGATTTCGAGCCGGAGGTCGTGCTCGCCTCCTACCACGGCCTGCCGCAGTCCTATTTCCGCAAGGGCGACCCCTATCACTGCCACTGCATGAAGACGACGCGGCTGGTGCGCGAGCGGCTCGGCTGGGACGAGAAGCGCCTCGTCACCACTTTCCAGTCGCGCTTCGGGCCGGAGGAGTGGCTGCAGCCCTACACCGACAAGACCGTGGAGAAGTTGGCCGGCGAGGGCGTCAGGCGCATCGCCGTGCTCAACCCGGGCTTCGTCTCCGACTGCCTCGAGACCCTCGAGGAGATCGCCATCGGCGTCGGCGAGATCTTCCACGAGCACGGCGGCGAGCACTACACCCACATCCCCTGCCTCAACGACGGCGACCTCGGCATGGGCGTGCTGGAGGCGGTGGTTCGGCGCGAGCTGATGGGGTGGGTGTGAGCGGAAAGGCCGGTCCGTGCGGGGAAATCCTGCAATGCCCTCGTCAGGATTGTCCGCTAGAAGAGACGAAGGGTCCGGTCCCGGGCCGACGCTGAGCAACCAGGAGACTTCGCCATGCTCGACTCGTTCGGACTGTCCGGTTTCGACATCTTCGTGCTCGTGCTGTTCGTGCTCGCCGTCGTCACGCTGTTCGCGGGCGTCAAGCAGGTGCCGCAGGGCTACAACTACACCGTCGAGCGGTTCGGTCGCTACACGCGGACGCTGAAGCCGGGCCTCAACATCATCACCCCCTATATCGAGACCGTCGGCGCCCGGCTCAACATGATGGAGCAGGTGCTGGACGTGCCGAGCCAGGAGGTGATCACCCGCGACAACGCCACCTGCACGGTCGACGGCGTCACCTTCTATCAGGTGCTCGACGCGGCACGGGCGGCCTATGAGATCAGCGGGCTCGAGAACGCCATCCTCAACATCACCATGACCAACATCCGCACGGTGATGGGCTCGATGGACCTCGACAACCTGCTGTCCAACCGCGACGAGATCAACGCGCGGCTGCTCCACGTCGTCGACGCGGCGACCGAAGCCTGGGGCATCAAGGTGACGCGTATCGAGATCAAGGACATCAATCCGCCGCGCGACCTCGTCGAATCGATGGCCCGGCAGATGAAGGCCGAGCGCGACAAGCGCGCCTCGATCCTCGAGGCCGAGGGCATGCGGCAGGCCCAGGTTCTCAAGGCCGAGGGCGAGAAGCAGGCTCAGATCCTGCAGGCCGAGGGCCGGCGCGAGGCGGCGATCCGCGACGCCGAGGCCCGCGAGCGGCTCGCCGAGGCCGAGGCCAAGGCGACGCAGTTCGTTTCCGACGCGGTGGCGGCCGGCAACGTCCAGGCGCTCAACTATTTCATCGCCGACAAATACACCCAGGCGCTCGGCAAGTTCGCGACCTCGCCCAACCAGAAGATCCTGATGCTGCCGGTGGAGGCGACGGCGCTGATCGGCACCGTCGGCGGCATCGCCGAACTCGCCAAGGCAGCCTTCTCCGACGATCCCGCCGCTCCCGGCCGCCGCCCGTCCCGCACGACCGTACCGCCGTCGGGGCGTACGGACGGGGAGTGAGTAGGTGCCGGAACGCCGCAGGCGAGTTGACCTGACGCGAGTTTCGATGACGGAACCTGCGGCACCTCGGGCTCAATCTGCTCGATCTTCTTCCCTTCGGCGGCAGAGCGCGAGTAGACCGGCGGTGAGAAGGGTGTCGGCGAGGACGAACATCGGCACGTAGTTCTGCATGAAGGTGAGCTTTTCGGGGTCGTGTGGCCGTCCCATCGCTTTTTCGTTCGCGGTCTGGGATCGTTCGAGCGCAGGAGAGAGATCCTTCAGGCTCACCATCGCGGAAACGGTCGACACGACCAGCATGACGAGCGCCGCCGCCCTCGCGTGGCGGGTAAACTGAAGCAGCATCGCGCCGACCAGCGCCGCGATCAGTCCGGTCACGACCAGAAATGCCTTGCCGAGCAGGGTGTGCTCCAGAATGCCGAAGGCCAGATACAGACTATCGTCGCTCGCCGAGTCGACGATCGAATTCAGACCGTTCAGAAGCATGAACGTTCCAAGAACGAGATTCGGCCACAGCCGGGTCTTTGCGCCGGTATGAGCCTCGGCGAGAGGATAGGCGAGGAGGTAGCGTCCCGGCGAGCGGCCGATCATCCAAGCGAGCGCGGCAGCGAGGACCGGGGTGATATAAACGAGAAGCTTCGACGCTGAGACCTCCTGCATACCGCCGGCCATAGCATGGATGATCCGGGTGAGGAGAGCGATGACCGTGCCAAAGAGGATGAAATCGAGATAGAAAGCGAGAATGAGAAGGGCATTCTTACGCATGGATGCGCTCGTCCAGAGTATCTCGCGTCGGGCGTCGAAGCGGCGAAGGTCCAAGGTGCCGTTCAGTTGACCGCCGGATGATCGCGCCCGACTTCCGTCAGCGGATCGCCGGATTATGGGCGAGGGTGTTCTAACGATCGGTTGCGCCGTCGGCCTTTCGCTCGCGGTACGGCATGGGCCGGGCGCCGGAGCAGGCGATGGCCGGAGACGGAGAGGCATGATCAACGCTTGGGTGCAGGAACTCGGCCCGTGGGCCTGGTGGGTGCTGGCGGCGGTGCTGGCCGGGGTGGAGATCCTCGTACCGGGGACCTTCTTCATCTGGTTCGCGGCGGCGGCGGCGGTGGTCGGCGTCGTGGCGCTCGTCGTCGACATCGGCTGGCAGGCCGAGGTGCTGGTCTTCATCGTCGTTGCCGTCGCCTCGGTGTTGCTCGGCCGGCGCTTCTACGGGCGGCGCGGCGAGACGGAGGCCGAGGAGGTCGATCTCAACGACCGCGCGCGCCGCCAGATCGGCCGCACCGGCCTGCTCGACCAGCCGATCGCGGAGGGCATCGGCCGGGTCCGGCTCGACGACACGCTGTGGCGGGTCGAGGGACCGGAGTTGCCGGCCGGGAGTCGGGTCAAGGTGGTCGGCGTGCGCGCCGGGCGGCTGGTGGTCGAGGCTGCGGCGTCGGCCTGAGGCCATCGGGATGGCCGCCTCAGCGGGCCGGGGCCGCCGCCGCATCGTCGCCTGCATCCTCCGCGCCCGCCGTCACCTCGTCCGGTGCCAGCAGGTCGAAGGTCACCGGCGGGGCGACGATCGTCGTGCGAAGGTTCAGCATCTCCTCGAAGCGGCGGTCGCCCGCCGCCTTCTCCTCGGCGGCGAGGCGTTCGGCTTCGCGATCGGCGCGCCGCGCCTCGGCGTAGCCCGGTGCCATGTCGGCGCCGTCGGTGCGGCCCGGTACCGGGTCGAGCGGCAGGCCGAGCACCATGACGCGGTGAAGCACGCTGCCCTCGCGCGCCGGCGCGCCGCTCTCGACCGGATCGAGTTCCTCGTCGGCGTCGGCGGAGGGGTCGTTGAGCGAGAGGACGAGGCCGTCGGTCGAGGGCGCCGCGGGGCCGGGGCCGACGGTGCCGCGCTCCAGCCAGAGCCGCAGCGACTGCTCGAGATAAAAGGCGAGCTTGCGCCGGCCCGAGGTGGTGAAGTGGATGCCGTCCGACAGGCGCAACCGCCGGATCTGGCCGTCGACGTCGGGGCCGGAGGCGGCGAAACGGCCGTCGTCGCCGGAAAAGGCCTTCCAGACGTCGACATACTGCGCCGGGCCGGCGGCGATGGTCTGGCGGATCAGCTGGTCGACATAGGCCATGTCGGCCGAAAAGCCGGTGCTTTCCATCGGAACCAGCCCGACCCACCACAGCGGCAGGCCCCGGTCGGAGGCGACCGCGGCGAGCCGGGCGATCCGCTCGCGGTAGGCGGCTTCCCAGTCCGCGGACTTGTAGGGCAGGCTGCGGCCGTCCTCGGTCATCGGCTGGCGGTCGTTGAGGCCGATCATCACCACGACGGCCGCCGGCTTCTTCTCGTCGACGAGGGCGGCGAAGTCGGCAGGCCAGTTCTTGTAGTCGTCGCGCACGAGGCCGGAGGCGCCGGAGGTGTCGCGTTCGATCCGCAGCGAGGGGGTGTCGGCGAAGGCGACGTCGAGGCCGCGGGCGAGGTGGGAGGCGAGCGAATCGCCGACGACGAGCAGCAGGTCGGCGTCGGGGTTCTTGACGATCTCCGGCTCGGGCGGCTCGGCCGGGGCCGCCGGGGCCTTGCGGGCCGGCGCCGGGCGGCGGGCGGGCTGCTGCGGCTCCGGCGGCGGCGAGATGATCCTCGGTCCCGGGTTCTGCGGGCGCTGCGGCCGGACCCCGAACAGGCGCTGGAGGAAGTTGCGGTCGTCGGCCTGGGCGAGGACGACGGGAGCGAGGCCGACGGGGGCGGCGCCGGCCGGGCTACGGGCGGGCGACGTCGCTTGCGCGGGCGCAGCGACGGCCGCGGCCGCCGGGAGCGGG
>CALCDT010000312.1 GCA_937900425.1 uncultured Alphaproteobacteria bacterium | reverse complement strand
AACAGACAATCCTGAGGAAGGAGCGAAGCGACTGTCTCGAAGGACGAGGCCGCCCTCGCCCTTCGAGGCTCGCTCCGCTCGCACCTCAGGGTGAGGGCGGAGAGAGGTCGGTTCAATCGCGCGACGGAATCACTCCGCCGGCTGGTTGCGGGCGTGGAACAGGCGGCCGCCTTCGGTCAGCACGACGACGGCCAGCGAGCCGATGCCGAGCACGGTGAAGCCGAGGGCGAGGGGCAGGGTGCTGCCGTCGAACTGCTGGCCGATGTAGAGGCCGAAGAGCGCGCCGCCGACCGTGGTCGAGAAGCCGAGCACGGAGGAGGCGGTGCCGGCGACGTGGCCGAGCGGCTCCATCGCCATGGCGTTGAAGTTCGACATGACGAGGCCGAACATGAACATGGTCACGGCCTGGATGACAACGAAGGTCCACACCGTCTCGACGCCGGCGAGGATCAGCGCGACGTGGATGAAGCTCGCCGCTGTGAAGCCGATCAGCGCGCTGTGGGAGACGAGGCGCATGCCGAGCCGCTCGACGATCTTCGCGTTGACGAAGGAGGCGATCGCCATGAAGAGGGCGATCGCGGCGAAGGCCAGCGGGAACAGCGGGCCGAGGGCGAAGACGTCGACGAAGATCTGCTGGGCCGAGTTGATGAAGCCGAACAGGCCGCCGAGGATGAAGGTGGTCGCAAGCGTGTAGCCGAGGGCGATGCGGTTGCCGACGACGGCGCCGTAGGCGCGCAGCACCGTGCGCGGGTCGAGGCCGGCGCGCCGCTCGGGCGGCAGCGTCTCGGGCAGGCGCAGCACGCCCCAGATCAGGGCGGCGGCGCCGATGGTGGCGAGCACGCCGAACACCCAGCGCCACGGCGCCAGCAGGATCACGATCTGGCCGAGGGCGGGGGCGAGCACCGGCACGATGATGAAGACCAGCATGATCAGCGACATCACGCTCGCCATCCGCCGGCCGCCGTAGCAGTCGCGCACGATCGAGACGGTGATGACCCGCGTCGCCGCGGCGCCGACGCCCTGCATGGCCCGGGCGGCGAGCAGGGTCTCGAAGCTCGGGGCGAAGGCGGCGAGGTAGCCGCAGGCGACGTAGAGGCCGAGGCCGGCGAGCATGATGCGGCGGCGGCCGAGGGCGTCGGACACCGGGCCGTAGAACAGCTGGGCGACGCCGAAGCCGAGCAGGTAGGCGGTGATCGCCCACTGGCGGGCGTTCTCGTCGGCGACGCCGAGCGCCTCGCCGAGGGCGGGCAGCGCCGGCAGCATCATGTCGATGGCGAGGGCGTTGACGGCCATCATGGCCGCCATCAGGGCGATGAATTCCTTGTAGCCTATGCCGGGGTGGGGGCCCGGATGGGGGCCGGGTTCGGACGCTGCGGCGGAGGGCGGCGACGGCCGGGAAAGGGAGGTCATGGCAATGATCCGTGTCGCGGCCCCGCATGGGGGCCGCCGTCATGAACGACTGGTTTGAACGCCCGCCGCCCGGGGGCCGCGGTGAAACGATGCCGAGCCCGCGGCGCCCCGATGGGCGGGAGGTCGCGGGCCGGGTCTGCGCTGCGCACGGAAGGTCCCGGAACGCGGGAGCGGCCCGTGCGAAGGCGGATCCGAAGGGGCGCCGGCCGGACGGCCGGCAGCTCGGACGGCTCCGACGAGGCGGAACCCTCCGAGACGGATTGTGAAACGGCGGAGCCGCGGGCGCGGCCGGTCCCACGTCGGGGGACGGGCGTCGCGAGGGGAGCGCCGGTGCCACGGCCCGCGGGAGCGGGCGGTCGCCGGCAGGGGCGACGGGCCAAAGGCCCATAGCACGAAAACTAAGGTTCTCGCATCATATTTCGGCGGGACGCCGCCATGCCGCCCGGGCGGAGCTCGTGGCCCCGTCCCCCGAAACTGTCACCGGTGTGCGGTCTTCTGGACGCGGTCGTCCGGATCAGCTCATCGGCTCGGCGGTATTATACCGTCGCGCCCAGGAATCGACCTGTCTCCGCCCTCACCCTGAGCCTGTCGAATGGCGGGGGCGGCCTCGTCCTTCGAGACGGTCGCTTCGCTCCCTCCTCAGGATGAGGCCGATCGAGTCCGTTCATTCACGAGCCGGGTCTCAGCCCCAGCGACCGGTGCGGGCGTCGTCCTCGGCCTTCGCCGCCACCCAGTCGCCGGCGGTGCCGTCGACGAGGTGCTCCTTCTTCCAGAACGGGGCGCGGGTCTTGAGAAAATCCATCAGGAACTCCGCCGCGGCGAAGGCGGCCTCGCGGTGGGACGAGGCGCAGGCGACGAGGACGATGCGCCCGCCGGGCGGGATGCGGCCGTGGCGGTGGATCACGGTGAGGCCGAGCAGCGGCCAGCGCGCCGCGGCCTCGTCGGCGACCCGGCCGATCTCGGCCTCGGCCATGCCGGAATAGTGCTCGAGCTCGAGGGCGGCGAGGCGGCCGCCTTCGTCGCGGCAGAGGCCGACGAAGCTCGCCACCGCGCCGACGTCGGCCCGGCCATCGGAAAGAGCGGCGATTTCGGCGCCGACGTCGAAGTCGGCGGCCTCGACGACGATGCGGCGCATCATCTCAGCCTCCGGTCATCGGCGGGAACAGCGCGATCTCGCGCACGCCGGCGACCGGCTCGTCGTGCTCGGCGTGCATGCGGTCGAGGGCGACGCGCACCCGGGTCTCGTCGGCCAGCGCCTCGGCGTAGCCCTCGCCGCGGGTCTTGAGGTGGGCGAGGAGGTCGGCGACGCTGACGACGGCGTCGGGAAGGGCGATCTCTTCCTCGGCAAGGCCGACGCGCTCGCGCACCGAGGCGAAATAGACGAGGCGGGTCATGGCGGTCGGCCTTCTTCAGTCGTCGACGAGGTGGACGAGCCCCGCCCGGAAATAGTCGTAGCCGGTGTAGAGCGTGACGAGGGCGGCCGCCCAGAGCAGGGTGAGGCCGATCTCGCTGGTGCCCGGCAGCAGCCTGTCGCCGGCCTCGCCGGTCAGCAGGAAGCCGATGGCGACGAGCTGGGCGGTGGTCTTCCACTTGGCGAGCCAGGTGACGGGAACGCTGACCTTGAGGTCGGCGAGGAACTCGCGCAGGCCCGAGACGAAGATCTCGCGCATCAGGATGATCACCGCCGCCCACAGCGACCAGCCGCCGATGGTGCCCTCGCCGGTCAGCACCAGCAGCGACACCGCGACGAGCAGCTTGTCGGCGATCGGGTCGAGCATGCGGCCGAGGGCCGACTGCTGCTGCCAGGCGCGGGCGAGGTAGCCGTCGAGATAGTCGGTGATGCTCGCCGCCGCGAACAGGCCGAAGGCCAGCCAGCGCCCGGTGTCGCCCTCGACATACATCGAGGCGGCGACCAGCGGCACCGCCAAGATCCTCAGATAGGTGAGGACGTTGGGCAGGGAATAGGCGTGGGACTTCATGGGGCGTCCTGCTGGGATCGGGAGGCGCCGGCGCGCGCTTCCGCTCGCCCCTTCAAGACCACGGCAGGGGCGCCCGCGTCAATCGCGGAAGGGCGGGCTCGGCTTCGGGGGGGGGGCGGCGAGGCCGGGCCCCGCGCATGTCGTGCCGCGCCTCCCGCTTCAGACGAAGCCGATGAAGCGGCCGGCGACGAGGACCGCCGGCCACAGCAGCAGGGAGACCCCGGCGAGCAGGCGGGCGATGGGTCCGCCGTCGCGGCCGCGGGCGAGGAAGACGGCGGCGTTGGCGAGCGCGGCGGCGAGCAGCACCAGCTTGATGCGGAAGGCGGGGTTGGCGGCGTAGTCGAACGGGCGGACCGAGACCAGCAGCAGGCCGCTCACAACCGCCACGGCGACGGCGACCATGGCGAGCGGGCGCAGCAGGCGGATCGCCGCGGCCGGCTCGGCGCGGCGCACGACGCCGAGGACGTGGAGGTCCATCATCACCACGGCGGCGAGCACCGAGCCGACGGCGGCGACGTGGAGCGCGTTCACCAGCGGATAGCCGATGAAGGAGCCGCGCAGCCAGGCGGCGGGCGCGGAGGCCTCGACCGCCGCGAGCAGCGCGGCGAGCAGGCTCAAAGGCCCTCGGTCCGGTAGGGATAGACGTCGTAGGTGGCGCCGCGCACGATCAGCCGCACCGCCTTCATCCGCGGTTCGGTCTCTTCCCGCGAGCGGTTGCCGATGGCGACGACCTCGTCGCCGACCGCGGCGGCATCCTCGGTGAAGCCGGCGGCGACGGTGCGTCCGGGCGGCGCCAGCTCGACCCGCCAGACCGTGCCCTCGACGTCGACGTCGAGAGTGGCGTGCGGATTGCCGATGTAGATGGCGGTGATGACGCCCTCGAGCTGGAAGCGGCCGTCGGCCGTCCACGACCAGCCGTGATGGGCGAGGGCGGCGCCGCCGGAAAGGGCGGCGAGGGCGATGGCCGCCGCGACGGCGGCGGTTCGGCGCCGGGTGATTCGCATGGGTCGTCTCCTCGGTTCGGGGGGCAGGCTCCGAGCGATGAAGAAGAGGAGGCGCCGGGAAGGCGACGAGGGCAAGGCCGCAGGGCCGGTCTCACGAAAGGTTGACGGCGCGGGGGGGCAGGGGGCGGGCGCCGGTGACGTGCGAGCGGTCGCGGGCCGGCCGCGTCAGATTCCCTCGCCGGCGACGTTCTCGCCCGCCGCCGGAGCCGGGGTGCGGACGCGGCCGCGTTTCAGGCGGCAGGCGAGGCGGGCGGCGGTGCCAGCGAGGCGGTCGGCGCAGCCGAGCCAGCGTTCGCCGCGGCGCAGGTTGCCGTCGAGGGCGACGAGGGTGGCCGCGAGGCCGGGGTCCTCGTCGCCGAGCCAAGCTTCCAGCGTCTTCATCCAGACCGCGGCGAGGCCCTGGGCGCGCAGCAGCCCGGCCGCGCCGGCCCTGTCGGTGCCGGCGGCGACCATCATCCAGCGCATCGAGGTGACGAGGAGGCCGTTGAGGGCGAGGGCGAAGGCCGGGTCGCGGCGGGCGTCGCGCAGCAGCCGGGCGATCGCCGCCTTGTGGGGGGTGACGTGGTCGATCCGGCGCATCAGCACGTCGAGCAGACGCTCGCGGGCCGGCTCGCCGGAAAGGTCGGGGTCGATGCCGTCGAGCACGGCGCGGTCGGTGCGGGCCATGGCGTCGGCGAGGATCGCCATGCGGCCGTCGTAGGCGCCGCGCAGCTGGGCGGGCGTGACGCCGGCGCCGGCGGCGACGTCGGCGAGGGCGACGCCGGAAAAGCCGTGTTCGGCGACGAGGCCCATGAAGGTCTCGACGATCTTCTGACGCTGCTTCTCGCTCGCCATCCCGGTCTCCTCGTGTCCCTGCCCCGAAGGCTAGAGATAGGGAGCCCGGCCGGGAATGTCACACCGGGTGCGGGAATTTCCGACGTTGCAGCCCGACCGGCCGACGCCCGGTCAGCCGGCGAGCTCGCGCGAGCGGCGGGTGGCGGCGGCGACGGCGCGGGTCATCAGGTCGGGGAGGGCGCCCTCCGCCATCAGCACCTCGAGCGCGGCGTGGGTGGTGCCGTTGGGCGAGGTGACGTTGCGGCGCAGGGTCGCCGGATCGAGCGGCGAGAGCCGCAGCAGTTCGCCGGCGCCGGCGACGGTCTGGCGGGCCAGGGTGTCGGCGAGATCGGCGGGCAGGCCGGCGGCGCGGCCGGCCTCGGCCAGCGCCTCGGCGAGCAGGAAGACGTAGGCCGGGCCGGAGCCGGAGACGCCGGTGACGGCGTCCATCAGCGTCTCGTCGTCGATCCAGGCGGTTTCGCCGACCGCCGTCATCAGGTCGCCGGCGAGGGCGCGGGCCTCCTCTCCGACCCGGCCGTTGGCGACCAGCACCGACATGCCGCGGCCGACCTGGGCCGGGGTGTTGGGCATGACGCGGACGATGGCCTTCGGGCCGAGGCCGGCCTCGAGCCTGGCGAGCGTCGTGCCGGCGGCGACCGAGACGACGAGGGTGGAGGGGCCGAGCACCGGCGCGATCTCGGTCATCACCTCGCCCATCATCTGCGGCTTGACGGCGAGGACGGCGACCGAAGGCGTCGTCGTCACCGCCCCGGCGGAGAGGATGTGGCGCAGGCCGCGGGCGACCCAGGCCTCGGTGGCAGCGGAGGAATTGGGGTCGAGCAGGATGCAGCCGGCCGGGTCGAGCCCGCAGTCGAGCCAGCCGTCGAGCATGGCGCCGCCCATCTTGCCGGCGCCGACGAGGAGGAGGGGCAGGGCGGCGGAAAGCGGCATCGTCGTGTCTCCGGAGGCGCGTGAAAAAGGGCTCCCGCCGGTGTCGGCGGAAGCCCTTGATAGCAAAGCCGGGCCGATCGAAGAAGGCCGGCGCCGGGCGACCGCCCCGGACCCGGGCCGGGCGGGGCCCTTCAGGCCTCGCCCATGGTCTCGATCATCGCCATGTCGAGCGCCTCGCGGGCGGTCTTGCCGGCCCAGACCACGAACTGGAACGACTGGTAGAAGCGCTCGCAGGTTTCGAGCGCGGTCTCCATCATCCGGCCGATCTGCTCGTCCGTCGCCTCGAGGCAGCCGGCGAGCAGCAGGCCGTGGCGGTACATGATGACGCCCTCGTCCTGCCAGAGGTCGAAATGGCCGATCCAGAGCTGTTCGTTGACGAGCGACAGCAGGCGGATCACCTCGGTGCGCCGGGCCTCGACCACCTTGATGTCGAAGGCACAGGCGAGATGCAGCGCTTCCAGCTCCTCCATCCACGTGAAGGCGACGTGGTAGTCGCACCAGTGGCCTTCGATCGACACGGTGATCTCGTCGTCGCCGGACCGCTCGAAGGTCCAGTCGTTGTGGGACGCGATCAGCTCGATGCTGTCGACGGGATTGACGGCGCGTTCGCTGTGAATGTCGATGAGGGTCATGGCGACCTCCGAGGTTGCAACTGCCGACCGTCCGTCCGGCCCAGGAGCCGAACGGATCCTCGATCGAACCGGGACCCACGGCGACGACCGGGCCGATACCCGAAGTCCGCCGACGGCCTGCCGGTTCCGAAGGCCGCCGTCCCTCGTCCGGATCCTCGGACCCGGCCGCGGCAGGCGGCCACCCGTCCCGCACCGACCGTGGCCGGCGCCGAACCCGCATGCATCCCTCGTGCATTCCGATCCGCCGCGGCGACCTCGGTCGCGCTGCCGCCGGACCGGATGCGAATCCATCCTCGTGACGACTATAGAGCGGGGCGGCGCATTTACGAATGGTTAACGGGTCAGGATTGCTGCCGTTTCGCGGCCCGCCCACAGGAATCCGCGCCGGGTGGCATTCCGGCAACAGAGGGTGCGACGCCGCGTTCCGGGGCCACCGCGGCCGCCGACGCGCAAGGGCATCGCCGCGGTCGCCGGCCCGCTCCGCGATTGTCCGGCACGGGTGGCGGCGGGATCAGGCGCCGTCGGTGGGGGCGTCGGTCGGCATCGTGTCCGCCGCCGGGGCCTCGGCCAGCCGACGCTCGAGCGCCTCGACGCGGGCCGACAGGCGGTCGACCTCGGCGAGGGCCTTGACCGCGAGCTCGCGGATGATCTCGACGTCCTCGCGCTTGGCGAGGTCCATCTCGGAGGCGATGCGCTCGCCCTGGGCACGGAACATGGTCTCGACCTCGCGCCGGGCACCCTGGGCGACGCCGGCGGCGTCGTTCATCAGCTTGGCGAATTCGTCGAAGAGGCGGCCCTGGGTCTGGGTCATCGGTCACATCCTGAAAGTCTGCGGCGAGGGCGCCGCGGCGTTGCCTTGAAGATGGGCGGTGGCGGCGTCGCGTGCAAGTGCGAAGAGCCACGGGGAGCTTCCGCGGCGATCGCGCCGCGCCGGATCCCGGCCGTCGTCACGCTCCGCAGAGGGCCGCGAAGGCGGCGGCGGCGACGCCGGGGCGGCGCTCGCGGTGACGCAGGGCGAGGAAGGCGCGCTCGGGCAGCGCCAGCGGCAGGGCGACGAGATCGCCGGCGGCGAGATGGGGCCGGGCGACGAGACCGGAGACCGCCGCAGCCGTGCCGCCGGCGGTGAGCGCCGCCAGCACCGCCTCGTTGGCGGCGAGTTCGAGCAGCACGTCGAGGCCGGCGGGATCGACGCCGGCGGCGAAAAGCGCGGCCTCGAAGGCGGCGCGGGTGCCCGAGCCTTTCTCGCGCATCACGAAGGGCGTCGCTGCGACCAGCGTGGGCAGAGTGGCCGGCGGATCGGCGGCGCAGGGGTGGCCCGGGGCGACGACGATCACCAGCCGGTCACCGCCGATCCGTTTCGCCGCGAGGGTGTCGTCATCGACGGCGCCCTCGACGAAGCCGAGGTCGGCCTCGCCCTCGCGCACCGCCCGCGCCACCTCGGCGGTGTTGCCGATCGCAAGCTCGAGCCCGATCGGCGGATGGGCGCGGCGAAAGGCCATCAGCCGTTCGGGCAGCCAGTGGTTGGCGATGGTCTGGCTGGCGTGGATGCGGACGGTGCCGCGCTTCATGCCGCCGAGGTCGTCGAGCAGGGCGGTGGCCGCGCGCAGGCGGGCGAGGGTCGCCCGCGCCTCGCCGAGGAACAGCCGGCCGGCCTCGGTGAGGACGATGCGGCGGCCGACCCGGTCGAACAGCCGCACGGCATGGCCGGCCTCGAGGGCGCGGATCGCGGCGCTGACCGCCGAGGGCGTCAGATGGAGGACCTCCGCGGCCCGGGTGACGTGTTCGCGCTCGGCGACGGCGACGAAGATGGCGAGTTGCTCGAAGGTCATCGATCGTTCGATCTCATTTCATGGAACGCCAAATATCATGCGATATCACTTCACGAAAGGTCGGGGCACTGTGCCGGCGACGCGGCGGCCACGCCGCCGCTGCCCTCCGACCGGTGCCTCGCCATGTCCGAGCTCTCCCCGATCATCGCCGTCCGCCTGCCCGGCCTCGCCCTGTCGGCCGCCGTCGGCCTCGCGGCGCTCGCCGCCGAACGGGCGGAGATCCGGGCGACGGGCGCGCGGCTGGTCGACGGGCTCGTGATCGCGATCGCCCTCGGCGTGGCCGTCCGTGGCCTGTTCGGGCTCGCCCCGCGCTTCGTCCCGGGCGTGCGCTTCGCGGCCAGGGAGGTGCTGGAGGCGGCGGTGATGCTGCTCGGCGCCGGCATCGGCCTCGACGCGCTGGCGCGGGGCGGGCCGGCGATGGCCGCCCTCGTCGGCGTCACGGTGCCGGCGGCGCTGCTCGCCGGCTACGGCATCGGCCGGCTGCTCGGCCTGCCGCCGCGGC
>CALCDT010000311.1 GCA_937900425.1 uncultured Alphaproteobacteria bacterium | reverse complement strand
GTCATCAGCGTCATGAACGGCGTCCACATCCACACGTCGACCGCCAGCACCGCCCAGTAGGCGAAGGTGGGATCGCCGAGGAAGTCGATCGGCGTGATGCCGACGGCCCGCAGCATCGCGTTGAGGACGCCGAAGGTCGGATCGTAGATGAAGCGGAAGAAGGTGCCGGCCGCGATCGGTGTCAGCACCATCGGCGCGAACAGCAGCGTCAGCGCGATCCGCCGGCCCGGCATGTCCTTGGAGCCCCAGAACAGGAAGCCGAGAGCCACGCCGAGGATCGTCTGGATGGTGACGCCAACCCCCATGAACAGGAAGGTGCGACTGAGGTCGCCCCAGACGTCGTTGCGGTTGTTGAACAGGAACAGGAAGTTGGTGAAGCCGACATAACGCGGCGGCATACCGCTCGTCAGCGAGTAGTTGTAGAAGCTGAGGCCGAGCAGCCACAGCGTCGGAATGGTGTTGAACACCACGAAGAAGGTCAGCACCGGCAGCAGCAACATCAGCACGACGACGCGGCGGTCGTCGAACAGGCTCGCCGACGGTGTACGCGGCCGCGCGACTGGAGTGGAAAAGGAAACCATTGGCCCGATGCTCGTAACCGCGGCCGGCGAGAGACCAACCGCGGCGGGGATGCGCCGGCGCAGCCGGGACGAAAGGGCGATCGCCGGCGACGGCCGCAGCCGCCGCCGGCGATCCGATACTCAGAGGCGCGCGGTGGCGCAGGCGTCCGACGGCATGATGGTCGAGTAGCCGGCCTCGGCGAGGATCTGCTGCTGGCCGCAGGCGATGTAGTTCAGCACAGCCGCAGCATCGGTGCTCTGCCCCGTCATGAACGAGGAGAAGCCTTCCTGCTGCAGGGCCAGCATCTCGGCGTACTTCGGATTGTGCCAGAAGTCGCGCGAGTGATCGAGCATGTACTTGTATGTCCGGTTCCACGGATTGATCTCGTCGAAATCCGGACGCGACAGCGTCGCCTTGTCGGCGGGGTTGCCACCGCGCCGGGCAAACTCCAGCGCGATTTCGGGCTGGTACCACCAGTTCATGAAGTCGATGGCGACGCGCATCTTCTCTTCGTCGTTGAACGCGTTGATCACCCAGGGCTGACCGCCCATGGTGTAGACGCGCTTCGCCTCGGCGCCCTCGCCGTGCTTCGGCGGCGGAACGACGAGCACCTTGCCGCGCAGCTCCTCGGTGATCATCGCCGAGCCGACGGCGGCCCACTGGAAGGCGGAGAACACCTTGCCCTGGGTGAACACGTCGATCTCCTCGGCGATGCCGAAGTTGGTCGCGCCGGCCGGCTGATATTTCAGCCAGTGCTTCATCTGCTCCATCGCCTTGGCGTTGATCGGCGAGTTGAGGATGCCCTCGACCTGCCCGGTCGCCGGGTCCCAGATCTCGCCGCCCTGACTCCACATGAAGGGATACAGGTAGCAGGTGCAGAAGTCGTAGACACGACTGTACTGCATCGCCGTACCCCAGAGCTGCTTGTCGGGACGAGTGAAGAAGTCGGCGACCTTCTCGAACTCCGTCATCGTGAGCTTTTCGAAGTCCTCGAAGGTCTGCGGCAGCTTGGCACCATACTTGGCCTCGAAGGCCTGCTGCTCGGCCGGATCCTCGAGCATGTCCTTGCGGACGAAGAGGGCGATGGTGTCGACCTCCTGCGGCAGACCCCAGATGTATTCGGAGCCGTCGGGATAGGTCATGTAGGTGTCGATGATCGCCTTCGAATACCACTCGCGCTGCAGGCCGGGATTCTGGGCGATGACGTCGTCGAGACGCAGAATCCAGCCCGGCTCGGCGAGGGCGCCGATCCACTGCGAGTCCGAGATGATGATGTTGTATTCTTGGCTGCGCGTCGCCAACGACGTCGCCGCCTTCTGGAACAGGTCGGAGAACGGCGCCTCGGCGAAGCCGAAGGAGACGTCGTAGCCGAACCTCTCCTTCGTGTAATCGGCGAACAACGGCGACATGGCGACGCCGAGCGACGACGGCACCCAGCCGGCGATGCCGAGAATGTT
The DNA here is from genome assembly GCA_937900425.1 of uncultured Alphaproteobacteria bacterium. Taxonomy (GTDB): domain Bacteria; phylum Pseudomonadota; class Alphaproteobacteria; order Rhizobiales; family Pleomorphomonadaceae; genus CALCDT01. The sequence goes on along the minus strand of CALCDT010000311.1, from coordinate 2,763 downwards.
CATCTCGATCTTCTTACCGGCGAGCGGGTGACTCTCCTGCGCCTTCAGCCGGTTGATGAACGGCATTCCGAGCGCGCCGGACAGACCGAGCGCCGCACCGCCCTTGAGCAGCGAACGGCGATGGATACCGCCGGACGCACGCCGCCCCACACCATTCTCGATCGTCATCCGTAACCTCCCTCGATGCAGTTGCGTTGATCGCCCGCCTCTATGGGCGGTCACTGCACGTGTTAATTTGTTTGTGAACTTACCGTAGTTTTATGGGCACTTGCCGTCAAGAGTGACGGCGCGACGGCACCCTTGCGGCCGCGAACGGCGATCTGCATCTCCGCGACGCACAAATTCCCGCCGCGCCGCACAACGGAAAAGCTCATCCCGTGCAAGCGCTTTTGTGATTCCAGGTTGCGCACCGCCTTTCCCGCGACCGGCGCGTACGACGCGCTTGGCCAGCGATATGTCTTGCTGTTATTTTCCCTCCCAAAACGATAGCGCGGCTCAAACGAGCCTGCAATTCCGCCCGGCGACGCGCAGGAGGGCGGAAGCGATCAAGGCGGGAGGCGACGAGTGCTCACCAAGAAGCTGATCAACGACCCGACGGCGATCATCGAGGAGATGCTCGAGGGCATCCTCGCCGCGCATCCGCGCCATCTGCGCGCGGTGCCCGGCAACCCGCGCGCCATCGTCGCCGTCGATGGGCCGCGGCCGGGCAAGGTCGGCCTCGTGATCGGCGGCGGCTCGGGCCACGAGCCGACCTTCGTCGGCTTCGTCGGCCGCGGCCTCGCCGACGCCTGCGCCGTCGGCAACGTCTTCGCCTCGCCGCCGCCAGACCCGATCCTCGAGTGCGCCAAGGCGGCGAACGGCGGTGCCGGGGTGCTGTTCATGTACGGCAACTATGCCGGCGACGTGATGAACTTCGACATGGCGGCCGAGATGGCGGCGATGGAGGACATCGAGGTCCGCACCGTGCTGACCACCGACGACGTCGCCTCCGCCCCGCCCGACAAGCGGTCCACTCGCCGCGGCATCGCCGGCAACGTCTTCATCTTCAAGGTGGCAGGGGCCGCCGCCGACCGGATGCTGCCGTTCGACGAGGTCGAGCGCCTCGCCCGCAAGGCGAACGACCATACCCTGACGATGGGCGTCGCCCTCGCTCCCTGCTCGCTGCCGCACACCCGCCGGCCGAACTTCGCTCTCGGCGAGGAGGAGATGGAGATCGGCCTCGGCATCCACGGCGAGCCGGGCGTCCGCCGCGGACCGCTCGGCACCGCCGACGCCGTCGCCGACGAACTGCTCGACAGCATCCTCGCCGAACTCGGCGCGAGCCGCGGCGACCGCGTTGCGGTGCTCGTCAACTCGCTCGGCTCGACGCCGCTGATGGAGCTCTACCTGCTGATGCGCCGCACCCGGCAGCGCCTCGCCGACGCCGGCATCGAGATCCACACGAGCCTGGTCGGCCCCTACTGCACGTCGATGGAGATGGCCGGCGCCTCGATCTCGCTGATGCGCCTCGACGGCGAGCTCGCCGAGCTGATCGACCATCCCTGCGATTGCGCCATGTTCCGCGCCGGCTGAGCGATGCTGCGGGTCTACACCTCCTGGAAGATGAACAAGACGCTGGCCGAGGCCCGCGCCTATGTCGACGGTTTGAGGGCCGGTCCGCGCCCCGATCCCGCCGACGTGGACCTCGCCATCCTGCCCGCCTTCACCGCGCTGACGACCGTCGCGGCAGCGCTCGACGGGCTGCCGATCCGCCTCGGCGCCCAGAACGCGATGTGGGCCGACGCCGGCGCCTTCACCGGAGAGGTATCGCCTGCGATGCTCGCCGACGTCGGCTGCGAGATCGTCGAGCTCGGCCACTCCGAGCGCCGCGCTCTGTTCGGCGAGACCGACGCGACGGTCAACGCCCGCGTCCACGCCGTCCTGCGCCACGGTCTCGAGCCGCTCGTCTGCGTCGGCGAGACGGCCGAGGAGCGCCGTCTCGGCGCCGCCGTCGAGACGGTGCTGCGTCAGGCCCGCATGGCTCTCGCCGGCGTCTCGCCCGACGACCTGCACCGCTGCCGCTTCGCCTACGAGCCGGTGTGGGCGATCGGCGAAGGCGGCGTCGCCGCCTCCCCTGCCACGGTCGCCGAGATGCACGCCGCGCTCAAGGCCGCCTTCCCGATTGTGCCGGTGCTCTACGGCGGCAGCGTCGACCTGGCGAACGCCGGCACCATGGCCGCGCTGCCGGGCGTCGACGGCCTGTTCGTCGGTCGCGCCGCTCTCGATCCCGCCCGCTTTCTCGCCATCGCCGCTGCCGCGCAGGCGGCGCGGTCCGCTGCCGTTCCGAGGTGACCATGTCCCGCGACCTGACCGCCGCCGAGATCATCGCCCTGTTCGATGCCGCCGCCGACGCCATCGAGCGCGAGAAGGATCACCTGTGCGAGCTCGACGGCGTCATCGGTGACGCCGACCACGGCGTCAGCATGTCGATCGGCTTCACCGCGGTGCGGACGGCACTCAGCGCCCTCGACCCCGCGTCGGTGACCCCGACCGAGGTGTTCAACGCCGCCGCCAAGGCCTTCCTCAATGCCGTCGGCGCCTCCGCCGGTCCGCTCTACGCCACCGCCTTCATGCGTGCCGGCGCCACCGTGAAGGGCAAGACGGCGCTGACCGATGCCGATGTCGCCGGGCTGGTGGTGGCGATGGCCGAAGGCGTCCGCCACCGCGGCCAGGCGGCCGTCGGCGACAAGACCATGATCGACGCATGGGTTCCGGCCGCCGAGG
>CALCDT010000310.1 GCA_937900425.1 uncultured Alphaproteobacteria bacterium | reverse complement strand
GCTTGTAGAAGCCGGTGATGCAGTTGAAGACCGTGGTCTTGCCCGCACCGTTGGGGCCGATCAGGGCGGTGATGTCGCCACGCCCGGCCCGGAAGGAGAGGTCGTTCACCGCCACCAGGCCGCCGAAGCGCATGGTGACGTGCTCGACCGTGAGGATGGGATCACGATCCCATTTCATGATGCCGTCCGCCATGTCAGCCGTGCCCTTCCTGAACGAGGTCGCCGGAGACCGCCTTCTTCTCGTTGAGGAAGGCGGTCGGCTGGCGGTTGCCCACGAAGCCGCGTGGCTTCCACACCATGATGACCACCATGGCGAGGCCGAAGATCAGCATGCGGAACTGATCGGGATTGAAGTCCGGCCCGAACACCGCCTTGAGGACGGTGAGCTCGCGCAGGATCTCGGTGCCGCCGATCATGGCGACGGCCGCGATGGCGACGCCGATCATCGAGCCCATGCCGCCGAGGACGACGATGGCGACGATGACCGCCGATTCGAGGAAGACGAAGGATTCCGGCGAGACGAAGCCCTGCCGCGCGGCGAAGAACGAGCCGGCGAAGCCGCCGAACATCGCGCCGAGGGCGAAGGCGGTCAGCTTCGTGTTGGTGGTGTTGATGCCGAGCGAACGGCAGGCCACCTCGTCCTCGCGCAGCGCCTCCCAGGCCCGCCCGATCGGCATGCGGCGCAGCCGGATCGTGACGAAGGCGGTGAAGAGGGCGAGCGCCAGGATCAGATAGTAGAGGAAGATCTTGTAGTAGGCGCTCGACGGCGGCAGGTCGAGCAGCTTGCCGATGTAGGTCGGGTCGGCGACGTTGAAGGTCACGAAGCCGAAGAGGTCGACCTTCGGGATCGACGAGATGCCGGCCGAGCCGTTGGTCAGCTCTCGCCAGTTGATCAGCACGAGGCGGATGATCTCGCCGAAGGCCAGCGTCACGATGGCGAGATAGTCGCCCCGCAGCCTCAGCACCGGGAAGCCGAGGATCATGCCCCACATCGCCGCGAGGATGCCGGCGAGCGGCAGCAGGATCCAGAAGGACAAGCCGAAGTAGGTGGCGAGCAGCGCGTAGGAATAGGCGCCGACCGCGTAGAAGGCGACGTAGCCGAGGTCGAGCAGGCCGGCGAGGCCGACCACGATGTTGAGGCCCCAGCCGAGCATCACGTAGATCAGGATCTGGATGCCGAAGTTGTCGACCCATTTGATCGACGACTGGAAGCCGAGCATCGAGACGATGATCACCGGGTAGAACAGCAGGAAGACGAGGCCGATCGACTTGATGTTGCGCTTGAGGAAGGACGGCTCGCCGGCAGCCGCCTTCGGCCGGCCCTTGCCGGCGGCCAGTGCCGGAAAGACGAAGGCCTTGAGCAGGAAGCGACCGACCACCACGATCGCAACGATGATCGCGACGAGGCCCCAGCGGTTCTCGACGATCAGCCTGTTGTTCATGTCCTGGTCGGTTCGGAAACCGACCAGCGGTCCGAAGACGCCGAGGGCGATGATGCCCGCTAGCACCGCGTCCTTCGCGGCGGCGGCGAAGTCCGGCCCCGTCGCGGGGCTGTTGATGTCCGCTGCCATGGTCACACCTTCTCGACTTCGGGACGGCCGAGGATGCCCTGCGGCATGAAGATCAGGACGATCGCCAGGATGGAGAAGGCGGCGACGTCCTTGTAGTCGATCGAGAAGTAGCCGGACCAGAAGGTCTCGATCAGCCCGATCAGCAGCCCGCCGAGCACGGCACCGGGCAGCGACCCGATACCGCCGAGCACCGCCGCCGTGAAGGCCTTGACGCCGGGCACGAAGCCGTCGGCGAAGTTCACGACGCCGTAGTACATCAGGTACATGGTGCCGGCGACGGCGGCGAGCGCCGCGCCCATCACGAAGGTCAGCGAGATCGTCCTGTCGACGTTGACACCGAGCAGCGCGGCCATCTTGCGATCCTGCTCGCAGGCGCGCTGGGCGCGGCCGAGCGGCGTCTTCTGGACGACGTACCAGAAGCCGGTGAGCAGCACCGCCGTCACCGCGATGATGATGATCTGCTTGTAGGACAGCGTCACGACGAAGCCGTTGCGCTCCATGATCTCGATCGTGTCGCGCACCATCGGCGGCACCGGCTTGTTGCGCGGACCCTGGGCGACCTGGACGAAGTTGGAGAGCACGATCGACATGCCGATCGCCGAGATCAGCGGCGCGAGGCGGAACGAACCGCGCAGCGGCCGGTAGGCGACCCGCTCGATCGTCCAGCTCAGAAGTCCGGTGAGGACCATCGAGATGATCATCACGATGAACAGCGCGAGAGCGACGGAGCCGATCCCGAGCCAGGTGGTGAGAATGAGGAAGAAAATCAGCGCGATGAACGCGGAGACCATGAACACGTCGCCATGGGAGAAATTCACCATGCCGATGATGCCGAACACCATCGTGTAGCCGATGGCGATGAGCCCGTAGATCGAGCCCAGAGTCACGCCGTTGATCAACTGCTGCAGGAAGATTTCCATGCGCCTGAGCCCCTGCCAGATGCCGCGGCTTATGCCGTCGTGCTTTTGGTCGCACCATTGTTGTGCGTGCCGGGTTGATTAGCAAGCGCCGTTCCACATGACAACGGACCTTCACCGTCGATCCACCGGTGCCTTCCGGCTGGGCCGCCGGGCGGGTGAAGCCACGCCGAAAACCGGCGCCTTCCGTCGCCTTCGCCGGCCTCCCGCGGCCCCGTCCGCGAACCGGTCGCGCCCTCCACCATGGCGCCAGGCCGCCGCTTCTGTGACCAGTCGCCCGAATTAACCGCAGTGCTCCGGAGATTCTGCGAGCGCATACATTTCAAATTAAGCGCGCCGTGGTTATCTGCGGGAGACGGACGCCCCGCCGACGGGGCCGACCCTTGCGAACGAGGCGCGGCGATGACGCGACCGACCGGACCCGTGACCGGCGAGACCACACCCGGGGCGATGCTCGCCCCCGCCGACTGCCAGCTGTTCCGCGACGCCCTCGCCCGGGTGCCGGCGGCGGTGGTGGTGGTCGCGACCGACGGGCCCGCCGGCCTCGGCGGCTACACCGCCACCGCCTTCACCTCGGTCTCCGACGACCCGCCGACCGTCCTCGTCTGCCTCAACCGCAAGAGCGCGCAGACCGCGATCTTCCGCGAGAACCGCGTCTTCTCGGTCAACATGCTGGCTGCCGAGGACCGCGCCGTCGCCGACGACTTCGCCGGCTTCACCAGGCTGTCCGCGCCCGAGCGATTCGAGAAGGCGACCTGGAGCCGGGGCGCGTCGGGCGCGCCGATGCTCGCCGGCGCCCGCGTCTCGCTCGACTGCGAGATCGCCGAGATGAAGCCGGTCGCCACCCACAACGTCCTGATCGGCCGCGTCGTCGGCATCACCATCGAGCCGCCGCGCGAGGGCGAGCCGGAAGTGCTGCTCTACCACGACCGCCGCTATCGCGAGATCTGAGGCCGGACCGCGCCCGCCCCTCTCTCGACCGCTTGCTGGCGGACGGACCGCGACGTCGATATCGACCGGCGCCGCGTCGCGCCGCCGCACAACCCGTCAGACGGACGCACCCGATGCTGCCCGGCCACCGCAACCTGATCACCGACGTGCCCGGCCTTTCCGTCGGCAACGCTGGTGACCGGCGGGCGGCGACCGGCGTCACCGTCATTCTCCCAGACGCCCCGGCCGTCGCCGCCGTCCACGTCATGGGTGGCGCCCCCGGCACCCGCGAAACCGACCTGCTCTCTCCCGAACAGACCGTCGGCGCGGTCGACGCCGTCGTCCTCTCGGGCGGCTCGGCCTACGGGCTCGACGCCGCCGGCGGCGTGATGGCGGCGCTGCGCGACGCCGGGCGGGGTTTTCGGGTCGGCGACGTCCGCGTGCCGATCGTGCCGGCGGCGATCCTGTTCGATCTGCTCGTCGGCGAGAAGCCCTGGGCCCGGCCCGGCGGCGGCACGCCGCCCGAATCCAGAACCGGCGGCGGCACGCCGCCCTATCGCGATCTCGGCGCCGCGGCCGTTGCCGCCGCCTCGGCCGATTTCGCCCTCGGCTCGGTCGGCGCCGGAACCGGGGCAACGACCGCCTGCGGCAAGGGCGGCCTCGGCTCGGCCTCCACCGTGCTCTCCTCCGGCGTCACCGTCGGCGCCCTCGTCGCGGTCAACGCGCTCGGCCGGGTCCGGATCGACGACCGTCACTACTGGGCGGCTCCCTTCGAGATCGACGGCGAATTCGGCGGCCGCGGCTGGCCCTCGCCGATACCGGACGGCGTCGCCGACATCGTCACCAAGCTGTCGCGCGATCCCCGTGCCGGCGCCGCCGGCGCCAACACGACCATCGCCGTCGTCGCCACCGACGCGGTCCTGACGAAGGCCGAGGCCAAGCGCCTCGCCGTCGCCGCCCACGACGGCCTCGCCCGCGCCATCTGGCCGGCCCACACCCCGCTCGACGGTGACCTCGTCTTCGCCCTCTCCACCGGCCGCCGGCCGCTCGCCGACCCGACCGGCGATCTTCTCGACATCTGCGCGGTCGCCGCCTCGACCCTCGCCAGGGCGGTGGCGCGGGGGGTGTATGCGGCCGCCGAAGCGGGATAACGTCGCCTCGAGAAGAGAAGGAATCCCCCCATGGTCGTCATCATCTTCGAGGTCTGGCCCGCGGAGGGCATGCGGGAGACCTATCTCGACATCGCGGCGAGCCTCAGGGCCGATCTCGCGGAGATCGACGGCTTCATCTCGGTGGAGCGGTTCGAGAGCCTGACGACGCCCGGCAAGATGCTGTCGCTGTCTTTCTGGCGCGACGACGAGGCCGTCGCCGCCTGGCGGCGCTGCGAGAAGCACCGCTCGGCCCAGCGCGCCGGCCGCGGCGGCGTCTTCGCCGATTATCGCCTCCGCGTCGCCTCGGTCGTCCGCGACTACGGCATGAGCGAGCGTGCCGAGGCGCCGGCGGACAGCGCGGCCGAGTTTTCCGGGATCTGACGCGGCCGACGGGGAAGCAGCCGCGTTGCCCCTCCCCGCCCCATTTGCTACATCCACGGCCGAAAACCGCCCGAGGAGCCGCCGATGATCCCCCGCTATTCCCGCCCCGAGATGACCGCCATCTGGACGCCGGAGGCGCGGTTCCGGATCTGGTTCGAGATCGAGGCGCACGCGATGGACGCCCTCGCGGAGATCGGCGTCGTGCCGAAGGAAGCGGCGAAGGCGGTGTGGGAGAAAGGCAATGCGGCCGACTTCGACGTCGCGCGCATCGACGAGATCGAGCGCGTCACCAAGCACGACGTCATCGCCTTCCTCACCCACCTCGCCGAGTTCGTCGGCCCCGACGCGCGCTTCGTCCATCAGGGCATGACCTCGTCGGACGTGCTCGACACCTGCTTCAACGTCCAGCTGGTGCGCGCCGCCGACCTGCTGATCACCGACGTCGACGCCCTGCTCGCCGCCTGCAGGCGCCGCGCCTTCGAGCACAAGGACACCGTCTGCATCGGCCGCAGCCACGGCATCCACGCCGAGCCGGTCACCTTCGGCCTCAAGATGGCCGAGGCCTACGCGGAGTTCTCGCGCTGCCGCAAACGCCTCGTCGCCGCCCGCGAGGAAGTGGCGACCTGCGCCATCTCGGGCGCCGTCGGCACCTTCGCCAACATCGATCCGCGGGTCGAGGAGCATGTGGCGAAAGCCATGGGCCTCGCCGTCGAGCCGGTGTCGACCCAGGTGATCCCGCGCGACCGTCACGCGATGTTCTTCGCCACCCTCGGCGTCGTCGCCTCCTCGATCGAGCGTCTCGCCATCGAGATCCGCCACCTGCAGCGCACCGAGGTGCTCGAGGCGGAGGAGTATTTCTCGCCCGGCCAGAAGGGCTCGAGCGCGATGCCGCACAAGCGCAACCCGGTGCTGACCGAGAACCTCACCGGCCTCGCCCGGATGGTGCGCTCCTATGCGCTGCCGGCGATGGAGAACGTCGCGCTGTGGCACGAGCGCGACATCTCGCACTCGTCGGTCGAGCGGATGATCGGCCCCGACGCCACGGTGACGCTCGATTTCGCCCTCGCCCGCCTCACCGGCGTCGTCGACAAGCTGCTGGTCTACCCGGAGCGCATGGCGCAGAACATGGATCGCCTCGGCGGCCTCGTTCATTCCCAGCGCATCCTGCTCGCCCTGACCCAGGCCGGCGTCTCCCGCGAGGACGCCTACCGCCTCGTCCAGCGCAACGCCATGAAGGTCTGGGACAGCTATCAGAAGGCCGGTGCCGCCGGCGTCGACTTCATGGCCGAGCTGATCGCCGACCCGGAAGTCGCCGCCGTCCTGCCCGAGGCGGAAATCCGCGAGAAATTCGACCTCGGCTATCACACCAAGCACGTCGACACGATTTTCGCGCGGGTGTTCGCAAGCTGATCGGGAGGCGAGGATGCGCATCGCCGTCGTCGCCGACATCCACGGCAACCTCGCCGCCCTCGAGGCGGTCGTCGCCGATATCGCCGGGCAGGCGCCCGACCTCGTCGTCAACCTCGGCGACTGCGTCTCCGGGCCGCTGGAGCCGGCCGGGACGCTCGACCTGCTGATGGAGACGGCCTGGCCGACGGTGATGGGCAATCATGACCGGGCGCTGGTCGACCGGCCGCCCGAGAAGATGGGCACCTGGGACCGGCCGGCCTTCGACGCGCTGTCGCCGACCCATCTCGACTGGATCCGCGCCCTGCCGGCGACGCTCTTCCTCGAAGGCGTCTTCCTCTGCCACGGCACGCCGGCGAAGGACACGCACTACCTGCTCGAAGAGCCGGTCGCCGGCCATCTCGTGCTGCGTGCGATGGAAGAGGTCGCCGCGGAGGTCGAGGGGATCGCCGCCGAGGTGATCCTCTGCGGCCACAGCCACATGCCGCGCCACCTCGCCCTCGCCGACGGCCGGCTCGTCGTCAACCCCGGCAGCGTCGGAGCCCAGGCCTATCGCGACGGCAAACCGAGCGGCCACGTCATGCAGAACGGCAGCCCCCACGCCCGCTATGCCGTCCTCGACCGCGGCCCGCACGGCTGGACCGTGTCTCACCGCTTCGTCACCTACGACTGGAACGGCGCCGCCGACCGCGTCCTTGCCAACGGCCATCCGGAGTGGGAGAAGGCACTGAGGTTCGGTCGGATGGGCTGAACCAGCAACCGCGACCGTGGCCCCATGAAATCATCCGACGTCGAGATCCTCATCATCCCCGGCTTCCAGAATTCCGGAGAGGATCACTGGCAGTCTCGCTGGGAGCGCAAGCTGCCGACCGCCCGCCGCGTGATGCAGGCCGACTTCGACGCGCCGGACCGCACCGGGTGGGCGGGGCGAATCGTCGAGGAGGTGGCGAAGGCGACGAAGCCGGTCGTTCTCGTCGCCCATTCCCTCGGCGTCATCGCCGTGGCCGACGCCGCCGCACGGCTGTCGCGGGACGGCACCGCCGGCCGGGTCGCCGGCGCCCTGCTTGTCGCCCCGGCCGACATCCGCCGGCCGGACGTGCCGCAGCCGGTCGCCCTCGCCTATGGCGACGGCGGCATCCCCGCCGACCCGCTGCCGTTCCCCTCGATGCTGGTCGCCAGCCGCAACGACGTCTGGTGCGACTACGCCGCAGCCGACGATCTCGCCGCGGCCTGGGGATCGCTTCTGATCGACGCCGGCGACGCCGGCCACATCAACGCCGCCTCCGGCCACGGCCCCTGGCCCGAGGGCCTGACCCGCTTCGCGACGCTGCTGGCGCGGCTTTGAAGACCGACGGCAGATCGAGGAACGCGCGCTCGCGTTTGACAGAAGACAGGTCCGGTCGGCGGCCTGACTCGCTCGTGGCGGCGGCACGACGCCGTCGTGTCACGCTCCGCCGCGGGCCGCCGCCAGCATGAGTTCAGCCCCTGCCCGCAGGTAGCCGCCTTCCGATCCGACCGCGACGAGGCGATAGCCGGCGGCGGCGTAGATCCGCGCCTTCTCGCCGTCGGCGGCGTAGATCGCCGAGATCTTGCGGGCGGCATGGGCGCGCGAGACGATGTGGTCGAGAGCGGCCGTCGTCTCCGGGTTGCCGACGTCCATGCCCCGTCCGCCGAACAAGGTCAGGGTGAGATCGTAGGGGCCGACGAAGACGCCGTCGATGCCGGGCACGGCCAGAATCTCGTCGAGCGCCGCCAGCGCCTCCCGGGTTTCGATCATGGCAAGGGCGAGAAGGTTGCCGTTGGCGCCGGCGAGATAGTCGGCGGCGCCGACGCGGAAGACGTCGAGAGCGCGCGTCGGCCCCCACGAGCGGCGGCCGAGCGGGGTGTATTTCGTCGCGGCGACCAGGGCGGCGGCGTCCGCGGCCGAGTTGATCATCGGCGCGATGACGGCCCCCGCGCCGGCGTCGAGCAGGCGAGAGGCCATCTCGTAGGCACCGACCGGAATTCGCACCACCAGCGGCTTTTCGAGCGCGGCGAGCGGGAAGGCCATCCGCGTCACCGCCTCGGGCGGGACCTGGCCATGCTGGAGATCGACCACGACCGCCTCGAAGCTGCACCGCGCACAGGCCTCCGCCACCAGCGGCTCGGGACTCCCGACCCAGGCCGCGAACAGCGGACGCGACCCCTCACGGAGCCGCGATATCAGCGCGCGATGCATCCTCCGTCCCCCCGGCCGGGTTCAGACACCCGACTTGATCTGGTTCTCCGCCTCGGCGAGCAGCTCTTCCATGGTCCGGCGAATCTGGTGGTCGGACTGTTCGACCTTGGCCGTGTCGAAATCCTCCCGCACCTTGCGGAACACGTCGCCGTCGCCCTTTTCGCGGAAGTCGGCCTTGACGACGGCGGCAGCATAGTCTTCGGCGGCCTCGCCGGAAAGTCCCAGCTTTTCCGCGGCCCAAAGGCCGAGCAGGCGGTTGCGGCGGACCATCGCCTTGAAGCGCAGTTCCTCGTCGTGGGCGAACTTGTTCTCGAAGTCTTCCTCACGTCTGTCGAAGGTCGTCATCGTCGGTCTTCCTCCTTGAAACCACGCCTGTCGCCACCGTCCGCCGATGGAAAGAAACGGACTCACGGCCCTGCCGCCCTTCCTATCGGACGACGGCGGGCGAGATCAATGTGGGTTCTACGGATCGAGAAGGCCAGCGGAAGACGAAAGGAAGATGATGGATCGCATCCGGGCGCCGCGCGGCAGCCCTGCAGCATGGCCGTTGTGCTCAGGGCCGAGATCGCGTAAGTTCCGGCCCCGTCGAACGTGGGAAGCGGGCCTGTTCATGACGGGTCCGCTTTTTACGCTTGCGCCGAGAGGCAACGGCCGTCGACCGTGAAAACCGACCCGGAGCAGAACGGCAAGACATGGATTTCCCCAACAGACCACGGTACATCCCTATGAACCGGCGCCGTCGAATTTATGAAGGCAAAGCGAAGATCCTCTACGAAGGCCCGGAGCCGGGCACGCTGATCCAGCACTTCAAGGACGATGCCACCGCCTTCAACGCCAAGAAGCACGAAGTGATCGACGGAAAGGGGGTCCTCAACAACAGGATCTCGGAATACGTCTTCACCCAGCTCAACAACATGGGCATCCCGACGCACTTCATCCGTCGGCTGAACATGCGCGAGCAGTTGATCCGCGAGGTGGAGATCATCCCGCTCGAGGTGGTGGTGCGCAACGTCGCCGCCGGCTCGCTGTCGACCCGCCTCGGCATCGAGGAAGGCACCCAGCTGCCGCGCTCGATCATCGAGTTCTACTACAAGAACGACCAGCTCAACGACCCGATGGTCTCCGAGGAGCACATCACCGCCTTCGGCTGGGCCTCCCCGCAGGAAATCGACGACATCATGGCGCTCGCCATCCGCGTCAACGACTTCCTCGCCGGCCTGTTCCTCGGCGTCGGCATCAAGCTGATCGACTTCAAGATGGAGTGCGGTCGGCTCTGGGAAGGCGACATGATGCGCATCGTCGTCGCCGACGAGATCTCCCCGGACAGCTGCCGCCTGTGGGACATCTCCACGGGCGACCGTCTCGACAAGGACCGGTTCCGCCGCGACATGGGTGGCCTCGTCGAGAGCTACCAGGAAGTCGCGCGCCGCCTCGGCATCCTCAACGAGCAGGAGCCGCCGCGCGGCGGCGGTCCGACGCTGGTGAAGTGAGCGTCACGCTCGCGATCGAAATCGGAAAGGCCGGGCCATGCGCCCGGCCTTTTCTTTTCGGCACCTCGGCGCGGGCATCGATGATGGATGGCGCCCTCGCGCCACTCGCTGCTCATCCGGCGTCCCACGCCTCGAGCACCTCTTCCACTTCCGCGACTTCGAGCTGGTGCGAGAAGCGTTCCTCGTAGAAGGCGATCAGGCGGTCGTGCTGGGCGTCGGCCGAACTGCAGATGCCGTCCCGGGCGAGGATGACCCGGTAGCCGCGGTCGATCGCCCCGAGCACCGTCGCGAGGACGCAGACGTCCGTCTCGCCGCCGGTGACGATCAGCGTGTCGACGCTGCCGGCCGCCAGCAACGGAGCGAGAGCGGGCGCGGTGAAGGCCGAATAGGCGGGCTTGTCGACCACCCGCGCCGGGGGCACCAGTGCAGCGAGGTCGGGGACGAGGTCGACGAGCGCCGGATCGAGCTGCGACAGCGTCGCCCCCCGCCAATGCTCGAAATAGGCCCGCCAGCGTCCCGGCCGATCCTGCGGCGTGCGCGGCGGCACGAAGCGGGTGAAGACAGTGCGCTCCGCGTGGCGGGCGGCGAGGCGGTGGACGCGCGGCAGGATCGGCTCCATCCACGGCATCGGCCACGGCCCCTCGGCGGCGAAGAGCCGCTGGAGGTCGACGCAGAGGTGAACCGCCGAAGATCCGATCGCCCCGAAACGCAGTCCGCCCATCGCTTCGCCTCCCGACGCCACCGCCCGTGCCGCAGCGGATCGACCGCCCGAACGAGGAAGCCGGCGAAAGGTTGCCTGCGAGGATCGACGATCGGGCTAGCAGGCGAAACGAGGCCCAGCAGCCGGCGGATATCCGCCGCGCCACCCTTCCCTTTTGCCGCCTCTCGCCGTAAAGCATGCGCGAAACCCGGCGTCGCCGGCCCGATGGTCCCACCAGCCCCGGATACCCCCATGAAAGCGCGCGTCACCGTCACCCTGAAGACCGGCGTTCTCGATCCCCAGGGCAAGGCCATCGAAGGCGCGCTCGCCGGCCTCGGCTTCTCCGGCGTCACCGCTGCGCGCCAGGGCAAGATCATCGACCTCGATCTTTCCGAGACCGATCCGGACAAGGCCCGCGCCGACATCCGCGAGATGTGCGAGAAGCTTCTCGCAAACACCGTCATCGAGAACTATTCTATCGACATCACCGGTTGACGCGGCCGGCCGCGGAGGACGCGATGGCGGAAGTCACGAACGAACTGATCTACGAGGTGCTGAAGTTGATGCAGGAGCGTATCGGCCGGCTCGACGGCAAGATCGCGTCCGTGCATGGCGAACTGCGCGACATCAAGTCCGAACTCCAGGCTATCCGCGGCCACATGCTGGCGACTCAGCAGGACATCACCAGTATCTACGGCCGACTCGGCCAGCACGGCGACCAACTCGATCGCATCAACCGGCGTCTCGATCTCGTCGACGCCTGACCCTGTTCAAAAGGTCCGCTCCATGCTCCGCTCCGCCGTCATCGTCTTCCCCGGCTCCAACCGCGAGCGCGACATGGCCGCCGCGCTGACCAAGGTCGCCGGCTCGGCCCCCGTCATGGTCTGGCACCAGGAGACCGCCCTGCCCGACGTCGATCTCGTCGTCCTTCCCGGCGGCTTTTCCTACGGCGACTATCTGCGCTCGGGCGCCATCGCCGCCCGTTCGGCGATCATGCCGGCGGTGAAGGCGAAGGCCGAGGCCGGGGTGATGGTGCTCGGCGTCTGCAACGGCTTCCAGATCCTCACCGAGGCCGGCCTGCTGCCCGGGGCACTGATGCGCAATGCCGGGCTGAAGTTCGTGTGCCGCGAGGTGAAGCTTCAGGTCGCCAACGCCGCAACCGCCTTCACCCGCGCCTATGCGCCGGGCGAGGTGCTGCGCTGCCCCGTCGCCCACCACGACGGCAACTACTTCGCCGATGCCGAAACGCTGGAGCGGATCGAGGGCGAGGGCCGCGTCGCCTTCCGCTATGCCGAGGGCACCAACCCCAACGGCTCGGTCAACGACATCGCGGGCATCGTCAACGCCGCCGGCAACGTGCTCGGCATGATGCCGCACCCGGAAAACCTGATCGAGGCGCTCCACGGCGGGCTCGACGGCCGCGGGATCTTCGAGAGCATGGCGTCGGCCCGCGCCGCCTGACCGGCGCCGGGCAAAGACGATCCGGCCGGAACGGGCCGTCTCAGGCGACCGTCAGATAGGACGGCGCTCGGCGGACGTGCATCGCGTCCGGGGCGAGCTTGGCGGCCCGCTTGGCGTCGGCGATCCGGCGCGACAGGGCGACGAAATCGTCGATCACCTCGCCGGCACCGATCTCGATCACCGCGGCCGAGCAAGTCATCAGCGGATAGATCTGCTCGCTGCCCTCCCGGCTGGTGGCGAGCAGGTAGCCCTTGTCGCGATCGGCCTGCGAGTAGAAGCTGGTGATCTCGATCCGGTAGTCCTCGATCACCGCCCGCGCGAGCACCGCGGCGCGCTCGATGTCGACGTCGCGCAGGCCGGCGAAGAAGTCGTCGCCGCCGATGTGGCCGAGGAAGGCGTCGCCGAGATGCCGGCGCAGGATGTCCGCGAACAGCATGATCGCCCGGTCGCCCTGGCGGAAGCCGTAATGGTCGTTGAACGGCTTGAAGTGGTTGAAGTCGAAATAGCAGAAGACGCGGTTGGCGCCATTCGGCTCGGCGGCGTCGGCGAGATGGTTGTTGATCGAGAGGTTGCCGGGCAGCCGGGTCAGCGGATTCTGGTCCTGCGCCATCGTCAGGCGCTTTTCGTTGATCAGTTTCAGCAGCGACGCCGATGACAGCACGCCGAGATACATGCCCTTTTCGGTGATGATCACACCTTCCGTGTCGCCGTTGTTGGCGTAGATCTCAAGGATGCGTTCCACCGACAGCGACACGTCGGCGATCGGGCAACGCATCACGAACTTCATCAGACGGTGATTGAAGAAGGAATTGGCGAGGATGTCGCGGCCGATCGGGTTGAAGACGAAGGAGCGCAGGTTGCGCTCGTGCAGCAGGCCGAGCGGCTCGCCGTTCGGATCGACCACCGGGAAGAAGGCCTGATCGGGCGCGCCGCGGAACCGCTCGAACACCTCGTTCATGCTGGCGTTGGCGATCACCGGGTGGATCGGGTTGACCTCGTTGCGCACGATCGCCTCGTCCGCGTTGCGGTTGCGGCGATCGCGCTTGCTGGTGGCCATGACGTGGCGGTAGACCGTCGGCAACTGCTCGGCATCGACGCTCGGCCGCGCGATGAAATAGCCCTGGGCGAAGTCGCAGCCGATCTCGCGGCAGGCGAGATACTCCTCGGCGGTCTCGATCCCCTCGGCGATCACCTTGGCGCCGAGCACGTGGGCGAGGTTGACCACGGTGGAGACGAACAGCTTCTTGCGGGCGGAGCTGGCGATGTCGGTGATGAAGAACCGGTCGATCTTCACGTATTCCGGCTGCACCGCATAGAGCAGCGTCAGTTCGGAAAAGCCCTGCCCGAAATCGTCGAGGGCGATCTTGACCTGTCCGGCGCGGAGGGCCGCGACCATCATGGTGGCGCTGGTGCTCTGGGCGGTCTTGTGCTGTTCGGACAGCTCGATGCAGATCGCGGCCGGGTTGACACCCGCCTCCTCGGCGAGCCGGAGGATGCGTTCGACGCGGAAGCTCGGCTGCTCCAGCGCCCTGCCGTCGATGTTGAGGAACAGACGGCGGCTGGCGCCGAACGGCAGGCGATGCAGCGCCTCGAAGGCGCGGCGGGCGAGTTCGAGCTCGAGTTCGACGATCTCGCCGGACTCGAAGGCCGCGTCGAAATAGGCGAAGACCGAGCGGAAACCGGCCTCGGCGGTGCCACGGATGAGGGCCTCGTAAGCGTGGACGACGCCGGTGTGGATGTCGACGATCGGCTGGAAGGCGTGGCGGATGCCCGCCAGTCTCGGAAGGCCCTCCCGGCCCGCGTCCTGCACGTCACCGACTGCGATCTTCGGCAGGTTCATGCGGCCCCCTCGACCCTGCGCCCTGAACGGGACCACCGGCTACTACCCCGCTCCGCACCGGCGATCGTCGTGATGTGATGATAGTCGTCTGCAACCTCGAGGAATGTGGCAGGAAAGCGTTATTACAATCTCAACAAAGGCGGCGCGGACCGGGTCGCCGTCGAAAATCGACCGATCGATAAGGTCTTCATACGAATTGGCTTGCGGGAACTTGAAGAAAGCCGTTCCAATTTGCGTTGATTTGGAGCGGCTTCGGGCATGCTTTCATGTCCCGGGGGACGGGCGACGCGACGACGAGGACGGAGACGGCATGAAAATCGTGGTGATGGGCGCCGGCGCGGTCGGCTGCTACTTCGGCGGGATGCTGGCGCGGGCCGGCCACGAGGTCACCCTCGTCGGGAGGGCGCCTCACGTCGAGGCGATCCGCCGCGACGGCCTGCGGCTGGAGACGCGCAGCGGCATCGAGAGAATCGCGCTCGCAGCCACCACCGAGGCGGACGGCGTCGCCGGCGCCGACCTCGTGCTGGTCGCGGTCAAGTCCGCCGCCAGCGAGGAGGCCGCCGCCGCCATGGCGCCGCATCTTTCGCCCGGCGCCGTCGTCTGGAGCCTGCAGAACGGCGTCGACAATGCGGAGCGGCTGTCACGGGTGCTCGCCCGCCCGGTCTCGGCCGCCGTGGTCTACGTCGCCACCGAGATGGCCGGGCCGGGCCACGTGCTCCACCGCGGCCGGGGCGAACTCGTCGTCGGCGAGGATACGGGAAACGCGGACCTCGCCGCCCTCTTCACCGACGCCGGCGTTCCGACCACCCTCTCCGGCGACGTCGAGGGCGCACTCTGGGCGAAGTTCCTGCTCAACTGCGCCTACAACGCCCTCTCCGCCCTCACCCGCATGCCCTACGGCCCGCTGGTCGAACAGCCGGGGGTGACGGCGGTGATCGCCGACGTCGCCGCCGAATGCGTCGCCGTCGCGGCGGCGGCGGGCGTCACGATCCCGGGCGACGTCGACGCCGCCCTCGCCGGCATCGTCACGAGCATGCCCGAACAGTATTCCTCGACGGCGCAGGATCTCGCCCGCGGCAAGCCGAGCGAGATCGACTATCTCAACGGCCACGTCGTCCGCCTCGGCGAACGGCTCGGCGTTCCGACGCCGGCCAACCGGGTGCTGCACGTGCTGGTCAAGATCGCCGAGACGGGTCGCCCCGTCGGCGCCGGATGACGGCGGCGTTCGCATTTGCCCGAGCGACGAGACCGCCGCCGCCGTACGGCCCCCTGTTCACCTCGCAGGGACGATGTCCGTCGCCGGCCGGGCGTTGACAGCTGCGACGCCCGAGAGCCTTGATCGCGTGGCGCGCCACCCTATTCTCTCGCAAGTCCAATTGCCCGGCTTTTCGCGATGCCCGCCGTCTCCTCACCCTGTATCAAGGTCTGCGTGATCGACCCGGTTTCGGGACTTTGTCGCGGCTGTCTGCGCGATCTCGACGAAATCGCCGCCTGGGGCGTCATGGGCGAGCCGGCGCGCCGGCGCGTGATGGAGAACCTGCCGGGCCGCCGGACGCGGCTTTCGGGTGCCGGCGAGGGTTCGGCGGCATGAGGAAGAGCCCCTCCCTCCTCGCCTTCGGTCTCGCGATCATCGCCATCGCCCTCACCGCCCTGCTGATCTGGGGTGAGGAGCCGACCATCGCCGGGCTCGCGCCGGACGACTTCGCCCGCCTCGCCCAGCTCTCGGCCATCCTCCTCCTCGTCGGCTCGTCCCTCGTCTATTTCCGCACCAGCGCGCGCGGCCACATGCGCTCGGCGCTGATCTGGACGGCGATCGCGGCCGTGCTCGTGATCGGTTATCTCGCCTTCCGCGAGGAGCCGGCGGTCGACAGCCTCGTTCCCGCCTCTTACAACGCCTCCCCGGGAACGGACATCTGAGGATCGGAGAGGCCGGCGTGACGGAACAAGCCATCGACATTCTGAACGAGCGTCTCGCTCGGCTGATCGCCCTCGTCGAGCGGGCGGTGCCTCCGGCGCCGCCGGTGCCGGATTTCGACGCCGCCGACGCCTTCGTCTGGCAGGCGCAGCGCCGCACACTGCAGCCGGTGCCGCGGGTCAACAGGGTCGAGATCACGCTGCTGAAGGGCATCGACCGCAGCCGCGACATCCTCGTCGAGAATACCGAACGCTTCGCCCGCGGCCTGCCCGCCAACAACGTGCTGCTCTGGGGCGCCCGGGGCATGGGCAAGTCGTCGCTGGTCAAGGCGGCGCAGGCCGAGATCAACCGGCGCCAGGCCGAGGCCGGCGCGCCGGCGCTCAAGCTCGTCGAGATCCACCGCGAGGACATCGAGCAGCTGCCCGAGCTGATGACGTTGCTGCGTCCCGCGCCCTGGCGTTTCCTCGTCTTCTGCGACGATCTCTCCTTCGACCACGACGACACCAGCTACAAGTCGCTGAAGGCCGTACTCGACGGCGGCATCGAGGGTCGGCCCGACAACGTATTGTTCTACGCGACGTCGAACCGTCGCCACCTGCTGCCGCGCGACATGATGGAGAACGAACGCTCGACGGCGATCAATCCGCACGAGGCGGTCGAGGAGAAGGTGTCGCTGTCCGACCGATTCGGGCTGTGGCTCGGCTTCCACAAGTGTTCGCAGGACGACTACCTGGCGATGGTGGAAGGCTACGTCGCCCGCTTCGGCCTCGCCGTCGAGCCGGACCGGCTGCGGGCCGAGGCGCTGGAATGGTCGACGACCCGCGGCTCGCGCTCGGGCCGGGTCGCCTGGCAATATGTGCAGGATCTGGCGGGACGCCTCGAAGTGCCGATCGGGGTGTGAGGCGTCCCGCCAAGGCCGGTCGACACGTAACGCGGGGGACCAGGGTCGGCCGGCCGAGCTCGCAGGCGTGCAGCGGGCGGACGGGCGGCGCGGGCGCCGCCCCTCGTCCCGTCAGCCGGAGAGGTAGGGCGTCGGGTCGACCGGGCGGTTGCCCTCGCGCAGTTCGAAGTGCAGCTGCGGCCGGCTGACCGAGCCGGTGGCGCCGACGCGGCCGATCATCTGCCCGCGGCGGACGCTGTCGCCGCGTCGCACCAGCAGTTCGCTGGCGTGGGCATAGGCCGAGACCATGCCGTTCGAGTGCTTGATCAGCACGAGGTTGCCGTAGCCCTTGAGCTCGTTGCCCGAGTAGATCACCGTCCCCTCCTCGGCCGCCTTGATCGGCGTGCCTTCGGGGGCGTCGAGATTGATGCCGTCGTTGCGCTCGCCGTTCGGCTTCTTGCCGAAGCCGGAGATCACACGGCCGTTGACGGGCCAGCGGAAGCTGGCGGTGCTCGCCGAGCTGCGCGGGGCCTCGGCGGCCGGCGCGGCCCCGTGGGACGGCGTCGACGCGACGGGCGCGGTCGGCGCCACCGCGGCCATTTCGGTTTCCTTCTTCGGCATCGGCGCGAGACCTGTCTCGACGGGCTTGTTCTGGGCGGGCGCCGTCGGCTGGCCGGCCGGCGCGGCGGCGGCGGCCGGCTGGCGGACCGGAG
>CALCDT010000309.1 GCA_937900425.1 uncultured Alphaproteobacteria bacterium | reverse complement strand
GGCGGGGCGCCGGCTGCGGGGCGGTGCGGATCTCGGCGGCGGCCTGGGCGGCCGGGGCCGCGGAGCCGCTGCGGATCTGGGTCAGCCGGCTCGCGACGTCGGCCATGCGGGCCTCGGCGTTGCGGGTCAGCTGGCTCGCTTCCTGGTCGATGCCGGTAGCGACCACCGAGACGCGGATGACGCCCTCGAGCTCGTCGTCGAAGGTGGCGCCGAGGATGATGTTGGCGTCCTGGTCGACTTCCTCGCGGATACGGGTGGCGGCCTCGTCGACCTCGAACAGGGTGAGGTCCTTGCCGCCGGTGATCGAGATGAGCAGGCCCTTGGAGCCCTTCATCGACACCTCGTCGAGCAGCGGGTTGGCGATCGCCGCCTCGGCCGCCTGGATGGCGCGCTTGTCGCCGGAGGCCTCGCCGGTGCCCATCATCGCCTTGCCCATGCCGCGCATGACCGAGCGGACGTCGGCGAAGTCGAGGTTGATGAGGCCTTCCTTGACCATCAGGTCGGTGATGCAGGCGACGCCCGAATAGAGCACCTGGTCGGCCATCGCGAAGGCGTCGGCGAAGGTGGTCTTGTCGTTGGCGATGCGGAACAGGTTCTGGTTCGGGATGCAGATCAGCGTGTCGACCGCGGCCTGCAGCTCCTCGATACCGGCGTCGGCGATGCGCATGCGCCGGGCGCCCTCGAACTGGAACGGCTTGGTGACCACGCCGACGGTGAGGATGCCGTGTTCGCGGGCCGCGCGGGCCACGACCGGGGCGGCGCCGGTGCCGGTGCCGCCGCCCATGCCGGCGGTGATGAACACCATGTGGGAGCCGGCGAGATGGTCGTTGATCTCGTCGATCACCTCCTCGGCGGCGGCGCGGCCGACTTCCGGCTGCGAGCCGGCGCCGAGGCCTTCCGTCACGGCGACGCCCATCTGGATGATGCGTTCGGCCCGCGACATCATCAGGGCCTGGGCGTCGGTGTTCGCGACCACGAACTCCACGCCCTGCAGGCCGGCGTTGATCATGTTGTTCACGGCGTTGCCGCCGGCGCCGCCGACGCCGAACACCGTGATGCGGGGCTTCAGCTCCGTGAGGTCGGGAATCTTGAGATTGATGGACATGGCACCCTCGTCATCCTCGGCCGGAACAGTTTCGCCGGACCGCATTCTGCTTGAACACCGGCGGTTGTTCTTGCCGCCGCCGCACCCGAAGCGACCCCGAATCGACATCAAAGCCTTCGGGAGTCTCGCTCAATTCACGCCCGCGGTCCAAGGCCCGGCTCGTCGCGCACGCCCTCGACCACAGGAATCTCCCCCGACCGTGACCTTGCGGACTCACCCCGCGCCGGCCCGGCCGGTCGTTCTAGAAGCTCTCCCGCAGCCACTGGCCGACGCGGGAGAGATAGCCGTCGCCGGCGGCGTAGCTCGCCGCTCGGTGGCGCGTCGTCGGCACCTCGAGCTGGGCGACCTGCGGATAGATCAGCAGGCCGACGCTGGTGGCGAAGGCCGCCCCGCGCGCAGCGTCCGGCAGACCCGAGATGCCCATCGGCCGGCCGAGCCGGACGTTGCGCCCGAGGATCCGCCGGGCGAGTTCGCCAAGACCGGTCAGCTGGCTGGCGCCGCCCGTCAGGACCACCCGGCGTCCGACCCGGGCGGCGAAGCCCGAGGCGTTGAGCCGGTCGCGGACGAGTTCCAGCATCTCTTCCACCCGCGGGCGGATGATCTCGACGATTTCCGAGCGCGGAACGTTGTTGGGCACGTCGTGGTCGTCGCCGACCGGCGGCACCGCGACGATGTCACGCTCGTCGGCCTCGGTGCGGATGACGCTGCCGTGCAGCGCCTTGATCCGCTCGGCGTCGGCGAGCCGGGTCGACAGGCCGCGGGCGAGGTCCATGGTGACGTGATGGCCGCCGAGGGCGAAGCCGTCGACGTGGACCAGTCGGCCGTCGGCGAAGACCGACACGGTTGTCGTGCCGCCGCCGATGTCGACGCAGGCGACCCCGAGTTGGGCCTCGTCCTCGACGAGAGTGGCGAGGCCGGAGGCGTAGGGGGTCGCCACCATGGTCTCGACTTCGAGATGGGCGCGGTTGACGCAGATCTCGAGGTTGCGCACCGGCACCTCGTCGGCGGTGACCACGTGGGTGTCGACCGAGAGCCGCTGGCCGGGCATGCCGCGCGGATCGCGCATGCCGCGGTTGCCGTCGATGCCGTAGCCGATCGGCAGGGCGTGGACGACGACGCGGTTGTCGCCCTGGATGCAGTGGCGCGAGGCGGCGCCGAGCACGCGCTGGATGTCGCCGTCGTCGACCTTCTTGCCGCCGAGGTCGTAGCCGGCCGACAGGGTTTCGCTGGCGAGGCGGCCGCAGCTCAACGACACGATCAGCGATTCGACCGTCAGCCCGGCCATGCGCTCGGCGGCGTCCACCGCGAGCCGCACCGCCTTCTCGGCCTGGTCGAGGTCGGCGACCTGGCCGGCCTTGACCCCGCGCGAGCGCTGGTAGCCGAAGCCGAGCACGTCGACGTAGTGGCTGCGTCCGGGCAGCACGTCGCCCGGCGGGCGCGGCGTCAGCCGGGCGATGACGCAGCAGATCTTCGAGGAGCCGATGTCGAGCACCGAGACGATCGTCGCGCGCTTGGAGGGCAGCGGGCGCATCACGCCGACATGGGGGTCGCCGGAGCGGGTCATACGCGCTGCTCCTTCTTGCGGGCCTTGGCCTCGTCGGCGAGGCGCTTGTCGCGCTCGGCCTTCGCCTCGTCGGAGAGGCGCACGACCATGCGGTCGGCGAGGCGCATGTCGATCTGTAGGACGTCGGCCGAGAACAGCCGGCGCTCCTCGTCGAGACGGACGAGTTCGGCGAGGGCGCGGGTCGGCTCGCGCTCCGGCAGCATCAGCCGGAGGCCGTCGTCGAGAAAGATGTCCCAGCGCAGCCCAGACACCAGCATCGCCGCCTTGAAGCGACGCTTGAGGGCCGGCAGCTGGTCGAGCATGTCGACGACCTCGCGGGCCCGGCTCTCGGCGCCGACGCCGATCACCCGCGGCAGGCGGGCGAAGCGCGGGTCGACCTCGGTCGCCACCATGTCGCCGGCCTCGTCGACGAGGGCCGGGCTGGTGGAGGCGTCGGGCTGCCAGATGGCGAAGGGCACGCGCTCGGTGATCTCGACCGAGAGCTTGTCGGGAAAGAGCTTCATGATCGAGACGTCGGCGATCCACGGGATCGCCTTCAGCCGGCTGCGGGCCTTGTCGACGTCGTACATCAGCAGCGAGATGTGCCGCGAGACGCCGAGCAGCTCGAGAACCTCCATCTCGTTGGTTTCGCGCTGGCCGGAGATCCGCACGATCTCGACGCCGAAGCCGAGGCTGGCGGTGGTCTCGTTCATGACTTCGGCGGTGCGCCCGGAAATCGCCATGCCGTAGCCGGAGAAGCCGGCGAGGACGAGGGCGGAGGCGACGAGGCCGGTGCCGCGCGGCAGGGCCGCGAGAAAGGCGAGCGGCAGCCACGACGGCAGGCCATCGAGCATGGCCGTCCGGCGCGACGGCGCGGGAGCCCGGCTCCGCGCCGCCCCCATCTCTCCGAATCCGCGTCTCACGAACGACCGCAACTCGCGTCCTCCACCATCCAGCTGACGAGGGTGGGGAAATCCATCCCCTCGTGGGCGGCCATCTCCGGCACCAGCGACGTCGCCGTCATCCCGGGCTGGGTGTTCACCTCGAGGCAGATCAGGTCGCCCTGACCGTCGCCCCGGTCGTTGAACCGGAAGTCCGCCCTGGAGACGCCGCGACAGCCGAGTGCCCGATGCGCCACTTCGGATAGGTTTTGTACAGCTTGGTAAATATTCGGTGAAAGCGGAGCCGGCAGGACGTGGCTCGAGCCGCCCGGAGCGTATTTCGCCTGGTAGTCGTAGAAGGCGTGGTCGACGGGCACCACCTCGATCACCCCGAGCGCCCGCCCGCCCATGACGCCGCAGGTCAGCTCGCGCCCCGGAACATATTGTTCCACCATCACTTCGTCGCCGTGCGGCCAGTCCGCGGAGGTCATCGCCTGGGGCGGATGCGGTGCGTTTTCCGGCACGATCAGCACGCCGAAACTGGAGCCTTCCCGCGGCGGCTTGACGACGTAGGGCGGCCTCAGGGGATGGCTTTTCGCCGCCTCGAACCGATTGACGAGAACGTGTTCGGTCACCGGAACGCCGGCCGCCTTCATCACCGCCTTGGCCCGCGGCTTGTCCATGGCGAGCGCCGAGGCGAGCACGCCGGAGTGGGTGTAGGGAATTTGCAACAGTTCGAGCAGACCCTGAATGGTCCCGTCCTCGCCGAAGGGGCCGTGCAGGGCGTTGAAGGCCACCTCGGGCCGCAGATCGGCCAGCACGGCGGCGATGTCGCGGTCGACGTCGACCCGGCTCACCCGGTAGCCGGCGGCTTCCAGCGCCTCGGCGCAGGCCTTGCCGGAATTGAGGCTGACGGGCCGCTCCGACGACCATCCGCCCATGAGAACCGCGACGTGCTTGGCCATGCCACTGATGCCTTTCCTCGGCGTTCGCGGGCGCATCCGGCGCCCGGGGATCTGGGGTGCGTCGGGAGAGGCGGCCGCTCCCGCGCCGCCTCTCCCGCTCAGCTTTCGAGAAATTCGCGGACCTCGGCGCCCGGCGCGAAGGCGCCGATGCGCTTGATCTCCCATTCGAGGCGGATGCCGCTCGTGGCGAGGACCCGGGCGCGGACGGTCTCGCCGAGCAGTTCGAGGTCGTGACCACTGGCGCCGTCGACGTTGAGCAGGAAGTTGCAGTGCATCTGCGACACCTGCGCCCCCCCGATTCGCAGGCCGCGGCAGCCGGCGGCGTCGATCAGCTTCCAGGCCGAGTGCCGGTCCGGATTCTTGAAGGTCGACCCGCCGGTACGGGCCTTGACCGGCTGCGAGGCTTCGCGGTGGGCGGCGACGGCGTCCATATCGCGGCGGATCGCCTCACGCTCCTGCGGGATGCCCTCCATCACCGCCGAGACGAAGATCAGATCGGCCGGCGCCTGCGAATGCCGGTAGGAGTAGCCCATCGCCTCGACCGGCAGCGTCACCACCTCGCCCGCCCGCGTCACGGCCCGCACCTCGACGACGCGGCTCACCGTTTCGGTGCCGTGGGCGCCGGCGTTCATGCGCAGCGCCCCGCCGACGCCGCCGGGAATGCCGTGGTAGAAGGCGAAGCCGGAGAGGCCGGCCTCGAGCGCCGCCGCCGCCAGCCGCTTGTCCGGCACCGCCGCCCCGACGGCGAGCCGCCGCTCGCCGGCCGGCTCGACCGCGCCGAAGCCGCGCGCCGACAGGCGGATCACCACCCCCGGCACCCCGCCGTCGCGCACCAGCAGGTTCGAGCCGAGCCCGACCACCATCACCGGGATCTCGTCCGGCAGGCGCTGCAGGAAGGCGGCGAGATCGGCCTCGTCCGCCGGCTGGAACAGCATCTGCGCCGGCCCGCCTGTGCGCAGCCAGGTGAGATCGGCGAGCGGCCGATTGGCGTCGATCGCCCCGCGGATGGCGGACAGGTCCGGGATCGAGGGGCGCAGATCGGGGAAGGTCACGGGCGGGCCTCACGCGTCTGGAGGGGACGAGCGAAGCACCACCCCGGCACTGCCTCTCCATCGTCATCGCCGGGCTCGACCCGGCGACCCATTGGCCGCGCCGCGTTCACATGTTCATCGTTTCGCCGAAGTCGCGCCAATGGGGATTGTCCCGCTCCACCAGAGCGATTTTCCACGCCCGCGGCCATCTCTTGAGCGATTTCTCGCGGCCGATCGCATCCGTGATCGAGGAGAATTCCTCCGACCAGACCAGCCGCTTGCACCCGTATTTCGAGGCGCAGCCGGGCGTCAGCCCCTCGCGGTGCTCCCAGACCCGGCGCGGAAGGTCGCTCGTCACGCCGATGTAGAGCGTGCCGCGCATCCGGCTCGCCATGATGTAAACCCAGCCCGCCATGCACCGAATTGCACGGCCAGTGGGTCGCCGGGTCAAGCCCGGCGATGACGGTCGAGAGGGAAATCCAGTCCGATAGGTTGGCGCTTCCGGTGTCCGTGGCGAGCCTGGTTGCGTGATCCTTGGCCTTGCCATCGTCATCGCCGGGCTTCACCCGGCGACCCATTGGCTTTTCGACCAGGCGCATTCGGATGTCTCCTGCAGGCAACGCCTCCGTCTTCCACAAGGCTCCTTCATTTGCCTCACCGCCAATGGGTCGCCGGGTCAAGCCCGGCGATGACGGTCGAAGGATCGGAGGAAACGGAAGCAACCCGCTCTCGGCCCGTTCCATCACCCCTTCCCCCCCAGCGTCTCGAGCTGGCCCGGCAGGGCGTAGGCCCACTGGGTGATGTTGCCGGCGCCGAGGAAGACGACGAAGTCGCCAGGGCGGACCATGCCCGCGATCATCGGCGCGAGTCGGGCCGGATTGTCGAGGGCGATGACGTTGCGATGGCCGGCAGCGCGGGCACCGCCGACGAGGGTGTCGCGCGAGACGCCTTCGATCGGCGCCTCGCCGGCGGCGTAGACGTCGGCGACGATCACCGTGTCGGCGTCGTTGAAGGCGACGCAGAAGTCGTCGAACAGGCTGGCGAGGCGGGTGTAGCGGTGCGGCTGGACCACGGCGACGACCCGGCCCTCCCCGGCCGCGACCCGGGCGGCCTGCAGCACGGCGCGGATCTCCACCGGATGGTGGCCATAGTCGTCGAAGACGGCGACGCCGTTCCAGGCGCCGGTGCGGGTGAAGCGGCGCTTGACGCCGGCGAAGCCCGAGAGTCCCCGTCGGATCGCCTCGTCGGAAATGCCGAGTTGGTCGGCGACGGCGATGGCCGCGGTGGCGTTGGAGACGTTGTGGCGCCCCGGCATCGGCAGCTCCAGCGCCGCGATCTTGCGCTCGCCGCCGCCGATGCGGTCGCGCACGACGACCGAGAATCGCGAGGCGCCGGCCTCCGTCGTCAGGTCGACGAAGCGCACGTCGGCCTGCGGGTTGGCGCCGTAGGTGACGATGCGGCGGTCCTCGATCCGCCCGACCAGCGCCTGCACCTCCGGATGGTCGAGGCACATCACGGCGAAGCCGTAGAAGGGCACGTTCTCGACGAACTGGCGGAAGGCGGCGCGGGCGGCGTCGAAGGTGCCGTAGTGGTCGAGATGCTCGGGGTCGATGTTGGTGACGATGGCGACGTCGGCCGGCAGCTTGACGAAGGTGCCGTCGCTCTCGTCGGCCTCCACCACCATCCAGTCGCCGGCGCCCATGCGGGCGTTGGTGCCGTAGGCGTTGATGATGCCGCCGTTGATGACGGTCGGATCGAGGCCGCCGGCGTCGAGCAGGGCGGCGACCATCGAGGTCGTCGTCGTCTTGCCGTGGGTGCCGCCGATGGCGATCGCCTGCTTGAAGCGCATCAGCTCGGCCAGCATCTCGGCCCGGCGCACGATCGGCAGGCCCTTCTCGCGGGCGGCGACGAGTTCGGGATTGTCGCGTTTGATCGCCGAGGAGACCACCAGCACCGCGGCGCCGCCGAGCACCTCGGCGCGGTGGCCGATGGCGACCGGGATGCCCTTGGCGCGCAGCCGCTCGACGTTGGCGCTCTCGGCGACGTCCGAGCCCTGGACCCGGTAGCCGAGGCTGAGCAGCACCTCGGCGATGCCGCTCATGCCGATGCCGCCGATGCCGACGAAATGCACCGGGCCGATGTCGCGAGGCATCTTCATGACGGGATCTGACCTTTCGTGTTCCGGAAGTCCGCGGCCGGCCGGCCGGCGGCGAGATGTTCGGCGAGGTCGGCGAGCCGCGCCGCGGCGTCGGGCACGCCGGTCGCCTTCGCCGAGGCCGCCATCAGGGCGAGGCGCGAGGGGGCGCCGACGAGATCGGCGAGGAGCGCGGCGAGGCGGTCGGGCGTGAGGCTCGCCTGCTCGGCGAGGATCGCCCCGCCCGCCGCCTCGAGGCGCTGGGCGTTGGTCTTCTGGTCGTTGTCGAGGGCGTGGGGCAGCGGCACCAGGATCGACGGCCGGCCGATGACGCCGAGTTCGGCGACGCTGGAGGCGCCCGAGCGGCAGACGACGAGATGGCCGGCGGCGATCTTCGCCGGAAGGTCGGTGAAGAAGGCCGCGATCTCGGGCGTCACACCCATCGCCGCGTAGGCGGCCGCGACCCGTTCGGTGTCCTCGGCCCGGACCTGCTGGGTGATGACGAGCCGCTGGCGCAGCGCCTGCGGCAGCAGGGCGATCGCCGGCGGCACGAGGTCGGAGAAGACGCGGGCGCCCTGGCTGCCGCCGAAGACGACGAGGCGGAAGGGTTCGTCGGCATGGGGCGGATCGAACGGGGCGACGGCGGCGAGCACCCGTGCCCGCACCGGGTTGCCGGTGTGAACGAGGGGCCCGGCCGGCGCCTTGCCCTTGAAGTCGGTCGCTGCGAAGCCGGTCGCGACGGCCGTGACCCGTCCGGCGAGGAACCGGTTGGCGCGCCCCGCGACGGCGTTGGCCTCGTGGACGAGGGTCGGCACGCGGGACACGCTCGCCGCGAGCAGCGGCGGCATGGTCGGATATCCGCCGAAACCGGCGACGAGCGCCGGTTTCAGCCGCGCGATCAGGGCGCGGGCCGAGAAATAGCCCCGCGCCAGCCGGAGGCCGCTGCGCACGAGGCCCGCCGGCGAACGGTCGCCGAAGGTCGCCGACGGCACGACGTGGACGGCACGGGCCGGGAAGTCGCGGCCATAGCCCTCGACGCGCTCGTCGGTGGCGAGTTCGACCGCGTGGCCGCGCCGGGCGAGTTCGAGCGCCAGCGCCTCCGCCGGGAAGAGATGGCCGCCGGTGCCGCCCGCCGAGAGCAGGAAGGTCGCCATGCTCGCTCCTCAGGCCGCACGCAGCGACGGCGCGAAGCCGACCGGGGCGACGTAGCGGGTCTGGTCCGCCCGGCGCCGGGTCAGCGCCAGCAGCATGCCCATGGTCAGCGCCGCCGACAGCAGCGACGAACCGCCGTAGGAGATGAACGGCAGCGTCATGCCCTTCGACGGCATCATGTGCAGGCTCACCGCCATGTTGATGCAGGACTGGATGCCGAACAGCACGACGAGGCCCGCCGAGGCGAGGCGGATGTAGGCGTCGCTCTCGCGGGCGGCGTGGGACAGTCCGCGCAGCACCACGAAGCCGTAGATCGAGACCAGCGCCAGGCAGAGCACGATGCCGTATTCCTCGGCCGCGACGGCGAAGATGTAGTCGGTGTGGCTGTCGGGCAGGATGCGCTTGACGACGCCCTCCCCCGGCCCGCGCCCGAGCCAGCCGCCGCCGACGATGCTGTTGATCGCGGTCTCGGCCTGGAAGTTGTCGCCGCCCTGCTCCGGATAGAGGAAGCGGTCGATGCGCGAGCGCACATGGTCGGCGAATTCGTAGGCGGCGAGGACGCCGACGACGGCCGCGCCGGCGAGGCCGCCGATCCACAGCCAGCTCATGCCGGCCATGAACAGCAGCGCCGCCCAGACGATCGAGACCAGCAGGGTCTGGCCGAAGTCGGGCTGCAGGACGAGCAGGGTCGCGACGACGACGAGCAGGCCCGCCGACAGGATGCGGCCCGGCACGTCGCGCCGGCGCATGCCCTCGGCGAACAGGAAGCCGGAAACGACGGCGAACACCGGCTTGACGAATTCCGACGGCTGGATCGAGACGCCGGCGAGGCTGATCCAGCGCCGGGCGCCCTTGACCTCCGGGCCGAGGAACAGCGTCGCGACCAGCAGCACGATGCAGGCCGCGACCATCACCAGCGAGAAGCGGCGGACGGTCTTCGGGTCCATGAACGAGACGCCGACCAGGATCAGGATCGCCGGGACGCAGTAGACCGCCTGGTTCTTGACGAAGTGGTAGGTGTCGGCGATGCCGATGCGCTCGGCCACCGGCGGGCTCGCCGCCAGCGACAGGATGATGCCGATGAAGATCAGTGACAGCGCCGCGGCGAGCAGCAGCTTGTCGACCGTGAACCACCAGTCGGCCAGGAGACCGCGCTGCGCTCGCGACACCATCATCGTGTCTCCGAAAAGGGGGTGACGCCGGGAACGGCGAGGGCGAGGGCGCGGAAGGCGTCGCCGCGGACCTCGAAGTTGCGGAACTGGTCGAAGCTGGCGCAGGCCGGCGACAGCAGCACGACCGCCTCGGCCGCCTGCGGATCGGACGCCGCCTCCTCGATCGCCTGGGGCACCGCCGCCTCCAGCGTGCCGAGGATCTCGTAGGGCACCTTGCCCTCGAGGGTGCGGGCGAACTCCTCCGCCGCCTCGCCGATGAGATAGGCCTTGGCGACCCGCGGGAAGAAGGGCGCCAGCGCCGCGATGCCGCCGGTCTTCGGCTTGCCGCCGAGGATCCAGTGGATGCGCGGATAGCTCGCCAGCGCCCGCGCCGCGGCGTCGGTGTTGGTCGCCTTGGAATCGTTGACGATGGTGACCTGCCCGATCCGCCCGACCGGCTCCATCCGGTGGGCGAGGCCGGGGAAGGACATGATGCCGGAGCGGACCTCGTCGAGGCCGAGGCCGACGCCCCGAGTCGAGGCCACCGCCGCCGCGACGTTCTGGGCGTTGTGGACGCCGCGCAGCACCGGATGATGGGACAGGTCGACGATCACCGTCTGGGCGAGGCCGAGCGGCTCCACCACCCGCTGGCCGACCGCCCAGATCCCTTCCTTGACGGAATTGCGCGTCGAGATGCGCTTGAGCGCCCTCCCCGCGGCGGCACGCCGGTCGGCGATCGCCGCCGACCATTCGTCGTCGATGCCGACGACGGCGAGTTCGGCCCCGGCGACGAGGCGCTCCTTGACCGCGGCGTAGTTGTCCATGGTGCCGTGGCGGTCGAGATGGTCCTCGGACAGGTTGAGCAGCACACCCACGGTCGGGTCGAGCGTCGGGGCGAGGTCGATCTGGTAGGACGAGCACTCGATCACGTAGAACCGGTCGGGGGTCAGCGCGTCGAGCGAGAGCACCGGCACGCCGATGTTGCCGCCGAGCTGCACGTCGCGCCCGGCGGCCTTCAGCATGTGCGCGATCAGCGCCGTCGTCGTCGACTTGCCGTTGGTGCCGGTGATGGCGATGAACGGGCTCGCCGGTGAGATCTTGCGCCGCTCGCGGGCGAAGAGCTCGATGTCGCCGATCACCTCGATGCCCGCCGCCCGCGCCTTCTCGACGCTCCAGTGCGGGGCCGGATGGGTCAGCGGCACGCCGGGGGCGAGCACGAGGGCGGTGAAGGTCGAGAAATCGGCGTCGGAAAGGTCGGCGGTCGGAACGCCGTCCGCTTCGGCCCGCGCCACCGTTTCGGGATCGTCGTCGTGGGCGACGACGATCGCCCCGCCGGCGAGGAGCGCGCGGGCGGTGGCGAGGCCCGAGCCGCCGAGACCGAAGACGGCGACCCGCAGGCCGGCGAAGGTGGTGATCGCGATCATGTCGTCCTCACCTCAGCTTGAGTGTCGCAAGGCCCAGCAGGGCGAGGACGACGGCGATGATCCAGAAGCGGATCACGACCTGCGCCTCGGTCCAGCCGAGATGTTCGAAGTGATGATGGATCGGCGCCATCTTGAAGACGCGCTTTCCCGTCATCTTGAAGGAGGCGACCTGCAGGATCACCGAGACCGCCTCGAGCACGAACAGGCCGCCGATGATGACGAGCACGATCTCGTGCTTGGTGGCGACCGCGACCGCGCCGAGCATGCCGCCGAGGGCGAGCGAACCGGTGTCGCCCATGAAGATCGCCGCCGGCGGGGCGTTGAACCACAGGAAGCCGAGGCCGGCGCCGAGCATCGCCCCGCAGATCACCGCGAGTTCGCCCGAGCCGACGACGTAGTGGATCTGCAGGTAGTCGGCGAAGACCTTGTTGCCGGCGAGATAGGCGATGAGGCCGAAGCTCGCCGAGGCGATCATCATCGGCACGATGGCGAGGCCGTCGAGCCCGTCGGTGAGGTTCACCGCGTTGCCCGCCGAGACGATGACGAAGGCGCCGAAGGGGATGAAGAACCAGGAGAGGTCGAGCAGCAGGTCCTTGAAGAAGGGGAAGGCCAGCGACGACGACAACGGCTTCTCGCCGAGCATCACCAGCACGAGGCAGGCGATGCCGGCGACGACGAATTCGATGCCGAGCCGGGCCCGGCCGGAGAAGCCCTTGTGCGACTGCTTGGTGACCTTGAGATAATCGTCGTAGAATCCGATCGCCCCGAAGGCCAGGGTGACGAAGATCACCGCCCAGACGTGGGGGCTGCGCAGATCGGCCCAGAGCAGGATCGAGACCATCAGGCCGGACAGGATCATCAGTCCGCCCATGGTCGGGGTGCCGGCCTTGAGCAGGTGCGACTGCGGGCCGTCGGCGCGGATCGGCTGGCCCTTGCCCTGGCGGATGCGCAGGGAGGCGATGATGGCGGGTCCGAACAGGAAGACGAAGAGCAGCGCGGTCATCACGGCCGCCCCGGTCCGGAAGGTGATGTAGCGGAACACGTTGAGGACCGACAGTTGTCCTGCGAGTTCGGCCAGATAGACGAGCATCTTGTCTTGTTCCTGACTGCCGTTTCCGGCGATGGAGGGTGTCGCCCGCCCGGCCCCCGCGGCCGCCCGGGCGCAGATCCTCAGTCCTTGTCCTCGTCGGCGCCGTAACGCTCCAGCAGCGCCTCGACCACCTTGGTCATCCTGCTGCCGAAGGAGCCCTTGACCATGACGACGTCGCCCGGACGCAGCGCCGACAGCACCTTCGGCGTCAGGCTGGCCGCGTCCGCCTCGTGATGGCCCTTGAGCGCGTCCGGCAGCGCCTCGTGCAGCGTCGCGGTCAGCGAGCCGGCGCTGTGGACGACGTCGACGCCGTTGTTGGCGGCCATGCGGGCGACGCGGGCGTGGAGCCTGCGCGCGTCGCGCCCGAGTTCCAGCATGTCGCCGACCACGGCGATCCGGCGCCCGCCGGGGCCGGGGGTGGAGAGCTTCAGCAGGCGGATCGCCGCGCGCATCGATTCCGGATTGGCGTTGTAGCTCTCGTCGATCAGGGTCGCGAAACCGTCCCGCACCGCCAGCCGGTGACGCCGGCCGCGGCCCTTGGGCTGGGAGAGGTCCTGGAAGGCGAGTCCGGCGAGCGCGAGATCGGCCTCGACCAGCTTTGCGGTCGCGAGCACGGCGAGGCTGTTCTCGACGAGATGGAGGCCCGGCGCCCCGATCCGGTAGCTCATGGTCTCGCCGAGGATCTCCGCGGTGACGCAGGAGGACGTCTCCGCCAGCGCGCATTTCACCAGCCGGGCGTGGGCGCTCTCGCCGTTGCCGAAGACGACGATCCTGGCGCCGGCCGCATTCGCCGCCCGCCGCAGCCGCTCGAACTCGCCGATGTCGCCGTTGATCACCGCGACGCCGCCGGGCTCGAGGCCGAGGAAGATTTCCGCCTTGGCGTCGGCGATCGCCTCTATGCCGCTGAAATGCTCCAGATGCACCCGGGCGACCGTGGTCACGATCGCAACGTGCGGGCGCACCAGTTTCGTCAGCGGCGTGATCTCGCCGGCGTGGTTCATGCCGATCTCGAAGACGCCGAAGTCGTCGGTCTCGGGCAGGCGGGCGAGCGTCAGCGGCACGCCCCAGTGGTTGTTGAACGAGGCGAGCGAGGCGTGGACGGTCCCGCTCGCCCCGAGAACGCGGCGCAGGGCCTCCTTGGTCGAGGTCTTGCCGACACTGCCGGTCACGGCGACGATCTTCGCCTTCGAGCGCGCCCGCGCCGCGGCGGCGAGACGTTCGAGACCCTTCAGCACGTCCTCGACGACGACGAGCGGCCCGGTCCAGTCGGCGTGGGCGGCGCGCGCCTCCTCGTCGACCACGGCGACGCCGGCCCCGTTCGCCAGCACGTCGGCGACGAAGTCGTGACCGTCGAAGCGGTCGCCGCGGATCGCGAAGAAGGCCTCGCCCTCGCCGATCGAGCGGCTGTCGATGGAAATGCCCTCGATCCGGTCGGGAACCGTGCCCTCGACCCGCCCGCCGAGGGCGGCGACGAAGGCGGCGCCGGTCCAGAGCGGCGGCGTGGCGTCGACCGGCCGCAAGGCCTCGGCCTCTTGCGCGGCGGGCGTATCGGCGGCGGTCTCCGGGATGGCGGGGACGTCGATGACACCGGACGGCGCCGGCGTCCCTGCCCGGGCGGAGGACGGCTCCGGACGGGTGGCGCCGGCCAGCGCCGCGCGCACCGCGTCATGGTCGGAGAAGGGCAGCACGCGCGAGCCCACCGTCTGGCCGGTCTCGTGGCCCTTGCCGGCGACGAGCAGCACGTCGCCGTGGTGGAGATCGCGCACCGCGGCGGCGATCGCCTCGGCGCGGTCGCCGATCTCGATCGCGCCGGGGCAGCCGGCGAGGATCTCGGCCCGGATCGCCGCCGGCTCCTCGGAGCGCGGATTGTCGTCGGTGACAATGGCGACGTCGGCGAGCCGCGCGGCGGCCTCGCCCATCAGCGGCCGCTTGCCGCGGTCGCGGTCACCGCCGGCGCCGAAGACGACGACGAGGCGCTTCTTGACGTAGGGCCGCAGCGTCGTGAGCGCGGTTTCCAGCGCGTCGGGGGTGTGGGCGTAGTCGACAAAGATCGGCGCCCCCTCCTCGGTCCGCGCCACGCGCTCGAGCCGGCCCGGCGCGCCCTGCAGCCCCCCGATCGCCTCGAAGGCGTCGGCCAGCGAAAGGCCGGAAGTGGCGGCGAGGCCGACGGCGACGAGGGCGTTGGAGGTCTGGAAGTCGCCGGTGAGCGGAAGGCGCTGGGAGACCGGGCCCTTGCCGAAGTCGACGGTGACGATCTGTGAGAAGCCGTCGCGCTCGACCTCGACGAGACGGATCGCCTTGCCCTTGCGCCCGACGGTGCGCACGTCGAGGCCGTTGATGCGGGCCGCGGCCGCGAAGGCCTCGCCATGGCGGTCGTCGAGATTGATGATCGCGGCGGCGCCTTCCTCCATCACGGTCTCGAACAGGCGCATCTTGGCGGCGACATAGGCCTCGAAGGTGCCGTGATAGTCGAGATGGTCGCGGGTGACGTTGGTGAAGCCGCCGGCGACGAGCCTCAACCCGTCGAGCCGGCGCTGGACGAGGCCGTGGCTCGACGCCTCGAGGGCGACGTGCTCGATGCCGTCGGCCTTCAGTTCGGCGAGGGTGCGGTGCAGCGTCACCGGATCGGGCGTCGTCATGTTGCCGTAGCGCGCTTCGCCCATGGCGACGACGCCGACGGTTCCGATGCTCGCCGAATCGCGGCCCGAGGCCTGCCAGATCTGGCGCACGAAGGAGGCGACCGAGGTCTTGCCGTTGGTGCCGGTGACGGCGACGACGGTGGCGGGCTGCGGTCCGTAGAAGCGGGCGACGAGGCGGGCGAAGCGGCGCTGGGGATCGGCATCGCGCAGCACCGGCACGCCGACGTCGCCGGGAAGATCCTCGTCCTCGCCGACCAGCACCGCCGCCGCCCCGGCGCGCACCGCGTCGGGAATATAGGCGGCGCCGCGCACCTTCGTCCCCGGCAGCGCCGCGAACAGCGTTCCCGGCCGGACCTCGCGGCTGTCGGCGGTGACGCCGCTGATCGCGAGCCGTCGCACGTCGACGCTGGACGTCAGGATGTCCGGGGCGAGTTCGGTGAGGTTCATCGGCATGGATCCTTCAGCGGTCGGACGGGCGGCGCACGCTGCCCCGCCATTCCGGCCGAAATCGGGTCGCGCGGCCCGCGCCCGCCATCAGTAGTTCACCGCCATCACGCGGTCGACGTCGGCGTCGAGCCGCGGCATCACGCCGAGCATCGGCGCGGCGCGGCGGATGATGGCGCCGACGGTCGGCGCAGCGTTCATGCCCGCCGTCGCCGGCAGGCCCGGCTTTTCCGGTCCGGGCTCGTCGATCACGACGAGGACGATGTATTCCGGATCGTCGATCGGGAAGGCGGCGATGAAGGCGTTGCGGCGCTTGTTCGAGGAATAGCGCCCCGCCACGACCTTCTCGGCCGTGCCCGTCTTGCCGCCGACGAAGTAGCCGGGCACCTCCGCCCGTTTTCCCGACCCGCCGGGCGCGGTGACGTTGAGCCGCATCAGGTAGCGCATCTCCTGGGACGTCTTCTCCGAGACGACCCGCTTGGCCAGCGCCATCGCCTCGTTCTCGCTGCGCGGGAAGAA
Organism: uncultured Alphaproteobacteria bacterium; assembly: GCA_937900425.1. GTDB lineage: Bacteria > Pseudomonadota > Alphaproteobacteria > Rhizobiales > Pleomorphomonadaceae > CALCDT01. Next base: position 17,574 of record CALCDT010000309.1, on the reverse strand, counting down.
GGTCGGCGGGATCAGGTAGCCGCCGTTCATGATCGAGGCGGCGGCGACGGCGGTGGCGAGCGGCGACACCGAGATGCCGTGGCCGAAGGAGACGGTGATGCCGGTGATCTCGGCCCAGCGCCGCGGCAGCATCGGCGCCGCCACCTCCGGCAGTTCGGTCGGCACCTTGTCCATGAGGCCGATCTTCCTCAGGAAGTCCTGCTGGCCCTTGATGCCGACTTTCAGCGCCTCGTGTGCCGTGCCGATGTTCGACGAGTAGATGAAGATCTCCGGCACGGTCAGCGCCCGGTGCTTGCCGTGGAAGTCGTTGATGGTGAACCCGCCGACCCGGATCGGCCGGCTGGCGTCGAAGATGTCGGTCATCTTCACCTTGCCGGAATCGAGCGCCATCGCCGTCGTGAACAGCTTGAAGGTCGAACCCATCTCGTAGACCGCCGCCGAGGCGCGGTTGAGCTTGTCCGGGTCGAGAGCCTCGGCCGGATTGTTCGGGTCGTAGTCCGGCACCGAGGTCATGGCGACGATCTCGCCGGTGCGCGCGTGCATGACGATGCCGACGGCCCCGATCGCCTGGTAACGCTCCATCGCCGCCGTGATCTCGCTGTGGACGACGTTCTGGACCCGGGCGTCGAGGGCGAGGCGGATCGGTTCGAGGTTCGGCGTCGAGGCGAAGCCGAGGGCGTGAAGGTCGCCGAGCCACTGGTCGTCGAGATACTTCTCGATGCCGGCGATGCCGGCGTTGTCGATGTTGACGTGGCCGGTGACGTAGGCTGCGCCGCGGCCGGCCGGATAGAAGCGCCGGTTCTCGGTGCGGAAGTAGAGCCCGGGCACGCCGAGATTGAACACCTTCTCCTTCTGCTCCGGCGTCAGCTCGCGCTTCAGCCACTGGAAGCCGGAATCGGAGGCGAGCCGGGTGCGCGTCTTCTCGTCGCCGAGTTCGGGAAAGACGCTGGCGAGCTTCTCGGAGGCCTCGTCGGGATCGATCACCCGGCGCGGCTCGGCGAACAGCGAGGCGGTCTTGATGTCGGTGGCGAGGATCTCGCCGTTGCGGTCGATCAGGTCGGGCCGGGCCGCCGCGGTGTGGCCGGGGAAGGAAGCGGGCTTCGGCTCGTCCTCGAGTCCGAGTTGGACCAGACGGCCGCCGATGGCGCCGTAGACGAGGACGAAACCCGCCATGGCGATCATCACCCGCGAGCGGGTGCGCTCGGTCTGGCCGCTCGCGCGCCGGTGGCGCGGACGGTGGAGAGCGGTGCGGAGAGGGGCCGGGAGGAGCTTGCCGATCATGTCGCTCAATTCGTCTTGCGGGGTTTGGGCAGGGCGCCGGTGACGATGGCGTCGGCGCCGGGCAGGTGCGGCCCCATCAGCTGCGGCTTCTGCGGGATCTCGGCGAGCGTGCCGAGCTGGGTGATGGCCATCGGCCCGAGACCGAGCTCTTCGACGTGGCGGGCGACGAGTTCCTCCATGCGCCGGGGCTGCGACAGCGCGCTCCAGCTCGCCTTGAGCAGGCTGATGCGCTCGTGCTCGGCCGCGACCTGGCGCTCGAGTCGGGCGACCCGCTCGGCCGCGGCCTCGGCCTCGTATTTCATGTCGTAGACGGCGGCCGCGGCGAGCCCCATCAGGCAGACGAGGAGGATGTTGACGATCCGGTTCATGGGGCGCTCGTGGTCATGGGGCGCCCGGGTCCGCCTGCGGCCCGGGGAAGGTCGGGAACCCGCGGCACGCCGAGGTCGGCGATGTCGAGCGGGCGGGCGGGCGCGTCGCTGCGGACGGCGAAGCGCAGCCGGGCGGAGCGGGCCCGCGGGTTGCGCGCGGTCTCCGCCTCCGACGGCTCGACGCCGGAGCGCTTCTCGAGCCGGAAGGTCGGCGGCGGCACCGCGACGTCGGCGACATGACGCGAGCCCTGTGCGCTGGTGCGGCTGCGCTCGGCGAGGAACCGCTTGACGATGCGGTCCTCCAGCGAATGGAACGAGACGACAGCGAGCCGGCCGCCGGCCGCGAGCAGCCGCTCGGCGGCGGCGAGGGCGAGGCCGAGTTCGTCGAGCTCGCGGTTGACGAAGATGCGGATCGCCTGGAACGTCCGGGTCGCCGGGTGGATCTCGCCGACCCGCTTGCCGCCGAGCACCGCCTCGACCGCGGCGACGAGGTCGGCGGTGGTGGAGAAGGGCGCGTTCTCGCGCCGGCGGACGATGGCGGTCGCGATCTGGCCGGCGCGGCGCTCTTCGCCGAGCACCGAGAGGATGCGGGCGAGCTCGCCGTGGCCGAGGCGGTTGCAGACGTCGGCGGCGGAGGGCCCCTCGCGGCTCATGCGCATGTCGAGCGGCCCGTCGAAGCGGAAGGAGAAGCCGCGTTCGGCCTGGTCGAGCTGCATCGACGAGACGCCGACGTCGAGGACGATGCCGTCGACGCCCGCGATCCCGCGCGCGCCAAGATGCTCCTCCATCGCCGAGAACCGCCCCTCGACGAGGTCGAGCCGGCCGACCGCCTCGCGCACGAGGTCGGCGCCCGCGGCGATCGCCGTCGGGTCGCGGTCAATGGCGACGACCTTGCCGGCGCCCGCGGCAAGCAGGGCCCGGGTGTAGCCGCCGGCGCCGAAGGTGCCGTCGACGAAGGTGCCGCCCTCGACCGGGGCGAGCGCGTCCAGCACCTCGTCCAGCAGCACAGGCAGATGCGGCGCCTTCGCGGACGGATCGGGGGCGGGGCTGCGGGGATCGAGGCTCACGGCGCACCCTCCCCGCTACCGGCCCCCCGGCGGCCGCGCAGGGCGGCGAGCCGGTCGGTGGCGGCGAGCCGGTGGGCGCGGAACCGCTCCGGCGACCAGATCTGGAACTTGTAGCCGAGGCCGACGAAGACGACCTCGCCGTCGAGGCCGGCGACCTCGGCGAGTGTCTCGGGGATGGCGATCCGTCCCTCGCCGTCGACGGTGAGATGCTGCGAGGCGCCCCAGAAGGCGACCGAGAGCAGGTCGTGGTCCTCGCTGAACGGCTCGAAGGCGGAGAGCTGGCGCTCGATGGCGGCGACGAGGTCGGAGCCGCCGGCGTCGAGGGCGAAAAAATCGAGCGAGGGATAGCAGTGCAGACCCTCGAAGCCGTCGCGGGCGAGCACCTGGCGGAAGGGTGCCGGGATGGACACGCGGCCCTTCCGGTCGATCCGCATCTGATGGCTGGAGACGAACCCGCTCATGACTTCCCGCTCCGCGCGCGCCGACCCGCAGCCTCCTGCTGCAGAATGCAAGTGGCTCGGCGCGGGGATCGGCGGCTTCTGCCACCTTGCGATCCCCCGCGCCCGGCGAACGATGCCGACCGGACGCGACCCGTTGAAAACACGGATTAATTTCGCCGATGAACCAGGATGATTTGGGATAACATGGGGTATCATGGGCGTCAATGGGATCACGGGTTGGCGCCTGCGGAGTCCGAGGCGTGAGCGCATTGAAACACTGTTAAGCTTAACAATGTCTTTTCGCCCTGCCCCGAACCGCGCCGGAGGCGGTGACGGGCGTTGCCGGCCGGGAAGCCGCTGCACCCGTGGTCCCCTCGGCGGGGCCGGGGAACCGGCACCGCCCGGACTTTCCCGCCGCGACCCTTCCGCGACGCATCGCCGGCTTGCGCCGGACGCATGGACAGGCCACGTGACGAGAGGACATTCTGACCCGTCCGCCCGCTTCGCGGCGGCGCGGGCCGGGATCAGGGGAAGGCCCGGATCAGCGGAAGGCCCGGATCAGAGGAAGGACGGGATCGGCATGGCGGATGGAAGACCAGGCACGGGCGCCGACGCCCGCCGCGACTTCTCGGCTTTCGCCGTCGGCGAGGCCGGCGATCTCGGCAGCGTGACGATCGAGGAGGCGGAGGTTCTGGCCTTCGCCGAAGAGTTCGACCCGCAGCCGTTCCATCTCGGCGCCGAGGGCGGCGTCGCCTCCCCGCTCGGCGGCCATGCGGCCAGCGGCTGGCACACCGCCGGCCTCGCCATGCGGCTCTTCGCCGACAACCTCCTCAACGCCAGCCTGTCGATGGGCTCCGGCGGCGTCTCGGACCTGAAATGGCTGCGCCCGGTCCTCGTCGGCGACACGCTCACCTGCCGCTACGAGGTGGTCGGCACCCGTCCCTCCAGATCCCGGACCGACCGCGGTTACGTCGACATCGTGCTCGCGATGGTCAACCAGCGCGGCGAGAAGGTCTTCTCCTATTTCTGCTCCGTCATCATGGGACGAAGGACCGCCTGATGCGCCTCGAGGACATCGTCGTCGGCGACGTCGCCAACATCGGAATCCACACTTTCGGTGCGGAGGAGATCGTGCGCTTCGCGCGAAAATTCGACCCGCAGCCCTTCCACGTCGACGAGGCCGCCGCCGCGGCGAGCCACTTCGGCGCGCTCTGCGCCTCCGGCTGGCACACCTGCGCCATCTGGATGCGCCTCACCGTCGACTATTCCCGCGCCCACGGCACGCTCGCCGGCATCTCGCCGGGCATGAAGGCGATCCGCTGGCTGAAGCCGGTCTACGCCGGCGACACCCTTTCCTACGCCAACCGCGTCAAAGCCAAACGCAAACTCGCCTCCCGCCCCGGATGGGGCATCATCGACACGGTCTGCACGGCGGTGAACCAGCGCGGCGAGACGGTGCTGGAGATGGAGGGCGCGGTGCTGGTGCCGGCGGGGGACGGGTGAGAGGGAAAGTCCGGTCCGTCGAGCCACCGACAGGCCGTCCATCTCATGGGAGATGACGACGAACATCCTGTCGTTGATGCAGGACGCGGATGACTTCGATGCCGGATTTCGTCTTCCGGTAGAACACGATATGCGATCCCACCGCGTATTTGAGATAGCCGTCCATCACGTCGACGGGACGGCCGATTTTCCGGCCGCCTGCCAGTTCCGAGAACGCGGCGACGAACTCTGCGTGGTAGCGGTCCGCCTGATCGGCCGACCAGGTCTTGAAACCATAGAGCCATATCCCTTCCAGATCGGCCTCGGCCATCGGCCTGAGCCGGTATTCGGGAGGCTCATTTGACATGCCGATCCCGCATTCTTTGCAGGAACGCCTCATTGTCGAACGGCATTGCCGGGCCTGAGTTTTCGCCGGCGACAAGCGCCTCTTGCAAGGCTCTCGCTTTGGCTTCGTGTTCTTCGAGCAGCCGCAGTCCCGCCCGAACCACGTCACTCGCCGATCCGTAACGACCGGTCTCGACCTGAGATTCGATGAATGTGGAGAAGTGATCGCCAAGGGAGATCGATGTGTTCCGAGCCATTCCGCCCTCCTGATCCGATACGATCATATACCAAAATTTGGTACTTGTATCCGCCGGGTCTTGCGATCAACCGCCCCCGAGAAAACGCCGAAATTTCCATTCACAACAAATGATGCGCCAATGGCAGTATCGGGAATTCAGATTTCCGAGAACCCATGACTCCGTACATCCGCCGGCGCCTGCCGCGCTATCCTCACGCCCCCGCCGTCCGGCTCGGCCGGCTCGCCTTCGATCTCGGTCATCACGGCAAAACTCGGCGCAGCGCCTCAAGCGGACGCCCTTCTGTGCCCCGCCCGATCCACGATCGCTGCTCACATGATAGTGGTCGACGCCAAGGACGAAAAAGCCGCGGCGTTCTACGAACACCACGGCTTTCGTCGGGATCCGGCGGAACCGAGGCGGCTGTTCCTGTCGCTCGCCTCGATCCCGGCCGGGAGAGGCTGAGCGGGCAGAGCGTCGCCCCGGACGTCTCTCCTCAGTCCTTCGCCCGCTCCACGTAGGAGCCGTCGTCGGTCAGGATGACGATGCGGGTGCCGGCCTGGATGTGCGGGGGCACCATGGTGCGGGCGCCGTTGTTGAGGATGGCGGGCTTGTAGGAGGAGGTCGCGGTCTGGCCCTTCATGGCCGGCTCGGTCTCGACCACCTCGAAGACGACGCGCTGGGGCAGTTCCACCGAGATCGGCACTTCGTTGAAGCGGCTGACGCGGACGGTCATGCCCTCCTGCAGCCAGACCTTCTGGTCGCCGATGACGTCCTCGGGAACCTGGATCTGCTCGTAGCTCTCCATGTTCATGAAGTGGAAGCCGTCGGCGTCCTGGTAGAGGTAGTTGAAGTCGTGGTCCTCGATGAAGGCCCGCTCGACCTGTTCGGTGGTCTTGTAGCGCTGGGTCGTCTTGACGCCGTCGGAGATGCGTCGCATGTCGATCTGGGTCGTCGGCGTGCCCTTGCCGGGGTGGAAGTTCTCCGCGGTGAGAACGACGTAGAGCTGGTTGTCCAGCTCGATGACGTTGCCCTTGCGGACCTGGCTCGCGATGACCTTGACCATGTCTTGCCTTCGTATCTCGAATTCGGAATAAAGCCTGAGGCGATGCCTCGGCGCGCTTTGCCGCGCTTTCGCGCAATCTCCTTGCATTTTCGACGCCCGATGGGAAGCCCTAATGCGTGACGCCTCGCCCTGGTGGAGCCCGTCCGTCCACGCCGACCGCAGGCCCTTCCTCGCCGCGCGCGGCGCGATCAAGGCCGCGATCCGGCGCTGGTTCGAGGCGGAAGGCTTCACCGAAACCGAATGCTCGGCCCTCCAGGTCTCCCCCGGCAACGAGGCCCACCTCCACGGCTTCGCGACGACGATGCTCGGCCCGGACCTCGCCGAGGCGAGGCGCTATCTCCACACCTCGCCGGAATTCTCGATGAAGAAGCTGCTCGCCGCCGGCGAGGAGAAGATCTTCGACTTCGCACGGGTCTGGCGCAACCGCGAGCGCGGGCCGCTGCACCATCCCGAATTCACGCTGCTCGAATGGTACCGCGCGAACGCCTCCTACGAGACGCTGATGGAGGACTGCGCCGCCCTCCTCGCCCTCGCCGCCCGCACCACCGGCACCGCTCGTTTCCGCTTCCGCGGCCGCGAGGCCGACCCGATGGTCGAGCCCGAGCGCCTCACCGTCGCCGACGCCTTCGCCCGCCTCGCCGGCATCGACCTGCTGGCGACGCTGCCGGACGACCCCGCCGCCGAACCGGACCGCGACGCCCTCGCGACGGCCGCCGCCGCCGCCGGCCACCGCGTCGCCCGGGACGACAGCTGGACCGACATCTACAGCCGCATCCTCGTCTCCGTCGTCGAGCCGACCCTCGGCATCGGCCGCGCCACCATCCTCTACGAATACCCGGTCTGCGAGGCCGCCCTGTCGCGGCCGCTCGCCCGCGACCCGCGCGTCGCCGAACGCTTCGAGCTCTACGCCTGCGGCGTCGAACTCGCCAACGCCTTCGGCGAACTCACCGATCCGGCCGAGCAGCGCCGCCGCTTCAAGATCGAGATGGCGGAGAAGCAGCGGGTCTACGGCGAGACCTACCCGCTCGACGAGGACTTCCTCGCCGCCCTCGCCATGATGCCGCCGGCCTCGGGCATCGCCCTCGGCTTCGAACGCCTCGTCATGCTGGCCTCGGGTGCCGAGCGCATCGACCAGATCGTGTGGACGCCGGTCGCGCCCTGACCGACTCCGCCCGCCGAATCCGTCTTGCCGAATTCTCGAAATGAACGAATATCGGAAAAGCCCACCGGGCTTCATTTTCAGATCAGGGAAGGTTTCTCCATGTCCCGTTTCGTCACGTCGATCGCCGTCGCCGCGCTTCTCGCGGCCGCCGTTCCCGCCGCCGCCGCCGAATGGCCCGCCTTCCAGGCCGGGCTCAAGGCCGGCAAGTCGAACAGCCCCGTCACCGCCGGCCTTCCCGGCGACGTCAAGATCGTCAAGCCCGGCAAGGACGTGCCCAAAGAGATCGCCGGCCTGTCCGGCAAGTGGTCGGGCTGGATGTGCGACAAGCGCGCCTGCGACGTGAAGATCGCGGTGGAGAGCGTTTCGGCCTCCAGCGTCACCTTCGTCTACTCCTTCGCCGACGCCAAGACGCCGCCCGCCCCGAGCCGGCTCACCGGCAAGGTCTCCGGCGGCGAGGTCGCGGCCAAGACCTCGGGCGGCGCCGTCGTCACCATCCGCCTGCGGCCGGACGGCAAGATGGACGTGCTCTGGCAGAAGGGCAAACGCTGGGCCAGCGGGATCCTCGCCAAGGGCTGAGGTCGGAGAGGCCGTCGCCGGTGACCACGAGCGGCGGAGCGGGCGCGACGTCACGTCTTCGCGTCCGCACGGCCTTGCGGCGGGCACGACGGCCGGCGAGGATGGGCCGAAGGGGCGGCACGGCACCGATCGCTGGCGCCGGACCGTCTCCCGGCCGTCGAGACCATGCGGCGAGGGCCCGCGAGGCGCCCCACCCCGTGCGGCTCCGAACGCCTCGACACCGGCCGCCCCAGGAAAGCGAAGTCGACATGTCCACGCAGAAGCCCGCCCTCGTCGTCACCTACTGCCGCCAGTGCAACTGGCTGCTGCGCTCGGGCTGGCTCGCCCAGGAGGCGCTGTCGACCTTTTCGGAGGAGCTCGGCGCCGTCACGCTGGTGCCCGGAACCGGGGGCGTCTTCGAGATCACGCTCGACGGCGCGGTGATCTGGGAGAGGAAGCGCGACGGCGGCTTTCCCGACGCCGCCGAGTTGAAGCGCCGCATCCGCGACCGGATCGATCCCGACCGCAACCTCGGCCACGTCGACCACAAGCAGGGACCGGCGGCGCCCCACGGGTGACGGACGAGCGGGTTTCGTCGAGGCCACCGGCGGTGACGCAGGCGTCCGGATGTCTACTTCAAGGTCTGGATGACGGAGATGTAGTAGTCGGGTGCGGCGCTCGGAGCCTTCATCAGGCCCGCGTTGGTCAGACGAACGACCCGGTCGCCGACGGTATCGCCCTCGTTTCCGCCGACCGTGCGCACATAACGGCCACTCCCGTCGACCCCCTCTTCGACGACGATCGCAGAGTGCGAGGGATAGGAGTCGTGATTGGTGGCGTAGGCGAAGTCGAAAGTGTTGCCGCGGTTGTTTTGAATGATGTCGCCGATCTTCGGCGCGTATGCCGAAGGACTGAAGGCTCGAAACACCCCCGTTCCGGCGTTCGCGTTCGCAATCGCCGTATGGACGAATTTCGCGTGCCTCGCGGAGAAATCGAACTCCCCGGCCACCGCCCCGGCGGACTTGACGAGAAACGAGACGAAGACCGCGGACCAGGCGGTCGACACGCCGGGAAAGGCCCAGCCGAGGTCCGTCCAGTAGGTCCGGATCCGGTTCGACATCTTCGTCGTGGTTTCGTGCAGGCCGCGGTAGGTGTTGTACTCGGCCTCGGCCAAAGTGGCGAGGCGTGTGGCAAATGCAGTAGGCATCCCCTCCTCCCGAGGCAAGGAAACCGATATAAACTGCGGGCACTCAATGAATTCTCTGCCCTGTATCAACAATTCTCACAACTTTTACGATGATGCAAGAAAATTAAAAGATAGGTCACATCTAATATCTTGAGATTATAAATTACGATAGACTTACTTTCATAAGCAAAAAAACTCGAAATGTATTAGAACCATCCGGATCGATAAAATCAAATCCCATGAAAAATCAACATTCGACCAGAAAAGGGACCGAACACGTCGAAGAACCGCGCGTTCGGCATAGCCTCTAGGCCCGCCCCTCGACGTCCGGCAGGAACACCGCGAGCAGACCGATCGCCGGCAGCACGCTGCAGATCCGGTAGACGACGGCGATGCCGTCGGCGTCGGCGACCTCGCCCAGCACCGCGGCGCCGATGCCGCCGATGCCGAAGGCGAGGCCGAAGAACAGGCCGGCGACCATGCCGACCCGGCCGGGCAGCAGTTCCTGCGCATAGACGACGATCGCCGGGAAGGCCGAGGCCAGCACCACCCCGATCAGCACCACCAGCACGCTCGTCGCGGCGAGGCCGACATGCGGCAGCGCCAGCGTGAAGGGCAGGATGCCGAGGATCGAGATCCAGATCACCCGCCGGCGCCCGATCCGGTCGCCGATCGGCCCGCCGACGAGGGTGCCGAAGGCGACCGCGGCGGAGAACAGGAACAGCTGCATCTGCGCGTCGGTCACCGCGATGCCGAAGGTCTCCATCAGGTAGAAGGTGAAGTAGCTGCTGAGGCTCGCCATGTAGACGAACTTGGAGAAGACCAGCAGGCAGAGGATGGCGAGGGCGAACGTCACCCGGGCGGGAGAGAGCGCCGCCGTGCCGGCGACTCGCCCGCGGCCCGTGCCGAGCCGCGCCTCGCGCCGCCGCGACCAGCCGGCGACCTGCCACAGCACCACCGCGGCGACGAGGCCGGCGGGAACGAACCAGGCGACGCTCTCCTGGCCGCGGCCGAGCACCACCATCGCCGCCGCCAGCGGGCCGAGGGCGTGGCCGACGTTGCCGCCGACCTGAAACAGCGACTGGGCGAGGCCGTGGCGCCCGCCCGAGGCGTGGCGCGCCATCCGCGAAGCGTCCGGGTGGAAGATCGCCGAGCCGATGCCGACCAGCGTCGAGGCCGCCAGCAGAAACGCGAAGCTGCCGGCGAAGGCGAGGAGAAGCACGCCGGCCACCGTGAAGCCCATGCCGATCGCCAGCACGTAGGGCTGCGGCCGCCGATCGGTGGCCAGTCCGATCAGCGGTTGCAGCAGCGATGCGGTGACCTGATAGGCGAGCGTCAGCAGCCCGATCTGCGCGAAGTCGAGCGCGTAGCTCGCCTTCAGCAACGGGTAGATCGCCATCATCAGCGCCTGCATCATGTCGTTGACGAGATGGCAGAAGGCGAGCGCGCCGATCACGGCGAAGGCGGTTTCGCTCTCCGGCCGGGCGAGCGGCGCGCCGGCGGTGGTCTCTGACATGATCGATGCTCCGCACGGAAGGACGGCGGCCGGGCGGGAGGCTGGTCCCGCCGCCGGCCGCACGCCGGACAGGATGACCGAAAAACGGTCAGGTCACCATATCAATCGACTCGACGCAGCGACCGCAATCATCCGCGACGTCGCAGGTGCCATGCACCGGGCGCGGAGCGGGAGGGCGGCCGACCCGCACCCCGACCGCCCGCGGCCGCGGTCAGTGGCCGTCGAAGCTCACCAGCGTGCGCACCGGCACGCCCAGCACCTCGAGTTTCTTCGCCCCGCCGAGGTCGGGCAGGTCGATGATGAAGCAGGCGGCGACGATCTCGGCGCCGAGCTGGCGGATCAGTTCGACCGCCGCGGTCGCGGTGCCGCCGGTGGCGATGAGGTCGTCGACGAGCAGGACGCGCTCACCCGGCAGGATGGCGTCGCGGTGCATCTCGATCTCGTCGAGCCCGTATTCCAGCGAATAGGCGACGCGCACGGTCTCGTGCGGCAGCTTGCCCCGCTTGCGGATCGGCACGAAGCCAGCCGAGAGCTGGTGGGCGACGGCGCCGCCGATGATGAAGCCGCGGGCCTCGATGCCGGCGACCTTTTCCACCTTGGCGCCCGCGAAGGGCTGGACCAGTTCGTCGATCGCCCGGCGAAAGGCCTTCGGCGCGCCGAGCAGGGTGGTGATGTCGCGAAAGAGGATGCCGGGCTTGGGATAGTCCGGGATCGTCCTGATCGCCTCGTCCAGCTTCATCGCCGCCTCGCCGTCGCAAACCCCGGGGTGCCGGGGCGACCCCGGCCCCGACCGTCTGCGTATAGGCGCCGGCCCGGCGCCGCGCAATGGCGACCTGCGCCCGCGGCCGGTCTCCGGGTGCCTCGTCCGGACGTGCCGTGGACAGCCTCGCCCGTGGATGGCGAGCGGACCGGCGTGATCGGGAAGTCTACCGATGGAAAAAGCGCGGATTTCCTGCTATCAGCGGCGCCGTTGCGGTGTGGACGGCTTGCGAACGGTCCGTCGTCAACCGAGAATTGCGTCGGTCGAATCGTCGTCATCGGAGAACCTGCCCGTCTGCACCGCGTTGCAGACGAAAGCCGGCGCGGTCGCGATCCCGAAATTTGCCGCAGTGAGGAGGACCACTGCACCATGCCGCTCTTCAGGCAGGACCCATCGGCATGATCGCCGCCGAGATCGACATGCACCCGCTCGAGCGGGAACTTTACGCTCTCGTCCGGGCGGACGACCGCATTTTCCGTTTTCTCGAGGAAGGCTCGCTCGACGGGATCTGGTACGCCGATCTGGAATCGCCCGGCGCCGAATGGATGAGCCCGCGCTACAAGCGACTGCTCGGCTACGAACCGCACGAGGTGCCCGACAGCACCGGCTGGTGGCAGTCGCAGATGCATCCCGACGATCTCGTCCGCTCGCAGGAGAATTTCCGGCGTCACCGCGACGACCCGAAGCACCCCTACGACCAGATCGTGCGCTACCGGCACCGTGACGGTTCCACCGTCTGGGTCCGCTGCCGCGGCATCATCATCCGCGACGACCACGGCCGGCCGGTGCGCATGCTCGGCGCCCACACCGACGTCACCGAACTGAAGCGGGCCGAGACCCTCGCCAGCGCCAACGCCGAACTCGCCAACCGCAACGAGGCTCTGCGCCGCTTCGCCAGCATCGTCTCCCACGACCTGCAGACGCCGATGCGCCACGTCAGCATCTATTCCGGGCTGCTGCGCGAGGCGCTGGGCGACGAGTTGCCGGCGGAGGCGGCCGACTTCATCCGGGTCATCGAGCGCGGCGCCGTGCAGATGCGACGCATGGTGCAGAGCCTGCACGACTTCTCCCGCCTCGCCTATGCCGACGTCCGCGGCGACGACGTCGACCTCGCCGAGGCGGTCGCCGACGCGCTGGCGCTCCTGGAACTGCAGATCGCCGAGGCCGGAGCCACGGTGACGGTCGGCCGCCTGCCGACGGTGCGCGGCGACCGCACGCTGCTGACCCGCGTCTTCCAGAATCTCGTCAGCAACGCCATCAAGTACCGCGGACCCGAGCCCCTGCACGTCGGGATCGCCGGCGAACAGGTCGGCGAACAGGCGCTCGTCTCGGTGACGGACAACGGCATCGGCATCGATCCGCGCCAGTCGGAGATCATCTTCGAGATGTTCCGCCGGCTCCATTCCAACGAGAAGACCTACGACGGCCTCGGCGTCGGCCTCGCCATCAGCCGCCAGATCGTCGACAGTCACGGCGGCCGGATCTGGCTCGACACCGGCCACCACGGCGGCAGCCGCTTCTGCTTCCTCCTGCCGCGAACCAAGGCCGAATTCGAGCGCGCCCGCGGCGCCTGATCGCGGAAGGCCGGCCACCCCGGCCCCCGCCGTCTTCCCGCACCGGTGGACGCCGGGCGATGGCATCGCCCATCGCCCTCAGCCCTTCGCCAGGATGCGCCCTGCGACCGCGTCGAGTTTCGCGACGAGGTCCGGATCGCGCATTTCCGGCGCGGTCATCACCGCATATTCGAGGGCGGTGTCCGAGCCGATCGGACAGGGCGGATGCTCGCGCGGGATCGTGCGGGCGAGCCGGGCGACGAGGCCCTGGGCGCGGTCGCGGTTCTCGTGCAGCACGCGGATGATCTGGGTGATGTCGACCGAGCCGTGGTCGGGGTGCCAGCTGTCGTAGTCCGTCACCATGGCGACGGTCGCGTAGCAGAGCTCGGCCTCGCGGGCGAGCTTGGCCTCGGGCATGTTGGTCATGCCGATGACGTCGCAGCCCCACTGGCGGTAGAGCCGGCTTTCGGCGAGCGAGGAGAACTGCGGCCCCTCCATGACGAGATAGGTGCCGCCGCGGACGTGGCGGATGCCCTCGGCCCGAGCCGCCGCCTCCACGGCGTCGACCAGCAGCGGGCTGACCGGATCGGCCACCGAGACGTGCGCGACGAAGCCTGTCTCGTAGAAGCTCTTCTCGCGGGCGAAGGTGCGGTCGACGAACTGGTCGACGAGGACGAAGGTGCCCGGCGAAAGCTCTTCCTTGAGCGATCCCACCGCCGAGATGGAGACGAGATCGGTGACGCCGGCCCGCTTCAGCACGTCGATGTTGGCGCGGAAGTTGATCTCCGACGGCGGCACCCGGTGCCCGCGGCCGTGGCGGGGCAGGAAGACGACGGTGAGCCCGTCGATCGTGCCGATCCTGAGCGCGTCGGACGGGCGCCCCCACGGACTGTCGATCGCGACCCACTCGGCGTCTTCCAGCCCCGGCAGGTCGTAGATCCCCGATCCCCCGACGATTCCGAGCACGGTCTTCGTCATCGCGTCCCTTCCCCTGGCTTGCGCACGCCGTCCGTGCCCGCCGAACAGAGCACAGCCGGAAAGGCTCGAAAAGCACCCCCTCCGCCGCGCCGCGAGAAAAACGACGACCCGCCGCGCAAGACGAAAAAACCCCGCACTCCGGCGGGAGTGCGGGGCCGTTTCGGGAGCGGGCCGGCTGACGAAGCGGAGCCGGCCGGGCGCCGTGATCAGTGGGCGGCGGCCCAGACCCGGCGCTTGGTCAGGTAGAGCAGAACCGAGAACACCGCGAGGAAGATCATGACCTTGAAGCCCATCGACTTGCGGGCGACGAGATGGGGCTCGGCCGCCCACATCATGAAGGCCGAGACGTCCTTCGAATACTGGTCCACGGTCTGCGGCGTGCCGTCGGTGTACTCGACCTGGTCGGGCGACAGCGGCGGCGGCATCTTCAGCGACATGCCGGCGATGAAATAGGGGTTGTAATAGGTCCCCTCCGGCACCTCGACGCCTTCCGGCGGCTCCTCGTAGCCGGTCAGAAGGGCGTGGACGTAGTCGACGCCCTGCTCCTGGTAGGGCAGGAACATGTCGAAGACGAACCAGGGGAAGCCGCGCTCGACGGCGCGGGCCTTGGCCAGCAGCGACAGGTCCGGCGGCACCGCGCCGCCCATCGACGCCGCCGCGGCGGCGTCGTTCGGGAAGGGCGGCGGGAAGTGATCGGACGGCAGCGCCGGCCGCTGGAACATGTCGCCCGCCTCGTCCGGGTCGGCGTTGGTGACCTCGTATTCGGCGGCGATCGTCTTGACCTGGTCTTCGGTGAAGCCGGGGCCGTCCTCCGAGGCGAGGGTGCGGAAGGCGACGCGCGAGAGGCCGTGACAGGCCGCGCAGACCTCGCGGTAGACCTTGAAGCCGCGCTGCAGCTGCGCCTGGTCGTACTTGCCGAACACGCCGGCGAAGCTCCAGTCGACATAGGCCGGCTTCTTCAGCGGATAGTGGACCGTGTGGCCCTCACCGCCCTCTTCGGCCGCCGAGGCGCCGGCGATCGCGCCGAACACCACCGCGGAGGCGAAGGCGAGGCGGATGATCGTGGATTTCATGATCGAACCTTTCATCATCCGTCCTCAATGCCCCTCGGAGACCGACTTGACGCCGACCTGCATGCCCGTGCGCTTCTGCTTGGCGAGCACGTCGTCGGCGATCGACGCCGGCAGCGGCTTCGGCGTCTCGATGAAGCCGAGGACCGGGAGGATCACCAGGAAGTGGATGAAGTAGTAGGCGGTCAGCAGCTGCGAGGCGACGACGTAGCCGCCTTCGGCCGGGCGCGAGCCGAGGTAGCCGAGGCCGACGGCGCAGGCCGCGAAGATCCAGAAGAAGATCTTGTAGAGCGGCCGGTAGGTCGCCGAGCGGACCTTGGAGGTGTCGAGCCAGGGCAGGAACACCAGCACCGCGATGGCGCCGAACATCAGCAGCACGCCGCCGAGCTTGTCCGGAACAGCCCTCAGGATCGCGTAGAACGGCAGGAAGTACCATTCGGGCACGATGTGCGCCGGCGTCGCCAGCGGGTTCGCCGGAATGTAGTTGTCCGGATGACCCATGAAATTCGGCTGATAGAACAGGAACCAGGCGAAGACCAGCAGGAACACCGACATGCCGAGCATGTCCTTCAGCGTCGCATAGGGCGTGAAGGGAACGGTATCCTTCGGCGTCTTGGCGTCGATGCCGGCCGGGTTGTTCTGGCCGACCACGTGCAGGGCCCAGATGTGCAGGACGACGACGCCCGCGATCATGAAGGGCAGCAGGTAGTGCAGCGAGAAGAAGCGGTTGAGCGTCGGGTTGTCGACGGCGAAGCCGCCCCAGAGCCATGTCACGATCGGCTCGCCGACGAAGGGTAGCGCCGAGAACAGGTTGGTGATGACGGTGGCGCCCCAGAAGCTCATCTGGCCCCACGGAAGCACGTAGCCCATGAAGGCGGTGGCCATCATCAGCAGGAAGATCACCACACCGAGGATCCACAGCACTTCGCGCGGTTCCTTGTAGGAGCCGTAGTAGAGGCCGCGGAAGATGTGGATGTAGACCGCGATGAAGAACATCGACGCGCCGTTGGCGTGCATGTAGCGCAGCAGCCAGCCGTAGTTGACGTCGCGCATGATGCCTTCGACCGACGAGAAGGCGAGGTCGACGTGGGGCGTGTAGTGCATCACCAGCACGATGCCGGTGACGATCTGAACCACGAGCATCAGCGACAGGATCGCGCCGAAGGTCCACCAGTAGTTGAGATTGCGCGGCGTCGGATAGGAGACGGCCGTGTCGTGCATGAGGCGGATGATCGGCAAGCGGCGCTCGAGCCACTTCTCCGCACCCGTCCTGGGCTCGTAGGTCGAATGACCGGACATGAATGAAACCTCCTGACCCGACGCGCTCAGCCGATCTTGATCTTCGTGTCGGACACGAAGCTGTAGACCGGGATATGCAGATTTTCCGGTGCGGGGCCTTTGCGGATGCGGCCGGCCGTATCGTAATGCGACCCGTGGCACGGGCAGAACCAGCCGCCGAAATCGCCCTGCTGGCCGAGCGGGATGCAGCCGAGGTGCGTGCAGACGCCGACCATGACGAGCAGCTTCTCGTTGCCCTCGGCGGCGCGGTTGGCGTCGGAGGCGTCGGCGTCGGCCGCAAGGTTGGCGTTGCGGGCGTTGGCGTCCGGCAGCGAGGCGACCGGCACCGACTTGGCGCTCTCGACCTCCTGGTCGGTGCGGTTGCGGATGAAGATCGGCTTGCCGCGCCACTTGGCGGTGATCGACTGGCCCTCGGCGATGGCGCTGACGTCGACCTCGATCGAGGCGAGCGCGAGGGTCGAGGCGTCAGGGTTCATCTGGTCGATGAACGGCCAGATCGCGGCGGCGGTGCCCACGGCGCCGACCGCGGCGGTGGCGAGGAAGAGAATGTCGCGGCGTGTCGGTTCAGCCGTATCGTGCGTCGCAGCCAAGTCCTGGCTCCTTTCGAACTCTCAAAATCCCTTGGCGCCGCACCGCGCCGTGCGCGACGGCGTCTGGCGACCGGTATCCGGGGAGCCGACGGCGGCAGGACGGCGGCTCTGGCAAGCCGCTCCGGGAACCGGACGACGTCGGGCCGGATCGTGTTCGGCGAGGAGCACGCGCGCCAGCTTCGCAGCTGCAGCATCGCCCTCCCCGGCCGGGGCGAAAAAGCCCGCGTTTTCGCAGCCTTCTCCGCCGGATCGGCGCTGTTCTTGCACCGTTTCGCCAGGTTGTCCAGACTGTGGGCGCGGAGCGACGACGATGCGGGCGCCACCTTAGGCGATCACGCTGCGGCGCGACAATCGTCTGTTTTGCGTAATTCAAAAGAATTCCGGCCGATGTTGCACTTGTGTCCGGGCCGGTCCGCTCGCGGAGGAAAAGCGCCTATTCCGCGGCGTGACGATCGCCCTCGTCCTCGGCGAGGAATCCGCCGGTCTGCCGGGCCCAGAGCCGGGCATAGAGACCGCCGTGGGCGAGGAGGTCGTCGTGGGTTCCGACCTCGACGATTCGCCCCTCGTCCATCACCACCAGCCGGTCCATCCGGGCGATGGTGGAGAGGCGGTGGGCGATG
>CALCDT010000308.1 GCA_937900425.1 uncultured Alphaproteobacteria bacterium | reverse complement strand
GGTTCTCGAACGGGTGGGCGGAGTTGGCGTTGAAGAAGCCGCCGCCGTTGGTGCCGAGCTGCTTGATGGCGATCTGGCTCGCGACCGGGCCGACGGCGATCGCCTGGCGGGCTCCCTCGAGGGTCGTCGCGTCGACGGAGGTGGCCAGGGTCTGCGGCGAGCCTGTCGCGGCGAGGACGATGGCGAGCAGGATCGAGCCGGGCAGCAGCACGTAGAGCGTGGCGCGGACGAGGTCGGTCCAGAAGTTGCCGAGGACACGGTTGCGGCGGGCGGCGAGGCCGCGCGCCACGGCGGCGGCGACGGCCATGCCGGACGCGGCCGAGACGAAGTTCTGCGTCGTCAGTCCGGCCATCTGGCTGAAGTTCGAGAGGGTCGTCTCGCCGCCGTAGGATTGCCAGTCGGTGTTGGTGACGAACGAGATCGCCGTGTCGAAGGCGAGCGGCGCCGAGAGCCCGCCGAAACCCTGCGGGTTGAGCGGCAGCAGATCCTGGTAGCGCAGGATCAGATAGAGCAGGACGAAGCCGGCGGCGTTGAAGGCGATCAGCGACAGGGCGTAGGCGCCCCAGCGCTGCGGCCGGGCGGCGAGGTCGCCGGCGGCGGCCATCAGCGCCCGCTCCGCCGGCGCGAGAAAGCGGACGTCGCCGGCGAACACCGACGCCATGTAGGCGCCGAGCGGGACCGCGACGGCGACGAGCAGGGCGGCGAACAGCGCGAACTGGAGGAGGTCGCTCATGACGCCACCTCAGAACCGCTCGGGGCGCGCGAGCGCCACGAGGAGATAGCAGAACAGGAGGCCGGCGACGGCGAGGCCGAGGACGATGTCGAGGGACATGACGGCCTCCTCACAGCCGGTCCGCGGCGAGGACGGGGAGCGAGGCGAGCCCGAACAGGGCGAGGCCCGCGGCGATGTAGACGAGGTCGGGAAGCATTGCGGAAGCTCCGGGGAGGACGCATCCCTCAAGCTGGGCCTTCCGCGCGTAAAGCGGCCATGCGGAAAGGCGCCGGACCCATAAGGCCGGCGTAAAGTGTGGCGCCGGCTTTCGCGTCCGCACGGGTCTGGTCGGCCTCCCGTCGCGGGCGACGACCGGGCGCACGCCGCAGCGGCCGGCCCGCGTGGCCGACCGAACCCGGAAGCGCTTCCCGCCCGGCGCGGCCCTGCGCCTCACGACGCGGCCGTGACAGGCCGCGGGCACGAGAACGGACCGTGACGACCGGGCCCTTCGGCGCCGCCGGTCGGACAGGCGGAGAGGGTCCGGCACCGAGGTGTCGCAGAAGACGACTACCTCTGCGGAAGGCGCCTCCGCTCTCTCGCAGGCTTCGCGCCCCGTCCGCGCAGAAGCGAAGTCCGACGCGGCCGGCGTCGCATCACGGATGGCCGGAGTAGGGACCGCGAGGTCCTCTACGACGGTGGCCCAGTACCTCGCGGCACCCCGCCCACGTCGGCCCGACGATCGGCACGACATAGGACGTCCTATAGAGACGCCGTGCCCGGCAGAGCACGCCGGGCGAGCCGGTCCGCAGGACGGAGAGGATCTCCCGGGCATGCGCCGGTCGTTCGCTCGCGGAACGCCGCTGACCCTATCGGGTAAGGCGGTGCAATGATCGCCGCTCAGCCCCGCGAGGAACGAAGTGGACCATGCCCCCTCCCGTCCTGAGGAGGAAGCATCGCACGCCCCCCTTTCGTAAACTCCATTATGGGTACAGCGCTGCGCCCGCTTCTGAATCCGACGGAATCGGCGTTCGTCTGCCGGACTTGAAGCTGACGTGCCCTCGATCCGCGACTCTCCGATCCGTCTATCACAGGCCGATTCGACGCCTCGCATGTTTACTTCAAGCGCCCATTGCGCAATCACCGATTGAATATTGAGATTATCGAACGGCCAACACATCGGTTTGCTGCGGGGGCAGCTATGTCTTTGATGTTGAGAACGGCCAATCGGGATGTCGCGCTCCTCCACCCGAATATGAGAGCCAAAGCGGCTCTGCTGATGGCAGAGATTGCCAAGGAGGAATTGCCGTTTCGAATTTTTGAGGCATGGCGCTAAAGGTGGAAACGATCTTGGAGGACGAGGCTGCCGCAAGGTCGATCGCGGAGCGGCCGACAGGGAACTTTCACCTTCGGCGGCGCCGAGTTCCGCGGCGCCGACCACTCCCTTGTCCAGCCGCGCGCGGCAGCCTCGGGCATTTGCCGGACGCATGCGCCCCCAGGGCTTGATCTACGCGCTTCGATACTGCCGCCAGGCCGACGTTATCCGGTGAGACCCGAAGCCAACGCCCCGCCGTGGCTTCGGCGCGTCTCGCTGCCGGCTCCGGAACCCGGCGAGCGACCTCGCGGCCCGGTCTCCGAGCAGCCGCCGCCCGCCATGCCGCACTCCTCCCGCATCCGTGTTCTCCCCGCCGCGGCAACCACTTGACCGGTCGCGTCGGTCGCTCTAGCGTCAACTGGTCCGGTGGTTGGTCCACTGGAACAGAACGACGGCGCCGAAAAGGGGCCGCGACGGGAGAGAAACGCGGTGTCACCACGCCGGAAGGCCGAGAAGGACGTGCTCGCCCGCATTCCGTCGATGCGCGGCGGCATCGACAAGCGGACGGTGAAGGACCTCGTTTCGGAAAAGCTCGAGTCGCTGATCGCCTCCGGCGTGCTGCGGCCCGGCGACGAGCTGCCGGGCGAGCGCGAGCTCGCCAGCGCCTTCTCGGTGAGCCGCGAGACGCTGCGCGGCGCGGTGCAGGGGCTCGCCGCCCGCGGTCTGCTCGAGGTCTCGCACGGCGCCCGCACCCGCGTCCGCGACGCCGATCTCGGCCTCCTGCGGATCGGCATGACGATCCCCGGCAAGATCAACAGCTACGACATCGAGGCGGTGCACGGCGCCCGCCTGCTCGTCGAGCGCGCCGTCGTCCGCGACGCCGCCACCAAGATCGACGCCGCCACCCTCGGCCGGCTGAAGGATTCCCTCGTCGCCCAGCGGGCGACGATGACCGATCCGGTGCGCTTCCTGATCTGCGACCGCGAGTTCCACGTCGCCATCTACCGGTCGGCGGCGAACCCGCTGCTCGCCGACTTCGTCACCGACCTCTACGCCTACATGATGGACTACCGCCGCCGCGCGGTGTCGCTGCCGGGGGCGATCCGCCGCTCCTACGAGGACCACGTCGCCATCGTCGAGGCGCTCGAGGCCGGCGACGCCGACGCCGTCGACGCGGCCTTCGCCCACCATCTCGACCGCATCTACGCCACCACCCGCTCGCTGATCGACGGCTCGCGCCTCGCCGCCGCCGGCGATCCCGAGCCGCCGGCGATCTGAGCGACCCGTTCACCACGAGCCACGGCGTGGCGGAGAACCGCGCGCCCCTTTGGGAGGAAGACCAAATGAAGAAACGCACGTTCCTCGGCCTCGCGGCGGCGGCGGCCCTCGCCGCCGTCACCGGCGTCGCGACGCCGACCGGCGCCGCCGCCGCGTCGAAGGAGATCGTCTACCTGACGCCCGGCCTCGACCTGCCGTTCTGGCGCTATCTCGCGAAGGGCGTCGAGGCGGTCGCCAAGGAGCACGACTACGGCTTCCAGGCGCTCGATTCGGCCAACAGCGCCCAGACGCAGCTGAAGAACGCCCAGGACGCCATCGCCCGCGGCGTCGCCGGCATCGTCCTGTCGCCGACCGATTCCTCGACGGCGCCGAGCGTCCTGTCGCTCGCCGAGAAGGCTGGCATCCCGGTCGTCATCGCCGACATCGGCACCAATTCCGGCGAGTACGTCTCCTTCATCATCTCCGACAACTATCTCGGCGCCGAGGGCGTCGGCACGGCGCTCGCCGACGCGATGAAGAAGAAGGGCTGGCAGGACGGCTCGGTCGGCATCGTCTCGATCTCGCAGGCGCGCAAGAACGGCCAGGCCCGCACCAAGGGCTTCAAGGACGCGCTGGCCGCCGCCGGCATCACCAAGGACGCCGGCCTGCAGCAGATGCAGTCCTACACCGCCGACGAGACCTTCAAGTTCACCCAGGACATGCTGACGGCGAACCCGGACATGCGCGGCATGTTCGTGCAGACCGACCAGCCGGCGATCGGCGCGCTCCGGGCGATCAAGGCCGCCCGCCGCAACGGCGAGGTGCTGGTCGCCGCCTTCGACGGCATCCCGGACTTCATCCCGCTCCTGAAGTCGGGCGAGCTCGTCGCCTCGGGCATGCAGCAGCCGTACCTGATGGGCGTCGAATCGGCGAAGGCGCTGTTCGAGCACCTCGACGGCAAGACCCCGCAGAAGGAGATCCTGGTGCCGATCGTCGTCGTCACCTCCGAGAACATCGACGAGCTGCTGCCGACGATCAAGGAGACGGTG
>CALCDT010000307.1 GCA_937900425.1 uncultured Alphaproteobacteria bacterium | reverse complement strand
GGCCCGACCTCGGCCGCCGGCTCGACCGCGACGGCGCGGCGACGCTCGACGCGGCGGCGGACAAGGGCGCCGACCTCTGCCTCGTCGTCGCCGACGGCCTCTCCTCGACCGCGGTCGCGGCCAATGCGCTGCCGTTCCTCGCCGCCTTCCTGCCGTTCTGCACCCGGATGGGGCTGTCGCTTGCCCCGCTCGTCGTCGTCTCCGGCGGGCGCGTCGCGATCGGCGACGAGATCGGCGAGCGGCTCGGCGCGAGAATGGTGCTGGTGCTGATCGGCGAGCGGCCCGGGCTGTCGTCCCCCGACAGCCTCGGCGCCTATCTCACCTTCGCCCCGAGGGTCGGGCGCAGCGACGCGGAGCGCAACTGCGTCTCCAACATCCGCCGCGGCGGGCTCTCCCACGGCGAGGCCGCGGCGAAGCTCGCCTGGCTGGTCGGGGAAGCCTTCCGCCGCGAACTGACCGGTGTGGGGCTGAAGGACGAGAGCCCGGCGCTGGTGGCGGCGGAGCGGCGGGACGAGCTGCCGATCTCCGAATAGCGGCGGACCTGCCGACCTGTTGCGCAGGCGGCCCGGCGATCACGCACTCATCGACAGCGGAACGGCGGCCTCGCGCGCCGCCATCGCGGCGAGCTCCGCCTCGCCCAGCAGCCCGGCGCCCTCGTCGCGGTAGCCGATGCGCCCGTCGATCACCTCGCCCTGCCAGGTCGTCTCGATGCGGCGCCGCTCGGGCGAGGGCATGAACTCGCGCAGGAAGCGGTTGATGGCGGAGAGAAGCTTCGCCGACGAAGGATCGGCCGCGACCGCGACCGTATAGTAGTAGAGCCGGTCCGACAGGTTGCCCGGAACGATCTCGAACCGGCCGCGCCAGCGGCTTTCCGGGCTGGTCGCCGCCCAGTGGAAGATCGGGCGGTCGACCATGAAGGCGTCGACGAGGCCGCCGGCGAGGGCGTCGTGCAGGCGGCTCTGGTCGTTGAAGGCGACGAGGTTGCCGAGCCGGACCCGGCCGCCGGGCTTGCCCGCGTTCTCGCCCCAGCGCAGGCCGAGCTTTTCCAGCACCTGGATGGCGCCGGGATCGTTGATGATGCCGACGGTGCGGCCGGCGAGATCGAGCGGCGAGCGCAGGGTGCCGTCGCCGGTGCGCCGGCACATCACGAAGGGCAGCCAGGTGTAGGTGTCGGAATAGGCGATGCGGTGGTAGCCGGGGTCCGGCGGCAGGCCGCTCCAGACGACGTCGGCGGGCGGCTCGCCCGGGCGGCGGCCGACGTGGAGCAGGTGGGTGAGTTCGCTCCAGGAGTATTCGACGAACTCGCACTCGACCCCGAGCCAGCGGGCGAAGGCGCGGGCGTAGTCGGCGTCGAGACCCTGCAACTCGCCGCCCTTCGTCTTGCGGAAGGAGAGGCCGACGAACTGCGGCTCGATCGCGACCCGCAGCCGGCCGCGGGCGCGGATGTCGTCGAGGCGGTCGTAACCGGGGTCGAGCGGGATCGCGGTCTCGGCGGCGAGGCGGCGCACGGCGGGGGCGACGCTCGCCTCCGGTCCGGCGACGGCGCCGGCGAGCGCCTCGGTCTGGCGGTGGGCCCATCCGATCCTCTCGGCGATCTGGCCGCAGGAGGTCTCGCTCGAGGAGACCATCTCGTCGAGCAGGGCCTGGTAGCCGTCGACCTCGGCGATCTTGCCGCGCACCGTCTCCATCGAGCGGGCGAGGTCGACGAAGTCGGCGTCGACCCGTTCGCCGAAGTGGTCGAGCCGGTGGGTGAGGTCGTCGGTGGTGCGGGCGAGGGCGCCGACGATGGCGGTGAAGTCGAGGCGCCGAGCGGTCTCGTCGGCGTTGGCCATGGTGCGGTCGGCGAGGCGCCCGACCTCGTGGGCGACGACGGCGAAGCCGCGGCCGGCATCCCCCGCCCGCGCCGCCTCGATGCGGGCGTTGAGCGAGAGGATGCGCGTCTCCTGGGCGATGGCGACGATGGCGCCGAGCACCTCGCGGGCGGTGCGCGAAGTCGCCTCGATCTCGAGGCGCAGGCCGTCGAGGGCCTGCCGCGTCGCCCCGTCGATGGCCCGGATCTCCTCGCGGACCTCGCCGGTGACCCGGTCGATGGCGGCACCGGAGCGGTCGATCTCGACCATGGTGGCGGCGAACTCCTCGCAGAGCGCCGAGGAACGGCCCTTGATCTCGGCCAGCGAGCGTCGGAGATCGGAGAAGTTGCGCAGGCCGAAGACGCAGAGGTCGACCGACTGGCGCAGCACGCGGGAAAGGTCACGGATCGGCGAAGCGGGCAGGGACATCGTCGAAGATCCTGAGGACGGGGCGTCTTTGACGGAAACTCTGCGTTTTCAATGGTAAAAAGATCGTATTACGATCGGTTGCGGCAAGTTGTGAATCGATTGAATGCCAGGCGGAGAGACCTCTCCGCAAAGGCTTCTGCTTCGTCCCTGTGCAACTGCCGCGAGAATGGGCGGGGGTGGAGGACCGGGTGCGTTTGTCGGTAACCGGTCTTGCGCGACCGGGTGACGGCGGCGGCAGTCCGATTCGGACCGGCGCATGGCGCGGAGGTCGTCCGTGGAGGTCGAACCGTCACCGGCCGACGCCCGTTCGGGCTCGGCCGCGCCCGAGAGGTCCCGGCCCGTGGGACCGTCACCGGGCCGGTATCACACGTGCTGGCCACCGTTGACCTGGATCTCGGCGCCGGTGACGTAGCTCGAATGCTCCGAGCAGAGGTAATAGATCAGGTCCGCGACCTCACCGGTGCGGCCGAGCCGGCGCAGCGGGATGTCCTTGATCATCTGCTCGGTGCCGGGGGAGAGGATCGCGGTGTCGATCTCGCCGGGGGCGATGGCGTTGACGCGGATGCCCATCGGGCCGAAGTCGGCGGCCATCTCGCGGGTGAGCGAGGCGAGCGCCGCCTTGGAGGTCGCGTAGGCCGTGCCGGCGAAGGGATGGACGCGCTCGCCGGCGATCGAGGTGACGTTGACGATCGAGCCTCCGGCCGCCTTCAACTCGCTCATCAGCCCGCGCGCCAGCATGATCGGCGCGAAGAAGTTGACCTGGAACACCGTGCGCCAGACGTGCATCGCCGTCGAGACGCTGTCGAGCCGGCTGCCGCCGTCGCCCTTGGGGCTGATGCCGGCGTTATTGACGAGGGCGTGGAGCCGGCTGCCGTCGGCTTCGAGCCGCCGGCGCATCTCGCCGACGGCGAGGCCGAGGTTATCGGGATCGGAGAGGTCGACCTGGATGTGGTCCTCCGGGCCCATCGGCCACGGGCACTTGTCGGAAAACGGATGGCGCGAACAGGTGATGACCCGCCAGCCGGCGGCCGAGAACCGCTTCACCGTGGCGTGGCCGATGCCCCGGCTGGCCCCGGTCAGCACCAGCGTCCTGCGTCCGCCCGTCGTATCCTCGGCCATCGTCGCCCCACCTTCCTTCGCACCTGCGGAAAGAGATAGTGCATCTCGCGCGGTTGCGGAAGCGGGACGGGGAAGGGGAAGGGGAAGGGGAAGGCGGGCGGCGGTTGGCGGCCGATCGCCGAACCCCGACGCCCGATCGCGGTCGCCGAAGAAAATCCACCTCGCCTCGCATTGGGGGCTTGCTTTCGCGAAAGCGACCGACTATTGGTCCGATCCCGTTCGGGGCACCATCCCCGACCGACGAACCGGCCCCTTCGGCTCGCCCTCGCGGCACCGAAATCTGGCCGGTCAGGCAGGCGCCCGTAGCTCAGCTGGATAGAGCACCAGACTACGAATCTGGGGGTCAGAGG
>CALCDT010000306.1 GCA_937900425.1 uncultured Alphaproteobacteria bacterium | reverse complement strand
GAAGGCGAGCGTGAGGCCGGCGACCGGGGCGGCCGGCGCCATGGCGGCGGGCGGCGCCGCGCTCTGGCAGGCGGCGGCGACGAAACAGGCGGCGAGTGCGGATGCCGCCCGGGCGGCGGGTGCGTCGTGCATGGCTGGTCTCCCCCCGGATCCCGCCCGTGCCGCGCGATGCGGTCGCAGCGGGCCCCGAAAAGTAAACGAAAGGTTGGCATCAGCGTCAATCGGCGATTGCCGGCACCCGCTCCTCGACCCGGCTCGAGCCGGCTCGTCGATCCTCGATCCGGTACCGGCTTGCGGCAACGACATGTCGATGGGAATCTTCACGGAAACGTGATCGAGTGAGTCTTCGACGGTCGAGCGCGCCGTCGCGCCGGCCCGGCGCATGCCGGCCAGCGGGGAAACGCGGAGGGGTCCGCCGTGAAACATCTTCTTCTCGTCGGCGCGCAGAAGTCGGGCACGACCTATCTGCACAACCTCCTCGCCCAGGATCCGGCGATCGCCGTCCACCGCCGCAAGGAGCCGAAATACTTCGCCAAACCGCGCTTCGAGGGCACCGACTATCTGGCGATGTTCGAAGGGGTCGCCGCGGCCGAGGCGGTGCTCGACAGCTCCGCTGCCTACCTGCACGTCGCCGGAACCGCCACACGCGCCGCCCGTCACCTCGGGCCGGAAGCCGTCGTCGTCGCCGTGCTGCGCGACCCGGTCGAGCGCGCCGTCTCGGCCTATCTTCACAGCGTCAAGCACGGGCGCGACCTGCGATCCGCCGAGGAGGCGCTCGCGCTCGACGCCATCACCGCCGACGACGTCGCCGCCGAGGAGACCGAGAAGATCGACCGAGCCCTACGCCGCGGCCTCGTTCCCCGTCCGGCACCGGACGACGCCTACCACGACCCGGTCTTTCACTACCGCTACGTCACCAACTCGCTCTACGGGCGCCAGCTCCTGCCCTGGAGCGACGCCTTCGCCGAGCTTCTCGTCTTCGATTTCACCGACCTCGCCGCCCGGCCCGGAGCCATCGCCGACACGGTACGCGGTCGCGTGGGACTGACGGCCCCTCTCTCCTATCGCCTCGAAGTCGGCCGCAACGCCACGAAGCTCGATCGCTGGACCAGCCTGCGCAAGAGCCGCTTCGACGGCGCGATCCCGCTTCCCGCCGCACTCTGGCGGCTGCTGACGCAGCGATACGACGCCGATCTTCTCGAGCGAATCTGCACCGCGAAATGGACAGGCGCCGCCCGGGCCGACCATCGCGCCCTGACCGAGCGCGGCAGCAGCGGGCCGGTGACGCTGTCTCCGCCCGTCGCCTCGACCGGTTGACACGGGCGGCGCTTCCGCCGTCGGCCTGCGAACCGCCGCCCGTCACGGCGCCCCTGTCGCCGGCGTCCCTGTGGCAGGCGTCCCCGTCGGCACCTCTCCTCGCGCTCCCTTCGGCGCCTGCGCCATGTTTCGGAAGATCGTGCGCGGCGGCACGAGGTCCGGCGGGATCTCGACCAGGGTGGCCTCGCGCCGGCCGCTCTCGATCAGCCCGAAGGCGGTCTCGATCAGCCGGTCGGAGTTCTGGCGGACCATGTAGACCGGGAACTGCAGGTAGGCGGCGAAGGGGTCGTAGTCGTAGCAGCCGATCGCCGTCTGCGCGAAAGCGTCCGGCGGCAGCTGGACGAAGTGGCCGAGCACGCCTTCGAAGGCGGTCAGCGAGTTGACGAAGAGCCCGGCCGGCAGCCCGCCGAGCCGGCCGCACAGCGCCATCACCGCCTCGCGTGCCGGCCCCGGCGCGTAGCCGCAGGCGATGATCTGGTCGTCGTCGCATCGGCCGAGCCGGGCCGTGACGCTGGCCCGGAAGCCTTCGATGCGCCGCGCGGTGGCGTAGTCCTTCGGCACGCCGCCGACGAGGTAGGGCCGACCACGCAGCGGATCGTCCGTCGCCGGCATCGCGTCGAGCACCGCCTCGGTCAGCCGCACGGCGCCGAGATGGTTGTCGGTGACGACGGAGGGCCGGCCCCAGCCCGGCAGGTCGACGAAGACGTGGGGCTTGCGCGCAGCGTCGCAGAGCCGGCTGATCGCCTCCGGGTCGGAGGCGCCGGCGACCAGCACGAAGTCGACCTGGTAGGAGATCAGCGTCTCGACGGTGCGGATCTCCTCGGCCGGATCGCGCAGGGTCGAGACGATCACGGGGCAGAGCCCGCGCGCCCGCGCCTCGGCCTCGAAGCTGCGGCTGAGGGTCGAGAAATAGCGGTTGTCGTGCTCGGGGATGATCATGCCGACGAGATGCGAGCGCGCCTGGCGCAGGCCGCGGGCCTGCATGTTGGTGCTGTAGCCGAGGTCGGTCGCGATGCGCTGGATCTCCTCGACCGTGCCTTGGGCGATCCGCCGCGACGGCCCCTTGCCCGACAGCGCCGCGCTCACCGTCGAGGGCGAGGCGCCCGACAGGCGGGCGATGTCGTAGATCGTCGGTTTGCTGCGCCGTGTCGTCATCGCCCTCCCCTCGCCGCCGTTCCGTTCCCCGCGCCGGACGGCGCCCCCCCTGACGGTCACCGCGGCGTGCCGCTGCCCGTGCTATCGACCGCGCCCGTCGCCGTCCACCGGTCCCGCGCTTCGAAGCGCCGCGGCCAGCCCGTCCCGCTGGGAGTCCGGCCTCCACCCACGGTCGGGCGCTCCGGCCGTCGGCTCTGCCGTCCCGGGGCACCGCGACGCGTTTTCGGGGTCATCGCCTCCCGTCCGCTTGACGACGATCCGCTTTTTTGATTTCGTGTGCAACATCGATTGTGCAGCCGCGAACCCGGAGATAGGTCCGGGAGGTGCGGCGCGGTCGGCTTTGGGCACGCGGGGAGGAAGCCGCGATCCGGCGCCGACGAGCCTCTTGATGCACAATCGATTGCGCGGATCGACACCGGGCGGCCGGCGGCAACGAACGCCGGCCTTCAACGAGAATGACGTCGCCCCCGAGGCGACCAGTGGGAGGAACACCATGAAAAGGACTTTGACCGCGGCTCTCGCGGCGCTGGCGCTCGCCGTCTCCTTCTCGGCGACCGCCGTCGCCCAGGACAAGCCGACCCTCGGCGTCGTCGTCAAGATCGGCGGCATTCCGTGGTTCAACGCCATGGAAGCGGGCATCAAGGAAGAAAGCGCCAAGCTCGGCGTCGACGGCAGCATGATCGGCCCGACCAGCGCCGACCCCGCCCTCCAGGTCCGCGCCATCGAGGATCTCATCGCCAAGGGCGTCACCGTCATCGGCGTCGTGCCGAACGACGAGAAGGCGCTGGAGCCGGTCCTCAAGAAGGCCCGCGACGCCGGCATCAAGGTCGTGGCCCACGAGGGCCCGGGCCTCGAGAACATCGACTGGGACTTCGAGCTCGCCTCGGCCTCCGGCTTCGGCGAGGCCCATGCCGAACTGCTCGCCCAGAAGGCCGGCGGCGAGGGTGAATACGCGGTCTTCGTCGGCTCGCTCACGGTGCCGCTGCACAACGCCTGGGCCGACGCCGCCAACGCCTACATCGCCGAGAAATATCCGAACATGAAGCTGGTCGGCGACCGCTACGGCGTCGCCGAGAACGTCGACGACAGCCGCAAGACCGCCCTCGACCTGCTCGCCGCCCACCCGAACCTCAAGGGCTTCCTCGCCTTCGGCAGCCAGGGCCCGATCGGCGCCGGCCGCGCCGCCGAGGAGCGGCGGATGATCGACAAGGTCCACGTCATCGGCCCGTTCTCGCCCGGCCAGGGCCGCGCCCTGATCAAGTCCGGCGCGATCACCGGCGGCTTCATGTGGAATCCGGCCGAGGCCGGCCGCGTCTTCGTGCGCATGGCCAAGCTGCTCGCCGACGGCACCGAGATCACCTCCGGCATGACCATCGAGGGCCTCGGCACCATCGAACCGGACGTCGCCAACAAGGACATCATCACCGACAACCTCGTGACCATCAACAAGGAGACCGTGGACGGCCTCGCCGACCTCGGCCTCTGAGGCACACGGACGAAGTCCCGCGAAGCGGCGGGGGCGCATCACGCTCCCGCCGTCCTTGATCGCTGCCTTCGGTCACGGCGCCGCCCCGTCCTTTTGCCGCCCGGTCCCTTCGCCGCGCCGTCGAGGCCGGTGCCGCCCCGCGATCCGCAGCCACGGGTGAAACGCTCATGACAGGTCCATCGACGGCGACGGCCGGCGGCGAGCCCGCGGCCCATGCCATCCGCATGTCCGCGATCTCCAAGGTCTTCGGCGGCGTCCGCGCCCTCGACGACGTCGCCTTCGAGGTAGGCCTCGGCGAGGTCCACTGCCTCGCCGGCGAGAACGGCTGCGGCAAGAGCACGCTGATCAAGATCATCTCCGGCGTCTACAAGCCCGAGCCCGGCGCGACGATGGAGTATTTCGGCGAGGTCGAGACGGCGGTGACGCCCCATCTCGCCCGGGCCCGCGGCATCGCCGTGATCTGGCAGGACCTCGCGCTCTTCAACGAGATGACCGTCGCCGAGAACATCGCCTTCGAGACCCTCGTCGGCGACCGTCCGCGCCTCGTCTCCGACGCCGCCCTGCGGCGCACCGCGACGCAGGCCCTCGCGCGGCTCGGCGTCGCCCTCGACCTCGACGCCCGCGTCGGCACCCTGCCGATCGCCGACCGCCAGGTGGTGGCGATCGCCCGCGCCCTCGTCTCCGACGCCCGCCTCATCTTCATGGACGAGCCGACCGCCTCGCTGACCCAGGCCGAGACCGACAAGCTGCTCGACGTCGTGCGCACGCTCTCCGCCCGCGGCGTCGCCATCGTCTTCGTCAGCCACCGCCTCGCCGAAGTGCTGGAGATCGCTTCCCGGGTCACGGTGGTGCGCGACGGCAAGCTGGTCGGGGTCTATCCCGCCGCGTCGCTGACCCAGTCGAAGCTCACCGAACTGATGACCGGCAAGACCTTCGAGCGCGCGATCTCGGCCCGCGACACCTCGGCGGCCCCCGTCGTGCTGTCGGTCGAGGGCCTGACCCGCCGCGGCGAATACGAGGACGTCTCCTTCACCCTGCGCGCCGGCGAGGTGCTCGGCCTCACCGGTCTCATCGGCGCCGGGCGCACCGAACTCGGCCACACCCTCTTCGGCATGACCCGGCCGGACCGCGGCGAGATCCGCCTTTCCGGCACGGCGCGCCGCTTCCGCTCCAACCGCGACGCCATCGCCGCCGGCATCGCCTACGTCTCGGAGGACCGCCTGCAGCTCGGCCTCGTCCAGCCGCAGTCGATCGCCGACAACCTGACCCTCACCGTGCTGCCGCAGCTCTCCGAGGCGAGCGGCCTCGTCTCGGCGCCGCGCCGCGCCGCCCTCGTCACCCGCTGGATCCGCGACCTCGCCGTCAAGATCGGCCGGCCCGACGACCCGGTCTCGACGCTGTCCGGCGGTAACCAGCAGCGCATCGTCCTCGCCAAGTGGCTCGCCACCGACCCGAAGGTGCTGATCCTCGACTGCCCGACCGTCGGCGTCGACGTCGGCGCCCGCGACGGCATCTTCCGCGTCGTGCGCGACCTCGCCGAACGCGGCCTCGCCATCCTGCTCATCTCCGACGAGGTCTCGGAAGTCCACATGAACGCCGACCGCATCCTGCACATGGCGGCCGGGCGCATCGTCGGGGAATACGACCCGCGCCGCGCCTCGATCGCCGACCTGGAGGCCGCCGTCTATGCGTAGCCTCGTCCGCGCCTATCCGACCGAGACCCGCCTGCTGGCGGTGCTGGTGGCGATGTCGGTGTTTCTGTCGATCGCCTCGCCGAGCTTCGCGACGCTGCCGAACCTCACCTCGCTGCTCAACAACAACGCCGTCAACGTCATCTGGGCGGTCGGGCTGCTCGTCGTGCTGATCGCCGGCGGCATCGACATCTCCTTCGCCGTCGCCGCCTCGGTGGTGCAATACGTCCTCGTCTACGTGCTCGGCGCCGTCGGCGGCGGCAACTGGGTGATCGGCTTTCTCGTCGCCGGCCTCCTCGGCATCGGCCTCGGCTCGATCAACGCCTTCCTGATCCACCGCTTCCAGATCATCTCGATCGTGGTGACCATCGCCACCTTCAACGCCTTCTTCGGCCTGCTGATGTTCTTCTCCTCGGGCCGCTTCCTCTACAACCTGCCCGACTGGTGGACCGCCCGGCTGATCGTCTGGGAGCACGAGACCGCCAGCGGCACCTGGGCCGAGATCTTCCTGCCCGTGCCGGTGATGGTCGCCTGCATGGTCGCGACCTGGATCCTGATCCGCCGCACCTCGATCGGCCGCCAGCTCTACGCCTTCGGCGACAACCCGGAAGGCGCCCGCCGGGTCGGCGTCAACGTCGCCCTGATGCAGGCGGTCGCCTTCGGCTGGATGGGGCTGATGGCCGGCATCGGCGGGCTGATGCAGGCCCACATCACCAAGGAGGTGGTGCCGAACGCGCTCTACGGCCGCGAGCTCGAGGTGCTGGCGGCCGTGGTGCTCGGCGGAGCGAGGCTCGGCGGCGGCCGCGGCTCGGTCGTCGGCTGCCTGCTCGGCGTCGCCCTCGTCGCCGTCACCCAGAACGGGCTCAACCTGCTCGGCATCTCGCCCTACGCCTTCAAGATGGTGATCGGCCTCGTGATCCTCGTCGCGATCTCCGGCTCCAACCTCGACTTCTCGGGCCTCCTTCGGCCGAAGACGGAGCGGCGCTGACATGGCCGGCCTCATCGCCTCCTTCCGCCGCGCCGTCGGCGACGACGTCGCCGCCCTGCTCGGCTTCCTCGTCCTCGTCGTCGTGGGCTTCGGGCTGCTCGCCCCGCGCTTCCTGTCGGCGGCCAACTTCGGCTCGATCGCCTTCCAGCTCCCCGAATTCGGGCTGCTCACCCTCGCCATGCTGATCCCGATCATCTCGGGCGGCATCAACCTCGCCATCATCTACACCGCCAACATGGCCGGCCTGACGCTCGCCTTCGTGCTCAACGCCGCCGGCGGGCCGGAGGCCGGCGTCGCCGCCTTCGCCGTCGGCGTCGTCGCGGCGATCGCCGTCGGCGCACTGTGCGGGGCGGTGATGGGCCTCGTCATCGCCCACACCGGCGCCCATCCGATCCTCGTCTCGCTGGCGATGATGATCTTCCTGCGCGGCCTCGGCGAGTTCCTGACCCGCGGCGGCGACATCTCCGGCTTTCCCGCCTTCGTCGCGCCGATCGGCCACGGCAGCCTGCTCGGCGTTCCGGTGCCGCTGCTGCTCTTCGCGCTCGCCGCGATCGTCTGGCACCTGCTGCTCGGCCACACCCGCCACGGCACCGCCGCCCGGATGATCGGCTCCAACATCCGCGCCACCGAATATTCCGGCGTCAACGTCAAGCGCACCCTGACGCTGATCTACACCCTGTCGGGCGTGATGTGCGCCCTCGCCGGCATCCTGATGCTCGCCCGCTTCAACTCGGTGCGCGTCGGCCACGGAGAGGCGCTGCTGCTCGTCACCGTGCTCGCCTGCTTCCTCGGCGGCGTCGACCCCTTCGGCGGCTTCGGCCGGGTCGCGCCGGTGGTGGTGGCGCTGGTGGTGCTGCAGGTGCTGTCGTCCGGCCTCAACCTGATGGGTGCCAACCAGCACCTCTCCACCGCGGTCTGGGGTCTGTTCCTCATCGCCGTGATGATCCTGCGCTGGGTCGCCCGGCGCCTTTCCGCAAGACCACGACAAGGGAGATGACCATGCACGGCTTCGGCGTCCACACCAGCATGTGGACCATGAACTGGGACCGGGACGGCGCCGAGAAGGCGATCGTGGGAGCGGCCCGCTACAAGATGGACTTCGTCGAGATCGCCCTGCTCAACGCCCCGGCGGTCGACGCCGCCCACACCCGGGCGCTGCTGGAGAAGCACGGCGTGCGCGCGGTCTGCTCGCTCGGCCTGCCGGCGGTCAACTGGGCCTCGGTCAACCCCGAGGGCGCGGTCGAGCACCTGAAGGTCGCCCTCGACAAGACGAAGGAACTCGGCGGCGAGGCCCTCTCCGGCGTCACCTACGGCGGCATCGGCGAGCGCACCGGCGTGCCGCCGACCGAGGCCGAATACGACAACATCGCCCGCGCTCTCGACGCCGCGGCGAAACACGCCAAAGCCCTCGGCGTCGCCTTCGGCATCGAGCCGGTCAACCGCTACGAGAACCACCTGATCAACACCGGCGCCCAGGCGGCCTGGATGATCGAGAAGGTCGGCGCCGACAACATCTTCATCCACCTCGACACCTACCACATGAACATCGAGGAGAAGGGCGCCGCCAACGGTATCCTCGACGCCCGCGACCACCTCCGCTACATCCACCTCTCCGAGAGCGACCGCGGCACCCCCGGCGAGGGCACCTGCGACTGGGACGAGGTGTTCGGCGCGCTGGCGGCGATCGGTTTCAAGGGCGGCCTCGCCATGGAGAGCTTCATCAACATGCCTCCCGAAGTCGCCTACGGCCTGTCGGTCTGGCGGCCGGTGGCGCGGAACTTCGAGGAAGTCATGGACAACGGCCTGCCCTTCCTGCGCAACAAGGCCCGGCAGTATCGTCTGATCTGACGGGGACGGACGGGACCGGGCGGCGAGCGGACGAGGGAGGACGGCGGCATGGCGGCGATCGAGGTGGACGGTCTCGTGCGGCTCCTTGCGGAGCGGGCGGCGGGCGGCGGGCGGATCATCGCCGCCGTCGCCGGGCCGCCGGGCTCGGGCAAGTCGACCACGGCCGAGGCCGTCGTCGACGCGCTGAACGCCACCGAGCCGGGCCTCGCCGCCCTGCTGCCGATGGACGGCTTCCACTTCGACGACCTCCACCTCGTCCCCGCCGGCCTGCGCCCGCGCAAGGGCTCGCCGGACACCTTCGACGTCGGCGGCCTCAGGCACACCCTCGCCCGGCTCAAGGCCGGCGACGAGGACTTCGTCGCCGTACCGGTGTTCGACCGCGACATCGAGATCGCCCGGGCCGGCGCCCGGCTGATCCCGCGCGCCGCCCGCGTCATCGTCGCCGAGGGCAACTACCTGCTGCTGAGGCAGGCGCCGTGGTCGTCGCTCGCCCCGCTCTTCGACGTCACCGTGCTGGTCGAGACCCCGGAGGACGAACTGCGCCGCCGGCTGACCGCGCGCTGGGTCCACTACCGCCTGACGCCCGACGAGATCGCCTGGAAGCTCGACGGCAACGACCTGCCGAACGGGCGCTTCGTCATGGCCGAAAGCGCCGAGCCGGATTTCCGCCTCGCCAACTGACGGGCACTGCGCCGAGGGAGGGACGCGATGGCCGAGACCGACCGGGACGCCGCCGCGAGCGTCGCCGTCATCGACGTCGGCAAGACCAACGTCAAGCTGTCCGCGGCGACCGCCGACGGCCACATCGTCGACACCCTCGCCGCACCCAACACCGTGCTGCCCGGCCCGCCCTGGCGCCACCACGACCTCGGCGGCCTCTCCGACTTCGTCTTCTCCGGCCTCGCCGCCCTCGCCCGCCGCCATCCGCTGGAGCGGGTGATCGCCGCCGGCCACGGTTCCGGCGGGATGCTGGTCGCCGCCGATCCCGACGCCGGCGGCGACGGCCTCGCCGCGCCGATGATCGACTACGAGCAACAGCCCCCGCCCGGCCTCGACGACGCCTATCGGCCGCTGACCGGGGGCTTCCTCGACCGCGGCTCCGCCGTGATGATGGCCTCGACCCATCAGGCCCGCCAGCTGTTCTGGATGGAGCGGGAGCGGCCCGACGCCCTCGCCGCCGCCGCGGCCTATCTCGGCGTGCCGCAATACTGGGCCTTCCGACTGTCCGGCCGGCTCGCGAGCGAGGTCAGCTTTCTCGGCGCCCAGTCGCATCTCTGGAACGTGCCCGAGCGGCGCTGGACCGACATCGTGACGCGTCGCGGCTGGGAACGGCTGATGCCGCCCTTCGCCCACGCCGGCGCCACCCTCGGCCGGATCCGGCCCGAACTCGCCCGCCGCTTCGCGCTGCCGCCGGACCTCGCCGTCCACGTCGGCTGCCACGACAGCACCGCCAACGCCTACCGCTACCGCGCCGCCGGCCGGCCGGAACTGATGGTGGTCTCGACCGGCACCTGGATCGTCGCCCTCGCCGGCGCCGTGCCGCTCGAACGCCTTTCCGAAGACGCCGGCATGACGCTCAACGCCGACGTCGACGGCGAGCCGGTCGGCGGCGCCCTGACCATGGGCGGGCGCGAATTCGCCGCCATCGCCGGACCACAGCCGAACGGCGCCCGCGCCACCGCCGCCGACGTCGCCGCCCTGATCGAGGCCGGTACCATGG
The DNA here is from genome assembly GCA_937900425.1 of uncultured Alphaproteobacteria bacterium. Classification (GTDB taxonomy): domain Bacteria; phylum Pseudomonadota; class Alphaproteobacteria; order Rhizobiales; family Pleomorphomonadaceae; genus CALCDT01. The sequence continues at coordinate 13,726 of CALCDT010000306.1, read as the reverse complement.
CCCTGCCGAGCTTCGGCGACAACGACGGCCAATTCCCCGGCACCGCCGGCCGCGGCCGCATCGCCGGGCCGCCGCCGGAGGGCCCGGCGATGCGCCTCGCCCTCGCCGTGCTGACGACGGCCCTGCTCACCACCGCCTGCGTCGACCGGCTCGGCGCCGGCCGCGCCGTGGTGCTCGACGGCTCCTACCTGCGCGACCCGCTCTATGCCGCCCTCGTCTCGGGCCTGCGCCCGGACGCCGTCACCGTCTTCAACGAGGAGAGCGACGGCGTCGCCGCCGGCGCCGCGCTGCTGGCCGGCCACGCCCGCCGCACCGCCCCCGTCCGCCTCGCGATCGAAAAGACCGTGCCTTTCGCCCATCCGGGCCTTGCCGCCTATGCCCGTGCCTGGCGGGCGGCGGCCGGGGCCAACGCCAACGTCAACGCCGGAGCCGCAAGATGACCACCGACGACCTCTCCGCCCGCACCGAGATGGTCGAGACCTGCCGCCGCATGAATGCCGCCGGCCTCAACCAGGGCAGCGCCGGCAACATCTCCGTGCGCCGGGGCGAGGGTTTCCTGATCACCCCGTCCTCGCTCGCCTATGACGTGATGGGCCCGGACGACATCGTCGCGATGGACTTCGACGGCACCTACGCCGGCCGCCGCCCCTCGTCCGAATGGCGCTTCCACCGCGACATTCTGAGAAGCCGGCCGGATATCGACGTCGTCCTGCACTGCCACTCGGTCTATGCCACCACCGTCGCCTGCCATCACCGGGCGATCCCGGCCTTCCACTACATGGTCGGCATCGCCGGCGGCACCACCATCCGCTGCGCGCCCTACGCAACCTTCGGCACCCAGGCGCTCTCCGACGCCGCCATCGCCGCCCTCGACGGCCGTCTCGCCTGCCTGCTCGGCCAGCACGGCCAGATCGCCCTCGGCAAGACGCTCGAGGGCGCTCTGTGGATGGCGAGCGAAGTCGAGACGCTGGCCAGGCTCTACGTCCAGGCCCTCTCCATCGGCGAGCCGCCGGTGCTGCCCGACGACGAGATGGAGCGGGTCATCGCCCAGATGAAGCGGATGAGCTACGGCCTCGGCCCGGAGCCCGAAGGCGCCAACGACGTCGCCCGCCCGCGCCCGGCGTGAGCCCGGGCCGGTTCCGCCCTCATACGGTCGGCACCGTTCCGCCGTCGATGACGTGTTCGGTCCCGGTGATCGTGCCGGCACGGTCGGAGGCGAGGAAGGCGATCAGGCTGGCGACTTCCTCCGGGGACGACGGCCGTCCGATCGGAATGCCGCCGAGCGACGCCATGATCATCCGCCGGCCCTCGTCGACGTCGCCGTTATGCTCGGCCCCCAGCCGGGTGGCGAAGGCGACCGAGGCTTCGGTGTCGATCCAGCCGGGCGAGACCCGCACCATCCGCACGCCGGCCGGCGAGACCTGCTTGGAAAGGCTCTTGCTGTAGGCCGACAGCGCCGCCTTGGCCGCGGCATAGGCCGTGGTCGCCTCCGGCAGCGGCAGCACCCGCTGGATCGAGGTGACGTGGACGACGACGCCGCGGCCGCGCGCGACCATGTCGGGCACCAGGTCCCGGTCGAGCCGGACCGCGGGCATCAGGTTGAGGTCGAGTTCGCCCTGCCAGACCGCGTCGCTCAGCGCCTCGAAGCCGCCCGCCGGCGCCGAGGAGCCGCCGAGCATGTGGACGAGGACGTCGATCCGGCCGAGCCGCTCGCGCGCCGCCCGCGCCAGCGCCGCGCAGCCCTCCGCGGTGGTGAGGTCGGCCGCGAGGAAGGCCTCCTCCGGCAGATCGGCAGGCCGGGTCCGGGCCGTCGTCAGCACCCTGGCCCCGAGGTCGCGGAACAGGCGGACGGTCGCGGCGCCGGCGCCGCGGGTGCCGGCCGTGACGAGGGCGGTCCTGCCCTCGAAAGAGAGGAAGGGGGTCATGGGCGAACGTCCTTTGGATCAGGGGAAGCGAACGGCCGGCGGCCGGACGAGGGTTCGCCGGTCACGGGTTCGTCTCGAGACCGGTGATTTCGAGCGCGGCGATCTCCTCGCCGTCGAGCACGAAGCGGTAGCGCAGGTCCACCGGACTGCCGGGGAAATCGCCCTCGACACGGCCGGTCACCACCGTCCGCCCGTCCTCGGATGCGATCGACACCGGCTCGACCGTGTAGCTGTAGGCCGCCGAGGCCGACACCTTCCAGGCCCGGATCGCCTCGCGCCCGCGGTGGATCCGTCGTTCATCCGTCACGACCGCGGTTTGGGTGAAACAGCGCGCGACGGCGTCCGCCACATTCGCCGCGTCGGCGGTGAAATAGTCGGCGATCGGCCTCGGCAGTTCGATGGTCATCTCGTGTCTCCTTCGATGGATCGATCGCCCGGGAACCGCCCCGCGGCCCGGAGCCGGCCCCCCGGTTCTCGCCCGTCCGCCTCGTGGCCCCGCCTGATCGCCTCATGGACATAGCGCCAAGCCGGTCTTACGATAATCGCCATGAATGGGGATGTGACGTTGCGAAAAGCGGGACGATGGCGCGCCCTGGCCTGATCGAACTCGACGCCGTGATGGCGATCGCGCGAAACGGCTCGTTCCGGGCGGCGGCGATCGATCTCGGCCTCTCGACGACCGCGCTCAGCAACGCCATCGGCAAGCTGGAACGGAACCTCGGCGTCCGTCTGTTCAACCGCACCACCCGGAGCGTGTCGCTCACCGACGCCGGACGCCGCTTCGCGGCCACCGTCGGCCCGGCGCTGCTGGAAATCCACGAGGCGATGGAAGCCGCCCGCTCGGAGCAGGAGATCCCCGCGGGCGTTCTGCGCATCAACGCCTTCGCCAGCGCCGGACGGGAACTGCTCGCGCCGCTGCTGCTGCGCTTCCTCCGGCGGCATCCCCGGGTCCACGTCGACGTCGTCACCGAGGGGCGGCTCGTCGACATCGTGGCGGAAGGATTCGATCTCGGGATCCGCGGCGCGGATCTCGTGCCGGCCGACATGATCGCGCTGCCGCTCGGCCGGCCGCGCCGCCACGCGGTCGTCGCCTCGCCGACCTATCTGGAAAGCCGGGGCACGCCGCAGGCCCCGCCGGACCTGCTGGCCCATGCCTGCATCCGGGTCCGTCTGCCGAACGGCGTGCTCCTGCGCTGGCAGTTCGAGAAGGACGGCCGGCCGCTGCCGGTCGACGTCGACGGACCGCTCACGCTCGACGAGACCAGCCTCGCCCGGATCGCCGTCCTCGACGGCATCGGCATCGGATTCTTCATGGAGGCGGACGTCATCGAGGACGTCGCGGCCGGCCGTCTCGTCCGCCTCCTCGACGACTGGACCCCGCCGCTGGCGCCGCTCTGCCTCTATTACCCGAGCCGCCGCAATCCCTCGGCCGCGTTCCGGGCCTTCGTCGACGCCGCCAGGGACTACGCGGCTTCGGCGGCGAGGGGAAAGGCGGCGGGATAGGTCGGGAGCGCGTTGTCGCCGGGATCGCCCGGGTGTCGGCGCCGGGATCGACCGGCATCGCGGAGCGCTCCGGGAAACGGTGCCCGGCCGACGCCGCGGCGGCGGAACGTGCCTTCGGTGGCATCACCCGGGGACCGCCGCAACCGTCCGCAGCATGCGCCGGAATTGGCCGGGCGGAGCCGCCGGCGAGACCCGAAGCGCCGGATCGGCCTTGCCGCCCGCCCCCGGACGCCTCGACGGGCTCGACCGGGATCGCTCCCGATCAGGATCGAGCCGCGGCCTTCGCGCGACCCGCCGGCTCCGGCGCCGTCGCCCGCCTGCGGACGGCGGGGCCGGCCTCGTACCAGGCCTTCGACCGGTTGACGACCCCGACCAGCGCCAGCATCACCGGAACCTCGATCAGCACGCCGACGACGGTCGCCAGCGCCGCGCCGGAGTTGATGCCGAACAGGCTGATGGCGACGGCGACGGCGAGTTCGAAGAAGTTCGAGGCACCGATCAGCGCCGACGGCCCGGCGATGCAGTGGGCTTCGCCGGAGACGCGGTTGAGGACGTAGGCGAAGCCGAAGATGAAGACCGTCTGCACGAAGATCGGCACCGCCAGCAGCGCGATGATGATCGGCTGATCGAGGATCTGCCGGCCCTGGAAGGCGAAGAGCAGCACGACCGTCGCCAGCAGCGCCGCGATCGACACCGGCTGCACCGCCTGCCCGAAGGCCTCCAGCCGGGCGCCGCCGCCGAGCCCGGCGCGCAGCACCTGCGCGACGATCACCGGAACGACGATGAACAGCGCGACCGAGATCAGCAGCGTCTCCCACGGCACGACGATGGCCGAGACGCCGAGCAGCAGCGCCACGATCGGCGCGAAGGCGACCACCATCACCGCGTCGTTGAGCGCCACCTGGCTCAGCGTGAACGGCGGATCGCCGCGCGTCAGGTTGGACCAGACGAAGACCATGGCCGTGCAGGGCGCCGCCCCGAGCAGGATGAGGCCGGCGATGTAGCTGTCGATCTGGTCGGCCGGCAGCAGCGGCCGGAACAGCCAGCCGATGAACAGCCAGCCGAGCAGCGCCATGGTGAAGGGCTTCACAGCCCAGTTGGCGACGAGCGTGACGCCGATGCCGCGCCAGTGCTCCCCCACCCGCGTCATCGCCGCGAAGTCGATCTTCATCAGCATCGGGATGATCATCGCCCAGATCAGCACCGCCACCGGCAGATTGACCTTGGCGATCTCCATCGCGCCGATCGCCTGGAACAGCGCCGGAAAGACGTGGCCGAGGGCGATGCCGGCGCCGATGGCGAGCGCGACCCAGAGGGTCAGATAGCGTTCGAACGTGGACATGGGATCAGGGCTCGATTGCAGTCACGTTGCAAGGCGGGGTTCGGTGGAGCGGACACGGGTGAGAAACCCGATCAGCGGCGCGACGGCATCGGGCGCGAGCGCGTAGCAGACCCGCGGCCGGGCGATCTCGCCGGTGATGATCCCCGCCTCCTTGAGGATGCGCAGGTGCTCCGACGTCGTCGAGGCGGCGAGCCCGATCTCCTCGACGATGTCGCAGCCGATGCAGGTCTGCCGCCTGAGCAGGGTCTCGATGATCTGGATCCGCGCCGGATGCCCCAGCGCCTTGGCGAGCAGCGCCAGCCGCTCGACCTCGCCGGGCGGCGCCGGTTCGGGGTCCTTCCCGCTCGCGAGGGATCTGGACGGCATCGGCGGAGCCCTTGTTCGTTCTTCGTCGATCAACGAATAATGGGAGGATCCCGGTGACGCAAGAGGGAGAAGGGCGGCGTCCCTCGGCGTGGTGCAAATCGACGGTGCAAGCCGCCCGTCCGGGTCCGGCCCCGGCTACCGTAGCAGGCCGTGCAACCGGCTTCGGCGGATCGGGCGGCGCACGAAAGCCGGCCCGGCGGCAGATGGACGGGTTGCGTGCACGGAAAAATTGTCGTATGATTTAGAAATAAACCAGAGTCGGACCGCTCCTCTCAGAAATGATCGAGGACATCATGGCTGGACCTGACCGGAATAGCGTTGCAATTTCCGAAAATAAGCCGGGAAAACGCGCGGAACTCATCACGTTTCTCGTGCTCGCTTTCGGGGTCTGGCCCTTCGTCGCCATCGGCGTCGTCGGAGGTTACGGCTTTCTCGTCTGGATATTTCAGATGATCTTCGGGCCTCCGGGTCCCCCGGCGTCGCCACACTGAGGATCCGGTGATGGACGACCTGCCGGATCCGTCCCGCCGCCTGTTCCTGACGGGGGGCCTGAAAGCCCGGTCGGGAGCGCCCCGTCCGGAGCCGGCGAGTGGTCGCGACCCGGGAGGCACGCCCCTCGCCGACGCTGCCCCCGGCACCTGCCCGGGCGCCGACCCCGACGAGGGTCCGCTCGCCGCGATGATCGGAACGCGCTGCCTGCCGTTGCGCGGCGTCGACTGCCAGCTCTGCCGCGACGCCTGTCCGGGCGAGGCGATCGGGTTCCGGCCACGGCGCGGCGGCCCGTTCACGCCCCACGTCCGGCTCGCGAACTGCACCGGCTGCGGCGACTGCCTGCCGGTCTGCCCCACCGCGGCCATCGCCCTGTGGCCGGCCGCGGGTCGGGCCGATGTCTGAAGACCGGCTCCACATCGTCTCCAGCGCCGTCGTGCTGGTGCGCCCGGGCGAAGCCGAGGCCGTCGCGCGCGCCCTCGCCGGCCTGCCGCTGACCGAGGTGGCCGCATCGGCCGGCAACAAGATCGTGGTGGTGCTCGAGGGCGCCAGCCGCGGCGAGGTCGGCGCCCGCCTGACGACGATCGCGCTGATGGACGGCGTCGTCGGCGCCAACATGGTGTTCGAACACGCGGAGAGCGACGGGGAAGACCCCGGGTGAGACCAGGACGGCGCATGACGCGCCGAACGAGACGGCGAACGACACGCCGCGCAGGACGGGAGGTCCGGCCATGACCATCGACATCACACGACGCGCCATCCTGAAGGCGCAGGCCGCCGGGATCGCGGCCGCCGCCGCGGGCATCGCGCTGCCGGCGCAGGCCCAGCCCGTGCCGGGCGGCGTCGGCACCCTCGACATCACCTGGTCGAAGGCACCCTGCCGCTTCTGCGGCACCGGCTGCGGCGTGATGGTCGGCGTGCGCGAGGGCCGGGTCGTCGCCACCCACGGCGACATGCAGGCCGAGGTCAACCGCGGCCTCAACTGCGTCAAGGGCTACTTCCTGTCGAAGATCATGTATGGCGCCGACCGCCTGACGACGCCGCTGATGCGAAAGCGCGGCGGCGTCTTCGACAAGGACGGCGACTTCGAGCCCGTCTCCTGGGACGAGGCCTTCGATCTGATGGCCGAGAAGGCGAAGGCCGTCCTCGAGGAAAAGGGTCCGACCGCCCTCGGCATGTTCGGCTCCGGCCAGTGGACCATCTTCGAGGGCTATGCCGCCACCAAGCTGATGCGGGCGGGCTTTCGCTCCAACAACCTCGACCCCAACGCCCGCCACTGCATGGCCTCCGCCGCGTTCGCCTTCATGCGAACCTTCGGCATGGACGAGCCCATGGGCTGCTACGACGATTTCGAGCACGCCGACGCCTTCGTGCTGTGGGGCTCCAACATGGCGGAGATGCATCCGATCCTCTGGACCCGCCTCGCCGACCGCCGCCTCGGCCACGAGCACGTCCGGGTCGCGGTGCTCTCGACCTTCACCCATCGCAGCATGGACCTCGCCGACGTTCCGATCGTCTTCAAGCCCGGCACCGACCTCGCGATCCTCAACTACGTCGCCAACCACATCATCCGCACGGGCCGCGTCGACGAGGACTTCGTGTCGAAGCACGCGGTTTTCATGAAGGGTGCCGTGGACATCGGCTACGGCCTCCGGCCCGAGCACGAACTGGAGGTCCGGGCGAGCGGTGCGGCGGACGCGGCCAGGATGGAGCCGGCCGATTTCGAGGCCTTCAAGACGCTGGTCTCGGACTACACGCTGGAGAAGGTCTCGCAGCTTTCGGGCGTCGAGCCGGACTTCCTCGAGGAACTCGCCGAGCTCTACGCCGATCCGTCGAAGAAGGTGATGAGCCTCTGGACCATGGGGTTCAACCAGCACGTCCGCGGCGTCTGGGCCAACCACATGCTCTACAACCTCCATCTGCTGACCGGAAAGATCGCCGAGCCCGGCAACAGCCCGTTCTCGCTCACCGGCCAGCCGTCGGCCTGCGGCACCGCCCGCGAGGTCGGCACCTTCGCCCACCGCCTGCCGGCCGATTTGGTCGTCACCAACCCCGAGCATCGCGAGCACGCCGAGGAGATCTGGAAGCTTCCCCACGGTCTCCTGCCCGACAAGCCGGGCTACCACGCCGTCGAGCAGGACCGCATGCTGAAGGACGGCAAGCTCAACTGGTACTGGATCCAGGTCAACAACAACCTCCAGGCCGCCCCGAACAGCGACCACGAAACCTGGGCGGGCTACCGCAACCCCGACAATTTCATCGTCGTCTCCGACGCCTATCCCACCGTGACCGCCCTCGCCGCCGACCTGATCCTGCCCGCGGCGATGTGGGTCGAGAAGGAAGGCGCCTACGGCAACGCAGAGCGGCGCACCCACGTCTGGCATCAGCTGGTCGACGCCGGAGGCGAGGCGCGCTCCGACCTCTGGCAGATGATGGAATTCTCGAGGCGCTTCACCACCGACGAGGTCTGGCCGGAGGAGATCCTCGCCAGGTCGCCCGATCACCGAGGCCGCACGCTGTTCGACGTGCTGTTCGCCAACGGCACGGTCGACCGCTTCCCGCTCTCCGACCTCGACCCCGACTACGCCAACCAGGAATCGCGGCACTTCGGCTTCTACGTCCAGAAGGGCCTGTTCGAGGAATACGCCGCCTTCGGCCGCGGCCACGGACACGACCTCGCCGACTACGACCGCTACCACGAGGTCCGCGGCCTGCGCTGGCCGGTGGTCGACGGCAAGGAGACGCTCTGGCGCTACCGCGAGGGCTTCGATCCCTACGTCAAGCCGGGCGAGGGCGTCCGGTTCTACGGCCGGCCGGACGGGCGGGCGGTGATCCTCGCGGTGCCCTATGAGCCGCCGGCCGAGAGCCCGGACGAGGAGTTCGACTTCTGGCTGGTGACCGGGCGCGTGCTCGAACACTGGCATTCCGGCTCGATGACGATGCGGGTGCCGGAACTCTACCGTGCCTTCCCGGGCGCCCAGGTCTTCATGAACGCCGACGACGCCCGCCGGCGCGGCCTCAACCAGGGCGCCGAGGTGCGGGTGATCTCGCGGCGCGGCGAGATCCGCACCCGCCTCGAGACCCGCGGGCGCAACCGCATGCCCCGCGGCGTCGTCTTCGTTCCCTGGTTCGACGCCAGCCAGCTGATCAACAAGGTGACGCTCGACGCCACCGACCCGATCTCCAAACAGACGGACTTCAAGAAATGCGCCGTCAGGATCGAGGCCGTCTGATGGTCCGCCCGCTCCTCCCCCTCTTCTGCGCCGCGACCGTCCTTGTCGCGGCCGTCCTCGCCGCCCCGGCCCTCGGCCAGGACGCTCCCCGCCTCACCGGCCAGACGCCGCCGATGGCCGACGTCCCCGCCCCGCCCGTGCCGAAATGGGTGAGGGACGACGTCCGCCGGATGCGGGCCTATCCCGAGCAGCCGCCGGTGATCCCCCATTCGATCGAGGGCTACCAGCTCTCGGTCAACACCAACCGCTGCCTCTCCTGCCACCGGCGCGAGTTCACCGAGGGGTCGGGGGCGCCGATGATCAGCATCACCCACTACATGAACCGCGACGGGCAGATGCTCGCCGACGTCTCGCCGCGACGCTACCCCTGCACCGCCTGCCACGTGCCGCAGGCCGACGTCGCGCCGCTGGTGCCGAACACCTTCCGCGACATGAGCGAGCTGGGCGCCCGCCCGGCCGGGAGCGAGTGAGATGCGGCGGCGCATCGGGGCGGCGGCCGCCTGGGCCTGGTCGATCATGGCGCGGCCGAGCGTCCATTTCGGCCTCGGCTTCCTCACCCTCGGCGGCTTCCTCGGCGGGGTGTTGTTCTGGGGCGCCTTCAACACGGCGCTCGAGGCCACGAATACGGAGGCCTTCTGTGTCGGCTGCCACGAAATGAAGGCGAACGTCTACGAGGAGATGACGCGCACCGTCCATTTCTCCAACCGCTCGGGCGTGCGGGCGACCTGCCCGGACTGCCACGTCCCCCACGACTGGACCGACAAGATCGCGCGCAAGATGCAGGCCTCCAAGGAAGTCTGGGGCCACATCTTCGGCACGATCGACACCCGCCGCAAGTTCCTCGACATGCGCCGCGAACTCGCCGAGCACGAGTGGGCCCGCCTCAAAGCCAACGACAGTCTCGAATGCCGCAACTGCCATTCGGCGGTGGCGATGGACTTCACCCGCCAGACCGGACGGGCCGCCGAGATCCACCGCCGCTACCTCCTCGCCGGCGCGGCGACCTGCATCGACTGCCACAAGGGCATCGCCCACGAACTGCCGAACATGGACGGTGTCGACCCGGGCTGGAAGGTGCCGCCGGAGCTGCAGGGCAGAGAGTTGCCGGAGGCGTCGATCGAGGGGGTGCGGCGCTATCTGGCCGACCTCGCCGGATGACCCCGCCGCCCTGCTCCGGACGCCGGGATGGCTGGCGAGGACGGTCGTCGCAGCCTCCTGCCCCGCGGGATCGCGAGCGCGACCGACCCCGCTCGAGTGGACGCCGCGCCGTCGGATGACGCTCTCGAGCGGCGCCGCCACCGTGTCGGCGATCGTGCCCTCTTTGCGGGCGTTGGTGTGCAGCAGGTCCGAACGCTGGCCGCTTCCGTCGGGATCGACGGTCGGGTCGGCGTCGATCGACACCATCTTCGGCGGGCCGTCCTTCCGGTCGGCGTGCAGCGTCACCTCGACGCCTCGGAGCGCGAATCCGATCAGATGCGAATCCGGTCTTCGGCGCCCCCAGCTCGATGCCCTCGATCCTGCAGGCGGCGATCGCGGCGAGCGGTAGCTCGGCCGGATCGAAGGCGTCGCGAGGGTCCGCGACGTCGGTGTCCATCGTCAAGGTCGCGTCCCTGGCCGAGGCGAGCGGGTCGCGGGTGTCGAGGCGACGCCTCAGCCGGCCGGGCGGACCTCGAATCCTGCGGACAGAAGATCCGCGCCAACCCGGATTTCATCGGGCAGCTGGCGGCTAGGGGCACACCGACGGCCCCGCGATGGTGCCGGCCGTCCGGGCGGCGGGCCGGCGGGACTGACGGACGGCGGACGCCCGGCGGGTCCGCCGTCGGGCGCCGGGGACGAGGCTCGCGAAGCGGACGGTTGAATCCGGCGCGAGGCGCGCGACATAAGCACCCCCGGGGCTCGGCGCCCCGCCCCTTGACGAAGGAACATCCCATGAAGGCGATGACCGTCGGTTCGCCGGCGACCCTCGACACCCTGGCGTTCACCGACCGCGCGGATCCGGGCCGGCCCGGCCGGGGCGAGATCCGCGTGGCGCTGCACGGCAGTTCCCTCAACTTCCACGACCTCGGCGTGGTGACCGGCCGCCTGCCGGCCGCCGCCGGCCGGATCGCGCTGGCGGACGGCGGCGGGATCGTCGAGGCGGTCGGCGAGGGCGTGACCGAGTTCGCGGCCGGCGACCGCGTCGTCTCCTGCTTCTTCCCCGACTGGCAGGACGGCGCGCCGACGATCGGGACGTTCGCACGCACGCCCGGCGACGGCATCGACGGCTTCGCCACCGGCTTCGTCGTCGCGCCCGCGACCGCCTTCACCCGTGCGCCGAGCGGCTACGATCCCGTCGAGGCCGCGACCATCACCACCGCCGGCCTCACCGCCTGGCGGGCGCTGGTCGGCGACGGTGGTCTCAAGGCCGGAGATACCGTGTTGCTGCTCGGCACCGGCGGCGTCTCGATCTGGGGCCTGCAGATCGCGACGGCGATGGGCGCGACGGCGATCGTCACCTCCTCGTCCGGCGAGAAGCTGGAGCGCGCCCGCGACCTCGGCGCCGCCCACGTCGTCAACTACCGCGAAGTGCCGGACTGGGGCCGCGCCGTCGCCGACTGGACCGGCGGCCGCGGCGTCGACCACGTACTCGAACTCGGCGGCGCCGGCACCCTCGCCAACTCGATCACGGCGGTGCGCGTCGGCGGGCACATCGCCCTGATCGGCACCGTGACCGGCATCGCCGGCGATGTTCCCACCGCCGCGCTGATGGCCAAGCAGGCGAGGCTTCAGGGCCTGATCGTCGGATCGCGGCGCCACCAGCAGGACTTCGTGCGCGCGATCGAGGCGACCGGAATCCGTCCGGTCGTGGACCGGCGCTTCCCGCTCGCCGACCTCGCCGACGCCTTCCGCTTCCAGCAGTCGTCGGGCCATTTCGGCAAGATCGGCATCGAGTGGTAGGCGGGTTCGTCGCCGGTCCGATCCGCTCCGGCCGGTTCTCGGTCAGCACTCGCACCTTGCGCCCGAGGCGCCGGCCCGGCGACGACGACCCCGGCCGAGGGCTGCGACCAGCCGGTCATGACCGGCTGCAACCGGCCGCCACAGCATGGCGATCGCGTCCGGGGCCGGCCGGCACTCAGGGGCATCCGCCAAGCGATCGTTGATCGAGACGGGGGGAATCGCCACCGATTCGGCCGGCACGGACCTGAACGACCTCGAACGGTCGCGCAGGTCGCGCCCGGGTGCGGCGCTCCGGTGCCGATCTTCAAACGGCGACGAAGCCGCCATCGACGAGCAGTTCCTCGCCGCCGACGAAGCTGCTGTCATCCGACGCCAGAAACAGGACCGCCCTGGCGACTTCTTCCGTCCGGGCGAGCCTTCCGAACGGAATGACCTGCGTCATCCACTCTTCCGAACCGTCGTTGCTGCGAAGATAGGTCCGCATCGCCGGCGTCAGGACCATGCCGGGTGACACGACGTTCACCCGGATACCCCGGCCTTTCAGGTCGGTCGTCCACGTTCGTGCGAAGGAGCGGATCGCCGCCTTCGTCGCGCTGTAGATCGAGAGGGCGGCAAATCCCTTGCTGCCCGCCCCCGATCCCGTCAACACCACGGCCCCGCCGGCGGACATCAGCGGAAGTGCCTTCTGCACCGCGAAGACCATGCCCTTCACGTTGATGCCGAAGACGCGGTCGACATGATCTTCGTCGATGGCACCGATCGGAGCGGATTCCGAGACCCCGGCATTCGCGAATACGACATCCACCCGGCCGTGGTCACGCCTCACCTGCGCATAGAGCCGGTCGAGGGCCACCAGATCGCTGACGTCGCCTTGAACGCCGACCGCGCCGTCGCCGATCTCCGCCAGCGCCTCGTCGAGGCGCTCCTGCCGGCGTCCGGTGACGTAGACGTGAGCCCCTTCGGCTGCGAACAGCTTCGCGGTCGTCAGCCCGATGCCGTCCGTTCCGCCCGTGATCACCACGACCTTGTCGTCAAATCGCTTCGTCATGCCATTCGCCTTCGCATAAGTGGAGGATTGCTCCGCTTACTATACGGAGCTATCCTCCGCTTGCAAGTCATGACGAGGCGTTTCGTGGTCGACGATCCCCCCTTGCGCGCCGACGCGCAGCTGAACCGGGAGCGGATCCTCGCCGCCGCCGAGGACGTCTTCCGGGAGCGAGGCGCCGGCGCCTCGCTGGACGACGTCGCAAGGCGCGCCGGCGTCGGGATCGGCACGCTTTACCGCCGCTTCCCGACGCGGGAAGATCTCCTCGCCGCCAGCTACAGCGCGCGCTTCCTGGCCTTCGCCGAGGCGAGCCGCGCAAGAGCGGCCGATCTCGATCCAGCGAGCGCCCTGCGCGCCTATCTCGAAGACCTCGTCCGCTACACGAATCTCTATCGGGGATTTTCGGCCTCTCTCGGCACGGTCCTGCAGATCGGAACGCCGGGATGCCTCGCGACCAGCGCGGAAGGGTCCCGGCTCCTGCATGCCGCACAGGAGGCCGGGCAGGTCCGTCGTGATATCGGCTTCAACGACATCGTCTGCATCGCGACGGCGATATCGCTCGCGACGGAGCAAGGCGGCTCACGAAAGACCGACATCGCTCGTCTGGTGGCCGTCTTCCTGGATGGTATTGTCGAACGCTGACACGGCCGGGATGACCGCCGTCGGCACGCGGCGGATCCGCCTTCGCTCACGCCCAGCGACGTCCGAGCGCTTCGCACCGTCGCAGCCGTTTCATACCAACGTGCGTTTGAACCGACCTCTCTCCGCCCTCACCCTGAGGCGCGAGCGTAGCGAGCCTCGAAGGGCGGGGGCGGCCTCGTCCTTCGAGATGCATCGCTTGCGCGATGCTCCTCAGGATTGTCTGTTGGTTCTGTGCTTGATTGTC
>CALCDT010000305.1 GCA_937900425.1 uncultured Alphaproteobacteria bacterium | reverse complement strand
CGGAGAAGAGCGCCCGCGCGACCTCGCGCTTGAAGTCGTTGAACGACAGCTTGTCAGTGTTCCGGCCGAGCATGTCGTCAAGGGTAGAGCGCGCGATGGGCGCCGTGTGGGGCGCCTCCGCGCCGTACCGATACCGGATGAAGGTGTCGCGAAGCGTGTCGCTGGTCTCGATGGCCGCCCTCGCCTTCTGCAGCGTGACGACACGCGAGACCGGCGGGCCGCCAAGTGCGGTCGGAATGCCTCGCGTGTTGTCGTCGAAGCGCAGCACCGTCTCGGCAAGGTCCGCCATAGCGCGCTTCGCCGGCAGGTTATCCGACGAGAAGATGCGCAGCGTCGGCGACATCCGCTCGACGAGTTCTCCGAGCACGGGGACGCGATCGAGGCCGAAGGAGACGAGCTTCAGTTCGCGCGGGTCCATCGCCGCGGCGCCGGCGGAGGCGGGCATGGCGAAGCCGTCCCGCTCCGGGGGCGCGTCGACGCCCGCCTGGCGGGAGATGGCGACGCGATCGGCATCGAGCGCCGCTTCCAGAGCGCGACGTTCGGCGCGCGACAGCAGCGCCGCCGCTCCGCCGCCGATCAAGCCGGAAAGCAGCGTGGCGGTGCCGATGTTGATCAGCGATTCCTCGGGCGTGCGCGTGAGCTGCGACGCCTGCAGCACCGCTTCGGAAGCGGTCGCCTGCAGCGCACCCGACAGACCGACGAGGCCAGCCGACCTCGCGACGGAATAGCCTCCCTTGACTGAGCGCACGACACCCGCCGCCGGCAAGAAGATCAGCGGATCGATGATGGCTGCAGCGATGCCGGAAGCGATACCCCAGCCGCCGGCATCCTCCAGCATCTGCCGGTCGCGCTCCTCGGCGTCGATCCGCGCCATTCTGGATCGCGTCTCCTCCTCGTTCGGAGAGTCGAGGAAGCGGTCGATGTAGTCGCGTTCGTAGCGCGTGCCGCGGATGGTCGCGAGCGGGTTGTGATCCGGATCTGCCGGCGCACGCGTCTGCGCGCCAAGCGCCCGCAGGAGCGAAACAGCCGTGTTTTCCTGTCGGAAACCGGCGCTGATCGCGTCCCCGATGGTCGGGTCGTAGCCTGAGAACGGGTCGCGCCCCGGCTGAGCAGTGACATCGCGGAATTCGAGCCCGGTCGGCTTGTCGTCGACAATCAGCGGCATCAACGATCTCCGAAGGCCGGCATGGTGAGCCCGAACGCGCCGGGCATCGGAACGCGGATCCGGCGCGCCTCCGGCGACTGGATGAACGACCGGATCGTCTCGGCACTCTGCCGCTGCTCCGACAAGGCCGTTTCAGGATCGCCCCGGAAGCGCAGCGCGCGCCCCTCTGCATCCTCCAGCGCGACGAACCGGCCGTCGGGCGCCCGGATGACCACGCGATACGACGGCAGGTCTCCGCGAGCGCGCTCGGCGTCGGTCTGTGCATCCGCGATGAGCCGGCGGTCGGCGGCGAGCATCCGGTCGACCTGCTGCCGCGTCTCGCCCGGCCGTTGCTCCACCGTCTGCGTCAGGAGGCGCGACTTGATCGCCTGGCGAATATCCTCATCGAGTTGTTCGGCCAGCCACTCGTGCGAGCCGCCGATGGTCGGATAGGCCTTCTCCGGCGGGTTGCGCATGATCTCGCCGCCGTTGACCGCCGAGGGGCCCCAGACGCGATTGACCCTTTCGGCGGCAAGGTCGGTGGCGATCTTCTCGTCCCCGGTCTCCGCATAGGCGTCCGCGAACTCGCGCACGAATTCGTTCCGCAGGGTGCTGGCCTGCCCGGCATCCGTCGGGACGCCGGCCCGGCCGAAGCCGAGGAGGCCGCCGAGGCCGAGCTTGTCGCGCACATCCTCGACGGTCCAATCCTTCGCCAGCGTCTGCGCTTCTTTGCGCAGGGCGTCGCGGGCGGCCTTCACAGCCGGATCGTCCGCCCGCTTCATCTCGGCGACGAGCTGGTCGATGGGCATGTACTCGCGCTTTTCCTGCCACAGGCGCAGGTTCGTCTCGACGTCCCGCCCGTAGACCCGTTCGAAGGCGTTCGGATCGCGCCGGTACTCCGCATCGAGGATCGAGAACGCCGGCCCCATCTTCTGCGGATCGCCCGAACGGGTCATACCGGCGATGGTCGACGACACCTGCTTGTCGGCCATGAAAACGCCGAGCTGCGCCGGCGTCAGCGCGCCGGCAATCTCGCCGACGACGGTCGGAGCGCTCTCCGGCGACGATTTCAGCGCGGCGACAATGTTGCCGATATCCGTCTTCGAGAACACGGCGTCGACGGCATCGGGATTGCCCTGCTTCACGATCTCGAGCGTCTTCTGCCGCTCGGTGATCGAGGCCCGCAGCGCATCGCCGGACGAGAGGTCGAGCGGCTGCGGGACGGCAATTCCCGTGTCGGGATCCACCTGGCCGTAGAGCGTCGGCTCCTCGGCGAGCACCCTCATGCGGTTTTCCGCCTGCTTGTTCCAGACGTCGATGACCTGCCGCTCCAGCGGCCCGGCCTCACCGCGCGCCGCGGCGGCTTCCGCTTGGGCAACCAGATCCCGCAACTGCCGCACCGGCAAGCCGGCCGTCTTCCCGGCCGCCTCGGCAACGGCGAGCCCGTCGAGGATTTCCTTGCGCAGCTTCGCGTCCGAGACCTTCGGCAGGTACGTGAGGATGTCGTCCATCTCCGCCGGGCTCGGCTGATAGCCGCCGTCGAAGGCGCTCTTGATGCCGGCCCACGTCTGCCGAGCCCCGTCATTGACGAGCCCCTGAAACCGCTGCAGCAGCTCGTGATAGACCGGGCTCTCGCTCCACGTGCTGCCAGCGGCCGGGAACGTCGCACCCTCGGCGCCTTCCACCTTGCGGATCCAGAGCTGCGCGAACTGCCCGGCCGTCATCTCCGGCCGGCCGCCGTTCATCGTCACCGCAGCCATGCCGACCACGTCGGCCGCACGGGCGTTCGGATTGCTCAGGAGCTTGGCCGCGCCGCCGGCCCCCTGCTGGTGCGCAAGGTAGATCTCACCATCGGTCGGCTCACGGCCAAGGACACGCTGCAGATGGCGCTTGTTGTCCAGCAGCAGCCGCGCGGCAGCATCGGCGTTCGCCGAGGCATCGCGCGGGCTCGCGCCGCCGCCATACTGGCGCCAGGTCGACGGAATGAACTGGAACAGTCCCTCAGCTCGCGACCCCGGGTGGAGAGCATTCGGGTCGAACCGGCTTTCGATCCAGGCAATGCGGTGCAGCAGGTCGGAGCTGATGCCGTACTTCTCAGCCGCCATGCCGATGGCCGTCGCGATCTCCGGCGGGGGTGCCCGGCCCGGCGCAACGGCGCGACCGCCCCCGCCGCCGAGCGCGCGGCCCTGAAGTCCGGAGAGCGCATCCACCGCGCCGCGCGCGGAAGCCCGCGCCGCCGGCTCCAGACGGGCCGCCTCGCGCTCCATCTCCAGATCATCGGCCGCGCTGTTGGCGCCGAGGCGCCGGAGTTCCGCGACAGTCGCATCCGTGTCCGCGTCGGGGACCTTCTGCCCGCTGCGGTAGAGCTGTCTCAGGCTGAGCGCCCGTTCCCTCGTCTCCTGCGTCAGGGCGCTGCGAACGGCGTTCGCGCCGGAGAGGTGGCGGTTGATCAGGCCGAGATACTGCAGCCGCTCCTCGGCCGTAAGGCCGCCGACCTCATTCAGTTGCTCCTCGGCCTGCCGCTGCACCCGACTGAGGTTGCCGTCTCGTTCGAAGTCCCGCCGAGCCGCACCGACGATGGCCATGGCCGTGAGGCGGCGGTCAAACCGCTCGGTGTCGAGCTGCGCCATTTCCGGCGAGTACGCCAGACCGGGGTTGCTGACCATCTGCCGGCGAATGTCGTCGACGTCGGTCAGGAGCTGGGCATATTCCTGCGCCGGCGTGCCGTCCGGATTCCTGTCGGCGCCGCGGAAGACCATGTCCTCCAGCTTGCTTTCGACGTCGTCCCGGCGCGCCTTCAGCGTGGCGAGGGCCGTCTGCTCGTCGTGCCGGCGCTTCTCGCCCACGAGGCCGGCGAACTCGTTGCCGAGCACGCGCGTTGCGTAGGTCCGCAGCTTGTCGCGCAGGATCGGGCTCTCTTTCCCGACCGTGCGAGCGTACTCCTTCGACCAGGCCTCGAACTCCGCCGGCCGACCGCGATAGTCGGCCCGGGCCTGCGCCGCATCTTTGTCGATCTGCACCTGGGCCTCGGCAAAGGCCGTCTGGTGCGCCATGGCGTTGTAGGCGGCGATGTCATCGGCCGCCCGGCTCAGGCCCTGCCCGAGGTGCCCGACGGCCTCGGCGATCGCCTGATAGGGGCGCGTCAACTGGTCGACGGAAACGACATGCGGATCGCGCGCGCTCGGAACATCCGTGAGCTGCGACCGCACCCTGCCGGCGCCGGAGGCCTCGAATGCATCGACCATTACCAGTACCCCGCCTTCTGCCCCGTCGACAGGAACGAGCCAGCACCCGCCGCCGCTTGGCCCGCTGCCGTGATGAACGATGCCGTCCGATAGCGCCGGCTCGCCCGCAGCAACGCCATGGCATCGCCCTCGGCAACGGCCGCCTCGTTCTCGATCCCCATGGCGCGCAGCCGCTCATTGCCGACGGCGACCCGGCGCGCCCGGTCGCTCTCCGTCCGCGCCCGCTCGCCAAGGGCGCGCGAGGTCGGGCTGTCGACGGACGCCCCCTGCGCCGCCCGGATCGCGAACATGTTCTGCAGAGACTGGTTGAGATCGTCCCGGAACGCCGTGTCGACTTGCGTCCCGCGCACCTTCGCGGCTTCGGCGGCGACCTTCAGCCGCTGGGCCTGCATGTACGCCCGGCCAGCCTGGAGCTGCGCATTGACCTTGTTCTGCTGGCCGCCGGCAAGCGTCGAGAAGACGTTCGCACCGGTGCCCGCAGCATTGAGCGCCAGAATTCCGGTGGAGACGGGATCGCCCATGATGCCCTCGCAATTCGTGAGGGCCACACTGCCGCGCGCGGCACCCGCAGGCACCGCACACGGGGTCAGATCGTGACTTCGGTGGTCAGCTCGATGATCGTTAGGGCGCCGGGCAGTCGCTGGATCACCGACCATTGCGGATCGATGTCGCGACCAAGCGGCCGCGTCCGATACGTCTCGTCGCGCATCGGGGGCGCCTGCTCCTCGTTTTCGCCGCCGCGATAGAACGGCACGAGCCAGCCGGCCACCTCGATCGCTTGCGTCCGCTGGACCGTCGCTGCGACCTGCTTCAGCCGCCGGCGCCGGAGCCGCTGGCGCTGCGATTGCCCTTCCGGGGCATGCGGCACGAACGGCGTCACCTCGACGGTGAAGGCGAACCCGCCCGTCATGCCCACGGCGTTCTGCACCGGGATCTGGCCCGAGAGTGATCCGTTCGCCTCGATGGTGTAGTCGCCGCGGTACCATCCGTTCTGCTCAACGGAGAGCGTCGTGCCGACGGCCCAATTGAAGGCGAAGGTATCGCCCAGTTCCACCGGGTCGCCGGGCTCGAATTCCACCGGATCGCCCGGCGAGAACTCCAGCACCTCGGCACCGGTGTTGCTGGCGAGCGGCTGCGAGGCATCGAGCAGCAGACCCTCTTCGAACACCTCGACGAAGCGCAGCGTCTCGTCGCCGACCTCGTAGCTCGCCGTCACGATGACGTCCGAGCCGCCCGAGGCGACCCACTCGATGCGGCCGGCGCCATCCCACGGCACCCACCCCACATAGGAGCCGGCCGACCGGCGCTCCTGATAGCGCCCGACGGCCATCGATCCGTCGACGCCGTTCGCCACGTACAAATAACGCTCCGCCGTCGTCACATCCGCCGAGCTCGCCGTCAGGGCAACCGGCGTCTTGATGATCGGCGAGTGGTACTGCGTCAGATCCTCGATGATGTAGGGCCGCGTCGTCTGTCCGGTGCCGACCAGCGCAAAAATGCGGGTCAGCGACGCGTTGACGAACACCATGCCTTCCGACGTCAGCACCGGCCGGATGGACGAGCACGGGTCGTCGCTGATGCGCCGGAAGGAGATCGAGCCCGGCACGAGCGGGTTGGACTCCGAGACAGGCACGTAATAGACGCCCTTGTCGGTGAACACGAACTCGTCGGCGCCGCCGATGACGTCCCTGACCGCGCAGTTGTCGGGCACGAACTCGAAGATGGCATCCTCCGGCTCCCCGCCGACGAGGAAATCATTCACCGTCCCCGTCGCGGAATAGACGACCGCCGAGCCGACCGCGGGGAAATCGCAGAAGATGATGCGCTGCTGATCCTTCGAGACGACGCGCGCCCATCCCCGATAGTCGGACATCAGCGCCTCTTCCCAGAGGAAGCTCGCCGCCGGCGCAACGCCGGCCTGGGAGGAAACCGTCATCCTCGAGCGCGGGCCGGCGACCACCTCATTGTTCGAGAAGCCGGACCAGTTCTGCGTCACGAGGATCGTCGCGACCGTGCCGGCAATGCCCGTCACCTGGCCGCGCGCGCCGCTCGTGACACCCTCGACGAGATCGCCCACCTGCAGGCCGGACACGTTGTTGAAGGTGACGTTGAAGGTTGGCGGCAGCTCCTCGATGACGGTCGCCGTTGCGCTCGTCGGACTGTTGACCGCAGTGATCTGCACCTGGCGCTCGGCATACCGGAATCGCACGCCGACGTGCGCCGGATCGAGCACCGGCTGCGAGAAGGTCAGCGTGATGTTCCCCGTTCGCGCCGACGGCAGCAGCGTGATGCCGCGGCCGAGGAAGAAGTTGTGGAATGGTGCGCGGATCGCGCCGCTCGGGTCCGTCGCGAAGGCGAAGACGCTGTGCGTCCATGTCCCCGTCGACGGGGTGTAGTCGAACACCTGCGGCCGAATGCCGGGGCCCGAAATGATGACGATGTTCTGCGATTCCGCGTAGCGCAGGCCGTTGATGGCATCGGCGCCCCAGGGCAGGCCGGTGATGGTCTGCGCCGTCAGCGCGCCTGCCCGCCGGAACGAGATTTGCCCCGGCTCAAGCGACATGTACCAGGCCTCGCCGGCCGTCGGCTGCACAATGTCGGCTCGACCGGTCGTCGGGAACAGGATGCGCCGGCCGGGCCGCCGTTTCATCGCGCGCGTTCCGAGCAAGCGCACATTCCGAGCCGTCTTCAGGCCGGCGCGCATGATATCCGTGTCGTCGGCGCGGGATGCCGTCGGGTCGAGCTGGCCAGCCGAGAAGTCGCGCTGCGCGATGACCTGCGCCTTCATCGACCAACCCCGCCATAGGGAGGCACCGGCAGACGGATGCGGCCGCGGCCGCCAGCACGCCGCTCAGCCGAGGGCGAGCGCAGGATTGCCCGAGCCGGCGTCTGCTGGTCGTGGCGGGTGCGCAATTCCGCCAGCATGTCCTCGACGTCGGAATGCCGGCGGCGCGCGTTGTCCGTGTCCTCGTTGAGGCCCTGCAACAGGAACGCCTCAACCTTGGCGATGCAGATCTCGACGAACCCCGCCGGCCAGTTCGTCGGGTCGGGAGCCCGCACATATTCGATGGTCAGGCCGGCGTCGTGGTCGCAGCAGAGGCGGTCGTCGACGATCTCGTACCGGTTCAGCGGCACAGCGCCGGGACCGCCCCGCAGCCCGATCCAGACCGCGACGACGTGCAGGCAGTCATCCGGCAGCGCATAGGCCTTCGACAGGAGCGGATGCGGCGACGACGGCAGCAGGCCGACGAGCGGCACCGTCCGTGTCGCAAACTTCCAGTCGTGCTTGTCGGTCAGATAGCCGACGGAGCGCCGATAGGCCGATTCCGCCACGGTCCAGGCATCGCTTCCGTCGTATTCGACATTGAGCCGGTTGTTGCCCGTCCCGAGCAGCGCGTCATTGATGATGGAAAGCCGATCGGCCATGCGCGGTCTCCCGAATTGACCGCACGATGACCTCCGCCATGGGCGCCTGCACCGCACATGAAAAAGCCCGGCGCGAGGCCGGGCCCTTCATTCGTCGACTGGGAGCCGGTCAGCTGGCGGCGTTCATCTCCGCCGCCTTCTTCTCGGCTTCCTCCTTCGTCAGGCCCTCGACGACCTCCTTGTCGCCTTCCATGACGGAGAAGGAGCCGCGGCCACGGTGCTGGGCAACGAAGCGCGGCTTGGCCGGCGACTTCTCGTCGGTCTCAGCCTTCTTGTCGGCGAACGGCCGATAGCTCCATTCGCCCTTGCCGCGCTCGACGGCCTCGCGCGCGTCGACGGAGAACAGTTCGGCCGCCTGGCCGTCCCGGTGATAGATCTTGATCTTCTTCGGCATCGTCGCTTCCTCGGATCATCCAGACGGTGGGAGCGCCCCGGTCAGGGGCGCTCGGACAGCCAGGCCGTGAAGGTGACCGACGGCGCTGCACCCTCAGCGATCAGGCGCAGACGCACGTACGTGAACTCGTCGATGAGATCGTTCGACACCGGGATGCCGTAGCGGCCGACCGGCGACGTCCGGGCGCCACCGTCGCGGGCCCCCGTGGCGCCGAGCTCGAGGTACGCCAGGTTCTCGATATCGTCCGAGAAGTCTTCCTCGTTGCAGCCCTGCAGGAGGAACGCGCACCGCTCGTCGCCGCCGGACACCGCAAGTGCCGAGACATCGATCACGAGGGCCATGTCCTGGCGCCCCTTGCCGATCTTGAACACCGCATCGACGCCGCCCTTCTGGACGTTTCCGGTCGCCGTCATGGTGATGTCCTCACCGAACAGCGTGTTGGCGTCGAGCGGGTAGTAACGCTTCGCCATCTTCGTATCTCCACCCTTCCTGTTGCAGAAAGGGGCCCGGCGTGACCGGGCCCGCTCGTTACGCGACGATCGGCGCCTGGGTGATGCTATCCAGGCGGCAGATCGAGTACTCCTTGGAGACCATGCCCCAGTCCCACTTGATGTGGGTCGAGAGCAGCGGCACGCCCTGAAGCTGCCCCTCGTCGCGGACGGTGACCGGGACGCCTTCGATCATGAAGACGCCATCCTCGCCCATCGACACGACGAACATGGACGTCGTCTGCGCGGCACCGCCGCCGAAGGCCACTTCATTGAAGGGCAGGATCGAGTCGCCGCGAGACTTCGGGTAGCCGAACAGGAACGGCAGCTCGCCGAACGCCAGAACCTCGCGGCCGAAGGGATCCTTCTTGTCGAGGTTCAGCATGTTGTTCGTCAGCGCCGGGCTGCGCGCCGCGGCGTTGAGGAGCGGCTTGAACGCGCGATCGCAGATGATGTGCGTCGGGTTGCGCACCTCGTTGATCGCCTCGTCGAGCGCTGCCAGCGACAGGGCGGCGCCGCCGGATCCGGTCGCATTGTGGATAACCGTCTGCTCGTTCATCGCCGAACGGAGCTTGAGGCCTTTCGGCTCGCGCGGATCGGAGATGTTGTCGCCGTTCAGGAAGACCTGCGTGCAGTGCCGCGCCATGGCCTTGACCTTCATCGACTCCTGCTCGGCGCGATGCTGCGGGCCGAGCTCGTCGACGAGAGCACGGTCGACCTTCACGTACTCGTCCATCAGGAAGACACCTTCCTCCTGCATGGAGGTGCGCCCCTGGCTGACGTTGCCGGGCTCGTTGTAGCCGCGGAACTTGACGTCCGGCAGTTCCTCTTCCTGCGGGTAGCGGTACTTGCCCTTGTTGGCGGGACGGATGACCATCGCCGCCATGACGTCGGATTCGCCGACGAAGGTCTCGACCACCGCCCGCTCGGCGCTGCCCTCATCCAGCCGCTGGCTGTACTGCACGAGCGTCAGGGCTTCATCGAATTCTTCCGCCATCGCCTTCTCTCCTCACCCCTTTCCCTGCGATCAGCCGCGCGCCCGTGCCGCCCTTGCCGCCGCGAATTTCTGAGCCGGGGTCATCTTGTCCCAGCCCTCGATCTGGCCACGCGAGTTCTCCCGGCCGGTCTGCACGAAGCCGGGGCCACCGCTCGCGACGACGCGCATCAGCCGCTCCAGGCCCTCGACACCGGCGGAGAACTGCAGGACATGCTCGAAGATCGGCATCACTTCCGGGCCGAGCTTCGCCGTCAGGAAGTTCTTGACCGCCGCGACGCGATCGGCGCCCTTCGGCCCCAGAGCCTCGATCTGCTTCGCCTTCAGCGTCTCGATGTTCTGGAGCTCGCCGATCTGCTGCTTGGCGTACTCGCCGACGAGCTTTTCGAAGCCCGGCTGATCGAGACCCAGCTGATGCGCGATCTGCCGCCCGAAGGCGACCATGGGATCGTCCGCGTTGAGCTGGAAGTCGAAGCCTTCCGGGGCCTTCCAGTCCGCCGGCATCTTGAGCTCGTAGCCGTCGGGTTTTTCCGGCACCGCGGCGCGGCGCGAGTCTTCGGCGGCCTTGAACGACGAAAGGTCGTCAAGATGGGCCTTGAGATCGGAGCCCTTGATCTCGCCCTTCTCGCCGTCCCAGAACTGCTCGGATAGCCAGTCCGGACGCTGCGGCTTCTCAGCCGGGGACCCGGCGCCCGACGCCCCGTTGCCGCTGACCTGCCCGTTCGCGGGCGTGCCGCTGCCGGCGTCGCTCGAGGTCGAGGTCTGCGTCTGCGTCGTCCCGGTCCCTGCGTTCCCTGTCGTCATCGTCCGCGCTCACCGCAAATCCAATGATGGTCGCGGCCAATCTGCGGGCGCCCTCATGCTCGTGCACCGCACAGGACGGATGACCGGGCGGAAGAACCTCCAGAACCTGCCGGCGGAGCCACAGAAGCGCCTTCCGGCCGTCGCCCGTGTACGGCCGATCCATCAGGATCCGGGCCCACGCCTCTGCCAGTTCCTGATCGGGGTTCATGCGACTTCTCCACCGGGCGGCATGCCGCCGGCACCGCCGCCGAGAACGGGCGCGAGATCCTGTACGGTCTGCATGATCTCGTCCTGCGAGCGGAGCACGACCACGCCGTCGCGCAGCTTCGTCTTGATGTTCGCGAGCGTCTTCGGCCCGTCGACGAGCACTTCACTGAGCTGCGGGAAATAGGCCCGCGCCATCTCGAGGATGCGGCCGGCCACCTGCACATCCTGGTGCTCCTGCGCCTGCTCGGTCGGGTCGTACGGGACCAGCGCGATTTCGTTGCCGTCGACCTTCACGGGCGCGATCACGCCGCGCTGCTCGAGGAGATACTTGAAGCGCAGGAACACCTGCGCTGGGAACTCCTTCCAGAACACCTTGCCCGGCGTGCCGATGCGGCGCTTCGCCCGCGCCAGCTCGTCGAGCCATTGTTCGGCCGTGGGGGGCGTCTTGCCGACCTGCTCGGGGAAGTCGATGAAGTGCAGGCGCCGGATGCGCGCCTCGATCTTCTGGAACTTGTACTCCTCGGTCATCGATTCGGAGCCGAATTCCATCGGCACGAAAGGCGTGCCCGAGCCCCACGGCCGGGCCGGATAGCCCATGCCCGGCTGGATGCCACCTGACAGGTTGATCACGCCGTCGTCGGGATAGAAGAACGGCTTGTGCACCCGGAAGTCGAAGGCCTCGACGTCCAGCCCCTCGAGCTCGTCGAGGCGGCGCAACTCCGGCAGCGCCTGCAGCGTCGGTCCGTCACCAAAGGGGAACGACTGGTCGACATTCATGCGGCCGACGATCAGCGGGCAGGATCCCTCTCCGCGCAGCAGGCCGTCGTCGACCACCTTTTCGCCGATCATGACCACGCGCTGCCACACGACATCCGACTGGATGTCCCACCGGCGCCAGAAGCCCCACCGCACCTGGCAGGCGACGTTCGGGGCATCCTTGACCTTCTTCGTCACCTCTTCCGGCAACCGGATGCCGGGCAGAAGCGCCGGCACATTCCGATAGCGCGTCGAGCGCACGATGAAGCGATCATCCACCTCGCCATATGGGCCGATGTTGATTTCCAGCTCCCGCAGCGGGACATGCTGGCAGACGATCGGCTCCGCCGGGCGAAGGCTGTCGATCCATAGGCCCACCGTCCCGAGCCCCAGGTCGGGCATGTAAGCCTGCGCCGCAGCGGCGTAGAAGTTCGACGCCTTGATGGCGCTCATGATCTTCGCCGTCTGCGCGTCGACGTCTTCCTTGATGTCGGCGAACTCCTCCTCCGGCATGTCGATGCCGGCCTTCTGGTCGACCCAGTTGATGACCTCCGGCGTGAAGGTGTTCAGCATCTCGGTCGCGAAGTCCTGCGCCACCTCCATGCCGAGCGAGGTCTGCAGGATCGAGGAATCGTCCTCCCGTTTCCGGTCGGACGTCACAATGGTGTTCGAGGTGACGTCCTTCGACCGGCGCGGCGCCGTGAAGAAGTAGCCCTCGCGCAGGTCGACCTCGATCTGCGCCTTGGCGGCGCGGGCATCCTTCAGGCGCTGCTGCGCCTCCTTCTCGAGCGCGTTCGCCGCCATCGCGGATCACCGCCCGGCCGAGGAGATGGATCGGGAGCCGAACGTGCGCAGCAGCCGGTTCGTGTCGCGGGCGAGCAGCGCCTGCATGGCGCCGGCCTGCGCATTGTCCGCCTCACGCTGCTGCTGCTCGATTTCGGCCCGCTGCTGAGCGAGCCGTTCTTCCTCCGCCACGTTCTGCGCGATCATGGCGCGGCGCTGCGAGCTGCCGGAAAAAGCATTCCCCATGGATCGGGCCTCCATTCGTCAGGCCCGAAACTCACCCCGCCGCCGGGAAACCGCACCGCACAGGGGTCAGTCGACGACGGCGCCGCCCTGCCGCAGCATCGCCCGGTACAGCCCATCCGGCCGCAATGCCTGCGTCCGGCACCCGACGAGGTGCGCCATCGCCGGCACGCACCAGAACCCGAGCCGCAGCCAGAACCGCCGGTCCGCGCGCGGCGTGAACGCGACCGTCACCGCATGATCGCGTTTCGCCCGGATGTGCTCCCACGCCATCGACCCGTCCGTCACGACCGCAATGCGGCTGCGGCCGAGGCTCACGTCGTAGAACACCCACTGCCCGCTTTCCGGGATCCAGCCCGCGGCCGACACGTGCTTGAACCGGCCCAGGGCCAGCCACGACAACCACCGTGACCGGGCGCGCGTCTCGAAGAACACGAACCAGGTCGCCGGCTCGACGCCGAGCTTTTCGAACAGGCTGTCCGCCATCACGACACCCGCCGCAGCGAGCGGCGTCCCTTGTGCCACTTCACCGGCTGGTTCGAACCAGCCTCCCCCGGCCGCGTACGGCCCACCATCGCCCGTCCCTCGCCTGCCCCCAGCAGCAGGTATTGCAGCGCATCCGCGATGTCCGAATACCGGTCCTTCACCGGCACCGTCCGCTGGTCGTCGCCCTTCTTGAAGCGGTAGCCGCCGGCCATCGCCATTTTCAGCGTCACGACCGACGTCGACAGCAGGAACCGCGGCGAGCCGTCCCGCATGGTGTTCAGCGCGTACTCGACAACCTCGAGGCGCGTCGCGATGTCGTTGGTCGGCACCGGCGCCGGCCGCACGTTCATCCCGAACGAGGCGAAGACGTCATAGGCCGTCACATCCGAGGCCTGCGTCTTGTCCTGCCCCTTCGGATCGCCGTGCAGCCTGAGCCGCCCCAGCCGGATCGCCCGCTCGACGGAATCGACGTCATCCCCGTCGAGCAACCCGTCGCAGTGCTGATACAGCCACCGCCGCACCCGCGGCGCGAAAACCGAGGCGCCCTGGTCGCTGCCGACGAGCTCCCCGATGATCGACCACCTGTCGTTGACGAGCTGCCCGAACACCGCCGCCGGCCGCCGGCCGAAGTCCAGGCCCACCTCGACCGGCCAGTTCGGGTTGTACCGCAGCAGCACCTTCGCGACGTGCGTCTCTTCCCGGAACATCGGCCACACGGCCTGGCCGTCGATCGGCGCCGTAATGCGGTTCATGATCGAGCTGTCGATCCACCGCTTCGACTTGCCCTTGATCGTCTCGAGGTACAGCGGCCGGCCGCCGATCTTCGGAATCCACTTCAGGTTTTCGGCTTCCGGATTGAGCCGATAGTCCACCACCGTCTTGCCGTCGGCGCCGAACACCTCAACGAGCCCCGCCGGCTGCACGAAATATTCCCAGCCCGCCGGCCAGACCCATTCCGCGCGCTCTTCCTCCGGCATGTCTTCCGGCAGCGGCACCTCGCCCGTCAGCCGCGGCAACCAGTGATCTTCCGTCGGCGAGTTCAGGTCCGCGAACAGCCCCGACCACGTCGCCCCGCCGTCCTTCACCGCCGGATAGTACCCGATGCGCGATTCCGCCTCGTCGAAGACCTCCTTCGGGATGTACTGCAGCTCGTTGATCCAGCCGCCCGTCCACTCCGTCGAGCGCAGCTTCGAAACGTCCTCCGCCTTGTCGAGCGCCAGGAACACCACCTCCGCCGACACGTCCGCCTTGCGCAGGTAATGCACCATCGGCT
Source organism: uncultured Alphaproteobacteria bacterium (assembly GCA_937900425.1). Lineage (GTDB taxonomy): Bacteria > Pseudomonadota > Alphaproteobacteria > Rhizobiales > Pleomorphomonadaceae > CALCDT01. The sequence goes on along the minus strand of CALCDT010000305.1, from coordinate 981 downwards.
TCGACCACACGAACCGGCCGAAGCTCTGCTCGGGAAACCAGTCGAGCCAGGTCTTGATCGTCGACCGCTGCAGCTCCGGATAGGAATTGCGGATCACGAACCACCGCGACCGCCGCACCCCGTCCGGCCCCGGTGCCTGCTCGCACGCCCGCCGGTAGATCTCCAGGCAGCACGCCGACGACGTCCCCGAACGGATCGGCCCACGAACAATCCGCACGCGGGCATTCGACAGCAGGAACCCCCGCAGCACCTTCCCGTCGGGCGAATAGATCGGCCGCCCCTCCGCATCGCGGTCGATCCGCGGCCGATCCTCGAGCTCGACCTCCGCCACCGTCACAGCCGCACCCATCCGCCGCCGCCCTGCACGAACGTCCCCTCCGTCGTCTCGACGATCAGCTTCCCGCCGACCACCGCCGACGACTTCGGCTCACCCGGCGGCATCGCGCCCCCGACCACATCCGCCGCCGGCGCACCGCCACCACCGGGCGCGTCCGTCGGCTCCTGCCACGCCGGCCACGGCTCGCCGCGCTCCTCAGCAGCCCGAACGTTCGCCATGTACGACCCCCAGGCCTCGTCCCGCCGCCGCGCCTTCAGCACATCCCGCGTCGTCGCCATCACCGCTCCCCGCGATTGCTCAGGCCAAAAAATCTGACAGCCACACCCCGAATGTTCCGGGCGGAAATCGCGTGGGGGTGGGAGGATGTCCCGACTTGCGCCGCGATTTTCCCCCCGCCCCGCCGGGCCGGGTGCCCTCGATCACGAAGGGCCCCGCCCCCATGCCGCTCGACCGCCGCTGCCCGCGTCCGACCGCGCCCGAGCCGATGCCTTCGCCTCGCCGAATGGCGCTCGTTAATGAAACGTTAACGCCGCTCATCGCTATTCCTCGTGCTCGATCAGCGGCTTGGCGTGATCCGTTCCCGAATTCCCGATCACGCGCGGCCCCTCAGCGGGCCCGTCGAGCTTCACGACGTAGCCGGCGAT
>CALCDT010000304.1 GCA_937900425.1 uncultured Alphaproteobacteria bacterium | reverse complement strand
CGTCCATGCACTCGATGGACAACTACTACGTCTCCAAGCTGATCGCGCTGATGGCCGAGGCGCGGCTCAACGTGGTGGCGAACCCGCTCATCAACATCACCCTGCAGGGCCGCCACGACACCTATCCGAAGCGGCGCGGCATGACGCGGGTGCCGGAGCTGATGGCCGCCGGGCTCACCGTCGCCTTCGGCCAGGACTGCTGCATGGACCCGTGGTACTCGCTCGGCCAGGCCGACATGCTCGAGGTCGCCCAGATGGGGCTCCACGTCGGCCAGATGACGAGCCTCGACGCGATGCGCGCCGCCTACGACGCCGTCACCTTCAACCCGGCGAAGATCTTCGGCCTCGAAGGCTACGGCTTCCTCGCCGGCGACAAGGCGGATCTCGTCGTCCTCGACGCCCGCGATCCGATCGAGGCGATCCGGCTGCGGGCGAACCGGCTCGCGGTGATCCGGCGCGGCAAGGTCATCGCCGAGAGCCCGCCGCGGGTCGCCCGGCTGTCGATCGAGGGCCGCCCGGCCGAGGTCGTCGCGGCGTCCTACGCGCCCCGCCTCGGCTGAGTGTCAGGAGGGAGGGCGGCCCGGCTTCCTCGGCGGTGCGCGACCGATAAGAACGGCGGCGACGCCGCAGGGAGGAAGCATGGGCGAGGCGAAGATCCATACCGGCGGCTGCCAGTGCGGCGCGGTGCGCTACGAGGTCGAGAGCGACCTCGCCGGCGCCATCGTCTGCAACTGCTCGATCTGCCGGAAGACCGGCACCGTGCTGACCTTCGTGCCGGCCGACCGGTTCCGGCTGCTCTCGGGCGAGGAATTCCTCACCGACTACCAGTTCAACCGGAAGGTCATCCACCATCTCTTCTGCAAGGTCTGCGGGGTGCGCTCGTTCGCCCGCGGTACCGCGCCGGACGGCACGGCGGTCGCCGCGGTCAACGTCCGCTGCCTCGACGACGTCGATCTCGACGCCGTGCCGACCCAGGCCTTCGACGGCCGCGCCGCCTGAGGCACGACCTTCCGGCAGGCGCTGGCCTCTCAGCCGGCGACGACCCTGAGGTCGCGCTTCTTCTCGAAGACGGTGAGCACCCGTTCGAGATCCGGGCCGCGCTTCAGGATCATGCCGCCCGGCGCCATCACCGAGTAGGCGCCCTGGCGGCGGGCGAGCCGGGGATCCTTGACGATCCGGTAGAGCGGCATCTCGCTCGTCCGCCGGAAGATCGAGAAGACGGCCTGGTCGCGGAGGAAGTCGATGGCGTAGTCACGCCATTCGCCCTCGGCGACCTTGCGGCCGTAGAGGCGGAGGATGGCGTCGAGCTCGCGCCGGTCGAAGGCGGTGCGGTCGGGCTCGAACGCGGCGGCGCTCGGCTTGGTCTCCCCCGCGACGGCGGCGAGCGCCGGCGCACCTTCGCGGGGTGGCGGGCTGTCCTGGGTGTCGGTCAACCGCTCCTCCCTCCGTGTTGTCCGGCGATGATCGCGGCCCCCGCGGCTCGTGGCAAGGGCCGCCGGCGCCGGCCCGCGGGATTCCCAAAGTTGCCCCATTCCGGCCCTGCACGGGCCACGTTGGGGGTATCACCTACGTCTCGTCGTCTCCGGCGGTTCTGATCCTCGGACCCTGGAAATAGTCAGCCCCCCAGCCCCCTGGGGTTCGGAAGCGGTCGACCGGGATTGCGGGCCATGCCCGCACACGAGAGACGACATTCGGGCCGGCCCCCTCGGGGTCGGCCCGTTTTCTTTGGCCGGCCGGTCTCTCCGGCGCGCCGGCCGCCCTCCCCGGTCCTCGCCTTGATCCGTCCAGCCGGCGCGCCGATATAGGCGCCGCGGCCACGCCGGCCGCGTCGACAGCCGAGCCGAGACAACGAACGGAACGCGCAATGACCGCCGCTTCGACCGACGCCGTCGCCCCGGAGACCCGTCCCTTCGCCGCCGACGTGGCGCAGCTGCTCAAGCTGATGGTCCACTCCGTCTACTCGAACCGCGACGTTTTCCTGCGTGAGCTCGTTTCCAACGCCGCCGACGCCTGCGAGAAGCTGCGCTACCGGGCACTGACCGAACCGGGTCTCGTCGCCGACGACGGCGGCTTCCGCATCCTCATCGAGGTCGATCCGGCCGGCCGGACCCTGACCATCTCCGACAACGGCGTCGGCATGAGCCGCGAGGAGCTCGCGGAAAATCTCGGCACCATCGCCCGCTCGGGCACCCGCGCCTTCGTCGAGGCGCTGGAGCGCGACAAGGGCGAGTCGGGCGCCGCGCTGATCGGTCAGTTCGGCGTCGGTTTCTACTCCGCCTTCATGGTCGCGAAGGAGGTCTCGGTGACGAGCCGCGCCGCCGGCGCCGCCGACGCCTGGACGTGGACCTCCGACGGCTCCGGCACCTTCTCGATCGCCCCCGCCGGCGAGAACGCTCCCGCCCGCGGCACCCGCGTCGTGCTCCGCCTCCTCGACGACGCCGCCGACTACGCGAACGAGGCGACGGTCGAGCGGATCATCGAGGCCCATGCCGCCCACGTGCCGGTGCCGGTCGAGATCCGCCAGGAGGGCTCCGACACCGGCCGCGTCATCGTCGACGGCTCGGCGCTGTGGACGAAGCCGAAGAACGCGGTGACGCCGGCCGAGTACCGCGAGTTCTACGAGACGCTGACCGGCGATCCGTCCGATCCGGCCCTCACCCTGCACTACCGCGCCGAGGGTCGGCACGACTATTCCGTCCTCGCCTTCGTGCCGGAGCGGCCGCCCTTCGACCTGTTCGATCCCGAGCGCCGCG
>CALCDT010000303.1 GCA_937900425.1 uncultured Alphaproteobacteria bacterium | reverse complement strand
GAGCCGATCGTCACCTCGCGGCCGTCGAGCACGATCGATCCGGCGTCGGGGCGATGGATGCCGGTCAGGATCTTCACCAGCGTCGACTTGCCGGCGCCATTCTCGCCGACCAGCGCCGTCACCTCGCCGGGCGCAAGCGACAGTGCCCCGTCGGTCAGTGCCCGGACGCCGGCGAAGGACTTCTGGACGCCGGAGAGGGTGAGGATCGGCTCGGTCAACACGTCCTCCGTGGTCTCGGGGTCGGCGCGCGTGGCACATCCCTGCCCTGTCAGGGGAAGGAGGGGCCGCCGAAGGCTGACGAGGCGGCCCGTCTCGCGGTGACGTCGCGGCGCCGGTCCTCGCCGACCGCACCTCTCGCCGGCAGCCCTCCCCCTTCGGGAGAAGGAATGCCGGCGGCGACGCCCCGCGTCAGAAGATCTTCGCGAACTCCTCCACGTTGGACTTGTCGTAGACGAACGGCTTGCCCATGGCGCCGTCACCGTCGGCGTCGAACTCGACAATACCGAGGCGGCCCACGCTCATCTTGGTGTCCGGACCGCCCTCATCGCCGCGGGCGAGCTCGACGGCGAGCGTCGCGGCAGCGTAGCCGAGATCGATCGGGTTCCAGATCGCGAAGCTCTTCACCGTGCCCTTCATGACGTGGCCGGCGAGTTCCGACGGCAGGCCGAGGCCAGTGACGAACACCTTGTCGGAGAGGCCGGCGTCCTCGACCGCCTTGGCGGCGGCGACGATGCCGACGGAGGTCGGAGCGATGATCACATTTAAGTTCGGGTACTGCTTCAGCAGCGCCTGGGTCTCGCGATAGGACTTGTCGGCGAGGTCGTCACCGTAGACCGTTGCGACGAGCTTCAGATTCGGGTGCTTCGGCAGCACCTTCTTCATCTCCTCGATCCAGATATTTTGGTTGGTCGAGGTCGGCGTCGCCGACAGGATCGCCACTTCTGCTTCGCCGGGGCCGGCTACATCGGCGGCGAGGTCGACGCACATCTGGCCGATCAGGGCGTTCGAGGACGGGTTGAGATGGACGATCCGGCCGTCCTTAGCGACACCGGAATCCCAAGAAATCACCTTGATCCCGCGTTGCATGGCGCGCTTCAGTACCGGCGCCAGCGCGTCGGGATCGTTGGCCGAGATGGCGATGGCGTCGACCTTCTGGGCGACGAGGGCGTTGATCGTCTCGATCTGACCCTCAGCCGTGGTCGAGGTCGGGCCGGTATAGATGATCTCGACGTTGCCGAGCTCCTTCGCCGCCTCCTCGGCACCCTTGTTGGCGGCGTCGAAGAAGCCGATGCCGAGCGCCTTCGGCACCAGCCCGACCCGGGTCGTCTCCTGGGCGATCGCACCCTGCATCAGCATCGTCGAACCGAGCGCCACCGCGGCGGCGGCGAGTACCAGCCTGCGAAAAATCATGTCATCCTCCCTCGGCGGGTCCTTGCGACCCGGTTTGCCAGACCCGTCCGCGGTGCGACGGGGCGCTTCCTCTCCGGTGTTCGTCCCGGATACCGGTCAGGCGGCCGCTTGGAGCTCGCGGTCCTCCGTCAGCACGGGCGCGATCAGAACCTCGGTGCCGGCGTCGCGCAGCGGCGCCAGATCCTCCTCACGCGCGCCCTCGTCGGTGACGACGAGAGAGATGTCGGCGAGCCCGGCGACCACCATCGACGAGCGCGCCCGGAGCTTGCG
>CALCDT010000302.1 GCA_937900425.1 uncultured Alphaproteobacteria bacterium | reverse complement strand
TGCCGTCGTGGATCTGGTGTCGGCAGCTCGTTCCCGGCGCGACGATGATCGCGTTATCGCCGGTCTTGCTGTCCACGAAGATGAACGCCGAGCCGGTCGGCGAGGTCTCGCTCGCGGTGACGAGCGTCGCGTCGATGCCGTCGGCGGTCCACGCGGCGCGCGCCTGCCGGCCGAAATCGTCGTCGCCGATGCGGCTGACGAAGGTGACCGCAGCGCCGGCCCGGGCCGCCGCCACCGCCTGGTTACCACCCTTGCCGCCGGGGCCCGCCTTGAAGTCGTCGCCGAGGATCGTCTCGCCGATGTTCGGCAGGCGCGGCGCGAAGAAGGCGACGTCGACGACGTAGATCCCGAGAATGGTGACGCGACTCATGGGCGATTTCCTCAGCCTCGCCGCCGCGGCGGCTGGTCTCTGATGCCAGTCTGGCGGCTCGTCTGGTAGACGGCGGAGGGGACCGCTGGCAAGCCGTGGTCGGGCAGTCCTGGCAGTTCCAGGTCGACGACGAGGGGCAGGTGGTCGGAGGCCCTACGACCGGCCGGGTCGCTGCGGGCACGACGGATGAGCCCGATCGGGCGGCCGTAGACGCGGTCGAGCGGCAGCAGCGGCCAGCAGGCGGGAAAGGTCCGCACGTCGGTCCGCTCGGGAAAGGCGCGCGCCAGCGCGCGGCGCACCGGGCCGCGCCAGAGCCAGTCGTTGAAGTCGCCGAGCACGATCGTCGGTCCGTCGCCGGCACAGGCGACGTCGCTGAGCAGCGCCGCCTGCCGGGCCCGCTCGATGGGACCGAGACCGAGATGGGCGGCGATCACCCGCAGTTCGCCGCCCGGCGTCGCGGCGCGGCACTCGATGGCGCTGCGCGGCTCGCGCTTGCCGACCGACAGGTCGTGCAGCACCGCGTCGGTGAGCGGCCACCGGCTGATGACGGCGTGGCCGTAGTGACCGTCGGCGGCGGTGATGGTGCGCGCCTCGACGGTATGCGGGCCGAACGCGTCGGTGAGGAGGGCGAGCGTCCGCTCGTGCGCGGTCGGCAGGCCGCGGGTATCGAGCTCCTGGATGGCGACGACGTCCGGCGCGTGTGCTTGCACGAGCCGCACGACGCGGCCGGGATCGTAGCGGCCGTCCGGGCCGACCGAGCGATGCACGTTCCAGGTCAGGACGCGCACGCATCCGTTGCCGGAGGTCACGCCCGCCGGCTCTGCCATCGGGTGACGAGGGCCTGGATGCCGATCGACAGCAGAATCCAGCCGAGCACGACGGTGACGGCGAGCAGGATCGTCGTCACCGACGGATTCTCGAAGGCGGCGAGGATCCGGCTGCCGAGGGTGGTCATCAGCACCAGCCCCGGGGCGAGGCCGAGAAGTGTGCCGAGGACGTAATCGAGCAGGCGGATCCGCAACGCCCCGGCGACGAGGTTGACGACGGTGAACGGTGCGATCGGCACCAGCCGCACCGTGGCGACGGTGACGATGCCTTGCCGAGCGATCCGCTCGCCGAGCCGGTTGATGCGCGGCCCGAGCCGCCGGCGCAGCCGTTCCTGGCCGATCAGCCGGCCGACGCCATAGGTGGCGACGGCGCTCGACATCGAGCCGGCGGCGGCGAAGGCGAGGCCGGGCCAAGCGCCGAAGGCGACCGCCGTCGCGGCGATGAGGATCGTCACCGGAAAGGCGACAAAGCCGGCGAGGACGAACACGGCGATCACCACCCCGGCCCCCACCGGCCCGCCGGGGGCCGCTGCCAGCGACGCCGCGACGGTCTCGACGTCGGCGACCTCCGACAAGCCGGTGAACCGCCAGACCAGCGTCGCGGCGGCGAGGACCACGAGGATGATCGCCGCCGGCACCAGCCAGCGCAGGTAGCTCGGCCCCGGCGCCGCGCCGGCCACCGCCGATAGCGGCTCTGCCTCGTCTAGCGGACGCGATGGGTCGGCGACCATTTCGAGGCTCGTTTTTTCCAGGATCGCCTCCCCCGAATCCGCGATCGGCTTCAGGCCGCGGCCACCGCAGGACAGGCGGTCGACCGTCACGCAGAGGCCGGCTTCGCCGATCGAGGCAGCGACCTCCTCGGGCGAGCAACCGCAATGCTCGGCGAGGAGGCGGTGCAGGACGGCGGTGATACCGGCGCGGTCGCCATCGGTGTTGGCGGCGGCGACGAGATCGCATTCGGTGTCGGCGCCCATTGACCGCTCGGCGAGGTTGGAGGAGCCAACCCTGAGCAGGCGATCATCGACGATCATCACCTTGGAGTGGACGAACACGGCTTGGTCGCCATCGAGAGCCGCACCCGCTCCATGATTCCGGCCTGCTCCAGGATGGCGCGGAAGCGGATGCGGCCGGCGAGCATCGTCTTCTGCTCAAGCCAGGTGTGGTGGGTGCGCGGCACCACCAGCACCGCCTCTAGGCAGGGATTTTCCTGCAGCGCCCCAGTGAGTCGCTCGGCGATTCCGGCGGCGGTGAGGAACTGGTTCTCGATGTAGATGGATCGCTCGGCGGCGCCGATCATGTCATCGAACAGCGCCTCGACCTCCCGCACCTCCGCCTCGTCGCGGAAACGCGGCCACGTCCGGGCGATGCCGATGTCGATGTCGGTGAGGTCGGGCGTCACGGTCTCCGGCCAGCCGCCGTCGCCGAGCCCGGCCGGCGGCGGCGTCTCGCCGCTGACCCGCCGCCAGCGCTCGGCCGCGAGTTCGGCGAGGGCAGACGCCGCTGGGCCGTCGACCATCATCTGGACGTCGTGGAAGGGTGCATAGGCGACGCCTGCCGGATCGACGCGGTCGGGATTGTCGAGGCGGTGTTCGCTGGTGTCCCAGCGGCGCACCGTCAGGTCGAGGCCGCCGGAGAAGGCGATCCGATCGTCGACGACGACGATCTTCTGGTGGTGGGCCGAGCCGGTCGGGATCTCATCGTCGAGACAGAGCTCGATCTGCGACGACGTCCGCCATTGCAGCGCGAACTCTGGCGAAAGCTCCCGCTCCAGCGAGTACAGCACCGAGAAGTCCCAGAGCACCAGACGGACGGTCAGTTCCGGGCGCCGGGCGACGAGGGCGTCGAGGAACGGCCCGAGGGTCTCCGGCAGGCCGTCGTCGGCGACGCACGAGGGACCGAGCAGGCGGGTACGGCTGTCGATGTCCCAGCCGACGATGACGATCGACCGCTCGGCGGCGATCAGCGCCGCCCGCAGCGCGCAGAAATAATCGGCCGCGTCGACGAGGACGGCGGCGCGGCGGGCGCGGGTGACGCGCCAGACGTTGCGGCCTTCCCCGAAGGAAAATCGGCCCCTGCGCCGGTCGGGCTCGCCCCCCGTCTCGTCCCTGGGCGGGACGGCTGCGATGCCCCGCCTTGGCCGGGACGCCCTTTCCACGGGAACGTGCTCGGACGTTCGAAGCATGCTGGCCCCTCGGCCGCCCGACCCCGGCGGCTGCGCCCTTAACCCGTCAGCCGTGACGCCGGTTCCAGCCGGCTATCGTTCGATGATAGTAGACAGTGCGTGTCGGGGCCGGTTGGCTGCCGGGCGTGGCGGGCGTCCGGGGCGCGCCTTACATGACGCCTGCGCCGATGGGGGCCTTCCTGTGGCGCTAAGCCGCTGGAGGCGATAATGGACCTGACTGGTATCCACCATCTGACGGCCGTCTCGGCAAACGCGAGCGGCAACTATGCCTTCTATACCGGCGTCCTCGGGATGCGGCTCGTCAAGCGGACCGTCAACCAGGACGACGTCAGCGCCTACCACCTGTTCTATGCCGACAAGGACGCCCGGCCGGGCACCGACCTCACCTTCTTCGACTGGCCGGTGGCACGCGAGCGGCGCGGCAACAACTCGGTCACCCGGACCGCGCTGCGCGTCGCCGGCGAGCGCACGCTCGAATACTGGCACGACCGGCTGAAGGGCGCCGGCATCGCCATCGGCGACATCGTCGAGCGCGACGGCCGCAGCACCCTCGACTTCGAGGATCCCGAGGGTCAGCGCATCGCCCTTGTGGACGACCGGGGTGAGGGCGACGCGCGGCCGTGGGAGAAGAGCCCCGTGCCCGCCGAACGGCAGATCCGAGGTCTCGGACCGATCACCATGACGGTGCCGGAGCTGAAATATACCGACCTGGTGCTGACCCGCGTCATGGAGATGCGGCGGGTGCGCGATTACGCTGATCCGACCGGGCCGAACCACCGTGTTCACGTCTACGAGATGGGGCCGGGCGGGGCGGGGGCGGAACTGCACGTCGCCGTGCGACCCGACCTCGAGCCCGCCTGGCAGGGCGCCGGCGGCGTCCACCACGTCGCCTTCCGCACTCCGGACGAGACGAGCTACCGGGCCTGGGTCGATCGTCTCGACGAGCTCCGGATCCCGAACTCGGGCGCGGTCGATCGCTTCTACTTCCGCAGTCTCTATTTCCGCGAGCCGGGCGGCGTCCTGTTCGAGATCGCCACCGACGGGCCGGGCTTCGCCACGGACGAGCCGGCCGACAGGCTCGGCGAGCGGCTGTCTCTGCCACCGTTCCTGGAGCCGCGTCGCAGGCAGATCGAGGCCGGGTTGAAGCCGCTCGTCGCCTGATCCGAAAATGGCCGCCGCCGGATGGCCCGGCGGCGGCTTCGTTTTCCCGCGTCAGGCGACGAGCAGCACCACGCCGCTCGCCGCCAGCGCGGCGCTCCAGACGATCTCGACGTTGATCCAGCCCCGCCGCAGGAAGCCGACGCCGGCCCAGTCGTAGACGGTGACGGCGACGGCGGCGATGACGGCGAGCATCGCCGCCGTGTGCAGTGCCACCGCCATGACCGCCGTGCCGAAGGGACCGCTTGCCGCGTCGGCTCCCGCCGCGCCGGAGAGGCACAGCGGCAGCGCGACCGCGGCCAGCATCAGCCCGGCCCCGTGCCCGACCGCCATCAGGAACGACCACACCGTGAGGCCGGCCATTCCGGTGCTCATCCCGATGCGGACGCGCCGTCGGTGGCCCGCGGCGAGGTGCCAGGCGGCCCAGGCGATCAACGCGGCGCCGCAGGCCTTGGCCAGCGTACCTGGATGGATCACCAGGCCGAAGCCGACGAGGACGGCTAGGGTCGCCGCGATCGCCGCGAGGTGGCCGACGGCGATCGGTGCCAGCGACATCAGCACTGTCCGGCGGCCGCCGCGGTGCATGCCGAGGGCCACCGCGAACAGCCAGCCCATGGCCGGGTTGAGTCCGTGGAAGGCCCCGAGCCCGGCGAGCGCGATCCACGGCCAAAGCTCCGGGGGGATGCTCACGTGCGCTCCTTACGGGAAGCAGTAGGAGTCCGACGAGCAGTCGCCGCCCTCCAACCGGACCTGATGCGGCAGGTGCCCCTCGGGCCAGGAGAGGAAGAAGCGCTGGTCGAAGGCCATGCCGCCCTCGTCGCCGATATCGAGCTTCACCATCCAGCCGTCGAAACCGCCGTCGTAGAACTGCGTGTCGATGGCGCCGTAGAGCGAGTTGGTGAAATAGACGCGCTTGCCGTCGCGGCTGATCTCTACCATCTGCGGGCCGCCGCCGAGCGGCTTGCCGGGGGCCGCCGGGTGGGCGGCGCGCGAGACGATGCCTCCGATACGGACGCGGCCGGTCTCGCGCGGCTCGAACGGGTCGGAGACGTCGTACTGGATGAAGTCGCCGGTGCCCCAGCACGAGACGTAGAGGAAGCGGTCGTCCATCGACAGGTCGATGTCGGTGACGAGCGGCGGCACGGCACCGAAGCCCTTCAGCATCGGCGGCAGCAGATCGGGGTCTGCCGGCTCAGCCGGGATGGTGATGATCTTGCGCGCCGCCCAGCGGTCGCCGTCGCGATACCAGGTCCAGATCGACGACGACAGGTCCTTCAGACTGACGACGCAGTTGACGAAGCCGTAGGCCTTGGTCGGATCGTGGGCGGGACGCAGTTCGAAGACGAGCTGGTGCTCCTCGCCGAAGTCGATCTCCTGGAGATGCTTGCGGCGCTGCAGGTCCCAGAAGTGCAGCTTGCGGCCGTATTTGGAGCCGAGCAGGATCTCCGGCACAAGGCCGTTCTCGAAGGTATCGGGCGTGCCCCACTCGCTCGTCACCAGGGTATCGTGGCCGAGGTGCCACCAGCCGTCGTAGGCGAGCTTCTGCGAACCGCGCTCGATCTCCCACTGGCCGAGCGGTTCGAAGGTCTCCGGGTCCATCAGGAAGACGCCGCCCGGCGCCCCGCCCTCGGCGTTGCCGAGCGCCGTGACGTAGATGCCGTCCGGTCCGCAATGCACGGTGTGCGGCCGGGTGTAGCCGGTCTTCTCGGCGATCTCCTTCGGCTCGATCACCTTGACGAGGGTCGGCCGGCGCGGGTCGGGCTGGGTGTCGAGGATGTGGACGCGCGACGATCGCAGCCCCGGCACCACGAGGTAGCGGCGGGCGACGTGCGGATGCGGTGCGTTCGGGCACAGGCAGGAGGAGCAGGCGTTCCAGCCGAAGTGGTGCAGCTCGTCACCGGTATTCGGCATCGCCGTCGTTGACAGGATGGTGCCGTACTGGGCCGACGCAGGGTCGACGTCGACCACGGCGATCGCGTCGGGCGTGCGGCGCGACGGATCGAAGGCGGCGACGTAGGCGATGGTTTCGGGCGGCGCTCTCTCCGCCATCCGGGGAGAGGGGTAGAAACTGGGGTCGGGACGCCATGAGGGCATGTTGCTTCTCCTCGCCGTGCGGCTGTGCCGGCGTTCGATCGAGGTCGCCGGGGAGCGATCTCCGCCGTCTTCGGGCTGGGCACCGCCCGCACGCTTGCCACGCATCCCCGGCCGGAAGAGTTTCCGGTCGCTGGGGTATCGAAAGTCACAGGAAGACGCACAGAAGTCGCGGCGGGAAACGCTGCCCCGCCTGCATTTTATTTTTCCGGACGCCAGTGGAAATCGACGGAGATCCGTCGACTGCCGTCCGAATACGGGCGCGAAAATACAGAACGCGGAACGAATGTAAAAATAGACTTTCGTATACGAATTGGAATGAGAGAAATTATTTCATCATAAGATCGATCTAGGGAAACCTATCTCTCGACAAGGCTGATTTTGTGCCGGTTCTGTCTGTGGCTGCACGAGAATGTGCCGGCACGCTGACGGTGCGGACGATTGCGCGACAATGCGGCGAGTGTTCGGCACCGGCCGGATGGCGCGGTACGTCCGCGCCGGGGCGCGTGCCGGTCTGTCGGGACGTCGTAGGGGGTCAGACGATGCCGCCGCCACCGCCCTGGCGGGCCGGCCGCTCGTTCGCCTTGCGCTCGCGGTAGCCCGAGGCGCGGTAGGCGGCGATCGGGTCGAGGGCACCGCCCTTGCGGCGGCGCGCCTCGGCGAGGATCGGCGAGACGTCGGTGGTGAACGCCCGCTTCAGCGTCTGCGCCGCGCCGAGCGCGTCGTTGCGATCCTGCAGCTCGGCGAGGGCGGCGCGGTCGACGATGACCGCCTGCGCCAGCGCCCGCGTCACCTCGGTGGCGCTGGCGCTCAGGCTCTCGATCGGATCGGTGACGTTGTGCGACTGGTCGAGCATGTGGGCGGGCGACAGGGCCACTCCCCGCGCCTCGGCGTCGACGAGCTCGTTGAACACGAGGAACAGCCGGAACGGGTCGATCGA
>CALCDT010000301.1 GCA_937900425.1 uncultured Alphaproteobacteria bacterium | reverse complement strand
CCCTACCGCGTCTTCGGCCAGGACGAGACCGGCGAGATCGCCCTCGTCTTCTTCAACGCCAAGGCGGAGTGGCTGGAGAAGCTCGCGCCGGTCGGCTCGACCCGTGTCGTCTCCGGCCGCGCCGAGTGGTTCAACGGCCGCCCGCAGATGGCGCACCCGGACTACGTGCTGGCCCCCGACGAGGCCGAGCGGATGCCGCTCGTCGAGCCCGTCTATCCGCTGACGGAGGGCCTGTCGGGCCGGGTGGTCGGCCGCACCGCCGGAATCGCGCTCGAAAGCCTGCCGCAGCTGCCCGAGTGGCTAGATCCCGCCTTCGTCGCCCGCCGCGGCTGGCCGGCCTTCGGCGAGGCGTTGGCGCGGCTGCACCGAACCGAGGCGCCCGAATCGATCGCCACCGACGCGCCGGCGCGGGCCCGCCTCGCCTACGACGAGCTCTTGGCGAACCAGGTGGCGCTGGCGCTGGTACGCCTCAAGCTGCGCCGGCCGACGGGCCGCGCGCGGATACCGACCGGCGAAATCACCGGCCGCATCACCGCCGCCCTGCCGTTCGCCCTCACCGGCTCGCAGCGCGCCGCGATCGACGACATCGCCCGGGACCTCGCCGCGCCGCAGCGGATGCTGCGCCTCATCCAAGGCGACGTCGGCTCGGGCAAGACGGTGGTGGCGCTCTACGCCATGGCGATGGCGGCGGAGGCCGGCGGCCAGTCGGCGATGATGGCGCCGACGGAGCTGCTCGCCCGCCAGCATCTCGCGGCGATCGCGCCGCTCGCCGAGAAGGCGGGACTGACGGCGACGGTGCTCACCGGCCGCGAGAAGGGGCGCGAGCGCGCCCGCATCCTCGACGGTCTCGCCGACGGCTCGGTCGACATCGTGCTCGGCACCCACGCGCTATTCCAGGGCGACGTCGCCTTCCGCTCGCTCGCCCTCGCCGTCGTCGACGAGCAGCACCGCTTCGGCGTCCACCAACGCCTCGCCCTCTCCGGCAAGGGCGGCGGCACCGACGTCCTCGTGATGACGGCGACGCCGATCCCGCGCACCCTGGTGCTTTCGGCCTTCGGCGACATGGACGTATCGCGGCTGACCGAGAAGCCCGCAGGGCGGCGGCCGATCGACACCCGCATCATTCCCTCCGAGCGCCTCGACGACGTCGTCGACCGGCTGCGGGTGGCGATCGCCGACGGCCAGAAGGCCTACTGGATCTGCCCGCTCGTGGAAGAGAGCGAGGTCGTCGACCTCGCCGCGGCCGAGACGCGCCACCTCGACCTCGTCGCCGCCCTGGGGCCGGTGGTCGGCCTCGTCCACGGCCGCCAGAAGGCGGCGGAGAAGGACGCGGCGATGGCCGCCTTCCGCGACGGCCGCACCAGGGTGCTGGTCGCCACCACGGTGGTCGAGGTCGGCGTCGACGTGCCCGACGCCACCATCATCGTCATCGAGCACGCCGAACGCTTCGGCCTCGCCCAGCTGCACCAGCTGCGCGGTCGCGTCGGCCGCGGCGACCGGCCGTCGGTCTGCCTGCTGATCTACAAGGGCCCGATCGGCGAGACGGCGAAGGCCCGCCTCGAGGTGATGCGGGCGACCGATGACGGCTTCCTCATCGCGGAGGAGGACCTTAGGTTGCGCGGCGAGGGCGAACTCCTCGGCACCCGCCAGAGCGGCACGCCGGGCTTCCGCATCGCCGACCTCGCGGTCCACGGAGAACTCGTCGAGATCGCCCGCGACGACGCCCGCCTGATCCTCGCCACCGACCCGGATCTCGCCGGGCCGCGGGGGGCCGCCCTTAGGACGCTGCTGCACCTGTTCCGGCGCGATGCGGCGGTGCGGCTGCTGCGCTCGGGGTGAGCGCCCCCGGCTCCTCGCCGGACGACCCGGTGAAGAGCGGTGCTGCGCCGTCCGGCCTCAGCCGTGCTTCGGCACCGGCCCGCCGAAGCCGAGGCAGTCGTCCTCAGCCTGACGTTCGGCTGCCGTCACCGCCACGTGCTCGGGCCGGCCACGGTGGATCGCGCCGTCGGCGCGACCCTTCAGGTAGGCGTAGATGTCGTCGACGAAGCACATGACGTTCGGGTCGGTGCCGCGCGCCGGCATCACCTTGTCGGCCGACGCGGTGACGTCCTTGCGACCGTTGGTGACGATGTCGAGGAAGTCGTCGTAGCTCAGCGTCTTCAGCGCATCGACCAACGACGGCGCGAAGGTCGAGCCGACGCCGTCGGGGCCGTGGCACTCGATGCACTCGGCGTTGTAGCGCAGATAGCCGGCGAAGGTGTTCCAGTCGACCTGGCCGTTGGTGATCTGGTAGGTCGGCGCGTCGTCGTCCGCAGCGGACGGGGCAGCCGGGGCGGTCGGCGCGGTCACCGCCGTGGCGCTGCCCGCGGGCGCGG
>CALCDT010000300.1 GCA_937900425.1 uncultured Alphaproteobacteria bacterium | reverse complement strand
GGATCGGTGCACCGGGCCGATCCGGGCAGCGGCACGGTGCTGCGTGGCGTCGTCACGGCGGCCGACTGCACGCCGGCCTGCCGCTACACGGTCGACTACGGCCTCGGCCGGTTCTTCGTGCCGGAGGGCGAGGGCCGGGCGCTCGAAAATCGGCGCGACGGCGGCCGCCTCGCCGTCGACGTCGCCGTCGGCGCCGGCGGCCGCGCCGCCCTGAAGCGCCTCCTCGTCGACGGCACGGTCCGCTACGAGGACGGGATCTTCTGAGGGGCGGGACGCAAGGCCCACGGCAAGCGGAGGCGGGCGCGCCGCCGACGACGGACCCGCGACAACGGACTTGCCCCGCCGGCGGCGAAGCGTTACGAAACCGCCGTCGGAGTGTAGCGCAGCCTGGTAGCGCACGTGCATGGGGTGCACGGGGTCCCGAGTTCGAATCTCGGCACTCCGACCATTTTTTCAATGACTTAGCGACGTTTCCTCTGTGGGCGTGTGAAGCGCTCCGAGGGCGATGTGGGCGCAACGGCCGGCGGCTCGATTCGGCGGACCGGGTTGGGTCGCGGCGCATCTCCCGCGCGAAGCGCTGCTGCGACACCTTCTCGAACCGGGAGAAGGACAGCACCCGGCCCTCGTCGTCGCGCACGGTGACGTAGAAGTCGCCGAAGCGCACCAGCGGGAAGTAGGGGCCGCTCAGGCGGTTCGTCTCGAACTGCTCCCGCATCAGCGTGAGCCGGGCGCGCTTGTTCCAAGCGTTCTTGGTCTTCGCCATCTGGAGCCGCCGGTCGGCCGCCTCGATCGCGTCGATCTCGTCCTGCCCGGTGAGCCCCTCGTCGCGGATGCGCCGCATCTCGGCCGCGTGCTCGCGCTCGGCCCGTCTGATGCCGATCTCCAGCGCCTTCTGCATGTTGGCGAGGATCGTCGCCTCGAACTGGTCGGAGGGGTCTCTGTAGGCGTCGCGGACGACCCCGTAGAGCGCCCGGCCCTCGTCGGAGAGTGCGTCGAACCGGGCTTTCAGGTCCGTCCACGCTTCGCGGCGCCGGTCGTCCTCGGCGATGCGGCGAGCCGCCGCCTGCCACTTCTCGCTCTCCGGGTCGCCCTTGCGGTAGAGGATCCAGTCGGCGGGGCCGGCCTTGGGGACGAGCGGCTTGGACGGGTCGACCTGAGCGAGGGTGGACTCGTGCATGATGTCCATGAGCCGGCCGTTCTCGGCCCGGTCGCGGGTGCGGTAGCGAAGCCAGCGCTGGGCGGTCTCGTCGACCTTCGCGTGCCACTCGTTGCGCAGGGTGTCCATCGCCTGCTTCGTCTCGAGGAAGCCGCGGGCCGACGGAAGCTCCTTCCCCAGTTCCTCCAGCATGGGGCGCAGCGGAGCCGCGGCGAGCAGCCCGTACTTGCCGCCCATGGCCTGCGTCAGGGCGTTCGACAGCAGGTCGCGCACACGGCCGGCTCTGGCTCGGCCGGGCCGGCGGGCCGCTGCGGCGCGATATTGAACCGGGCTCCGCCGTCCTCGCCCTTCTTGCCCTCGGCCGCTTCCGTCGCTACGTTGTCGGCAATGCTGTCGTCTTGGGCGTAGAGGCCAAGGCTGGCGATGATGTCGTCGGCACGAGCCGTAGCAGAATACAATCGCAGCGACTTCGTTGCGAGGTGGCGCCTGCCGGTGCGGACTTCCTCGAGATAGAGCATCTTTCCGTCCGGCAGGCGCCCCAAATACGCCACCTGCTCAAGCCCGGTTTTCGCCTTGGTGCCGAACACCACCCGCATCGGCGACGCGATGACGGCGGGAATGTGCTCGAACGCTTCCGCCGTCACCGGAAGCTGATCACGATCACCCTCGACCTTGGGGTCGGTGTGGCGCTTCAGGATGTGCCGGATCGCAGATTCGTCGATGACGTGCTCGAAGCCGGAGAGGTCGAGACCAGTCTTTGCCGCCCGACGGATGAGCCATTGAGAGGCCCGAGCCAACGGCAGGACGGTGTTGGTCGACACCCCTCGTGCTGCTTGGACGAGCTTGCCGATTCTTGCGCTTGATGCTGCGGATGCTCATGCGCCCGTCGCCGTCCGGCGCACCGTCCGTGGCCCCCCATCCATCTCGCAGGGCCGCCTTGGCGAGCGCCCGGAGCTGGCCCGGCGTCACGGCGCCGACCTGCGCCCCGAAGGTCTTCAGAACCCACGCCTTCACCGCGCCGACGATGTTGTCGAGGATGGCGCCGAGCCCGGCCGGCGCCGCCTCGCGGTAGTCGATGGCGTAGGCCGCCAGTTCCTCGGCCCGATGCTCGGCCGGCGTCCCGATCTCGTCGATGTGGGCGATGGCGTCGCGCCAGAACAGCGACCGCTCGCCCGGCGCCTTGGCTTCTTGGTTCGCGAGGATCGTGCCGACGCGGTCGAGCAGGTTGCGCCACCGCTTCGAGCCGATCAGCGGCTCCACGCCGGCGTGGAAAACCTCGTGCAGGAGGGTCGGCATCGCCGTTTCGGCGGTGAGCCCCTTTGCCGACAGGTGGATGACGCCGTCCACCGTGAGGCCGCGAACGGTCGCCTCCCGCGGCGCCCCATGCCGGGCGGCCAGTTCGGCGATGTCGTCGTGCAGCACGACGCGGCCGGCGTCCATCAGAGCCCGGACGAACCCGC
The DNA here is from genome assembly GCA_937900425.1 of uncultured Alphaproteobacteria bacterium. GTDB lineage: Bacteria > Pseudomonadota > Alphaproteobacteria > Rhizobiales > Pleomorphomonadaceae > CALCDT01. The sequence continues at coordinate 2,727 of CALCDT010000300.1, read as the reverse complement.
CGAGGTCGTCGTTCATCAGGTGCTCGGCCAAGGACCGCGTGTCGCCGAACGCGCTTTCGATCTCGTCGGAGCCGCTGCCGGCGATAGACGGCTTCGCGCCCGAGGCCGCGGCGGCTCCATCCTCCTTCTTCTTCGGCCGTAGCTGGGCGATCACCTCGCGGTGACGGGCCTTCGTCTCCTCCAATTCCGCCGCCTTCGGCCATTCGGCGACCTGCGCCCGGAGCTTCGGGAGCGACGCGCGGTCCTCGGCGATGGCCTTCTCGATCCGTTTGATCGCCTCCCCGAGGCCCTGCACCGCGTTGGTGATGCGGATGGTCAGCCCCTGCGGGTCGGCGCCGAGCGAGAAGTCTTCGGGCTGGTATTCCCCCTCCCCGACGACGGTCGGCGCGAACCGATCCTTCGCGAGCAGGTCGATGACGATCCGGAAGTCGCCATAGGTGCCGACCTCGATGCTGTCTTGGCCGCGCGCCTGCATCTCCATAGCGGCCTTGAGGATCGCGAGCCCGGCGTCCTTCCGCTTCTCGAAGGTCTCGCCCCGGACGGTCATCTTGAACTTGTCGGGGGTCTTGCGCTTCACGTCCTCCCGCATCGCGGCCGCGCGCTGCTCGTTCGCCTCGATGCGGCGCTCGGTCGCTCGGATCATGTCGCGAATGCGGAACTGCCCGCTGTCGTGGGCGTAGCGCTCGCCTTCGAGCCGCTTCACCCGCTGCCGAAGCGACATTTCCTCGAGGACCAGCGGGTTGCCGCTCGCCGCGGCCTTCATCTCGGCGGCGTTCGCAGCCTCGCCGCCGATGTCCTCGATCTCGCGCTGTCCAGTCGCGCCCTTGCGCACCTGCCCGATGAAGAGCGCCTTGCCTTCGATCGTCTGCCACATACGGGCGTCGAGGGTGCCCTTGGTGGCGTAGCGGATGACATCGACCTCGAAGCCCTCGGGGTCGCGCTCATAGAGCTTGTTGCCCTGCCGAACGATCCGGCCCTCGCGCTGTTCGAGGTCGGACGGGCGCCACGGCGCGTCGATGTGGTGCAGAGCGACGAGACGGTCCTGAACGTTCGTGCCGGCGCCCATCTTGGACGTGGATCCCATCAGGACGCGAACGCGGCCGGACCGGACCTTGCCGAACAACTCGGCCTTCTGACCGTCGGTCTTGGCGTCGTGGATGAAAGCGATCTCGTCGGCCGGGATGCCCAAGCGGACCAGCTTCTCCTTCAGGTCGTCGTAGGCCGAGAACTCGCCGTCGAGCGCCAGAAGGTCGTCCGGCGAAAGCTTGTCCAGCTCGGCTTGCGCGCTCTCGTCCCCTTCCTCGGCGGCGGCGATCAGCCCGCGGATGCGAGCAGCCTCCGCGCCTCGGGCCGCCTTGGGCGTCGACAGGTCGAGGAAGACGAGTTGGGCGCCCTTGTCGGCGTCCCACTTGCGGTAGATGTCCACGATCCGTCGGGCCGCGACGTTGAGCTTGGAGCCCTCGGGATCCGGCGCGTTCGGGTCGATCATTCGCATGTCGAGCGCCGCCTTGCGGGCGTCCGACATGATCTTGAGCATGTTGTCGCCGCCCTTCTCGACCGTCTTCGGCAGGTTCTCCGCGCGCCAAATGAGCGACCCGCGCGGGTACTGGTCGGTGTCGTTGCCGTCGGCGTCCTTGATCGGTTCGCCGATGTACCGGGCCTGCTCGGGGCTGCGCTCGACGACGACGTTCTCGGGCTTGCCGCCCTTCACCTTCGGCACGGACAGGCGCCGCCCCTCGGCCGCGAGCATCCGGTCGATGTCGTCGCGGGTGATGACGTCGGTGAACGAGAGGTAGATCTGCATCAGTTCGGGGAGGTTCACGAACCGTGCGAATCGGCTGCTGAGCTTGTACTTGCCGGACGGGCTCAGTTCCCAATCCGTCACGACATCGCCGAACATGCGCGCCCAAGCGTCGAAGTGCGCCAGCCCGCGCGCCACGAGCGTCGGATAGTCGAGATACCGCATCATCGTGTACATCTCGACCATCGAGTTGGAAATGGGCGTGCCGGTCGCAAAGATGACGTTGTGGCCGCCAGTCGCCTTGAGGGTTTGCTGAACCTTCACGTAGAGGTCGCTCGCCTTCTGCGAACCCTGCGGGTTGCCGAGACCGCCGACCCTCTGCATCGAGGTGCTGTATTCGAGGTTTTTGAACTCGCGCGCCTCGTCGACGAAAATCGCGTCGATACCAAGCTCCGACCAATATAGGTTGTCATCCTTGCGCCCGGCGTCGACAAGTCGCTTCTGGCGCTCCCGCAGCCGGGTAATCATGTCTTCGAGGCGATTGATGTTGCGGCTTTTCTTGCCCTCGCGCTTTTCCAGAGCAACCTTCGAGGCGACGATATCCTTGACCCGCTCCTCGATGAACTCCGAGAGGGCTTCCGGGTCCACCTCGACTTTGCCGAAGCTCGAATGCGGGACGATGATCGCGTCCCAATCGCCGGTCGTGATCCGGGCGAACAGAGCCTTCCGGCGATCCTTCTCGAAGTCGCGCTTCGAGGCGGCGAGGACTTCGGCGCCGGGATAGAGCCGCAAGAAATCCACGGCCCATTGCTCGACCAGGTGGTTCGGCACGACGATGACGGGCTTGCGCGCACGACCAATGCGCCGCATCTCCATCGCCGCCGCGATGATCGTGAACGTCTTGCCCGCGCCGACGACGTGGTCGAGAAGCGTGGTGCCGGATTGAAGGATCCGCCAGACCGCATTCGCCTGATGCGGATTGAGCT
>CALCDT010000299.1 GCA_937900425.1 uncultured Alphaproteobacteria bacterium | reverse complement strand
CGGGCGCGCAGGGACGCGGCCGGCGCTGCCCGGGACACCGGCGTCGGCTCCGCCGCCTCGCGCGGCGCCTCCGACGGGCGGAACTCCGCTTCGTAGAGATGATCGGCGATCTGCCCGGCCTCCATCATCATCGCCCGCATCAGGCCGCCGAGCCGGCGATCGGCCTCGGTGAGATAGAGGTCGGCGAGAACGCGTTGGGCGACGGCACGGCGGGCGGCGAGGCGCTTGTCGAGGTCGGTCGCGACGTGGAAGCGCACCAGCAGGTCGGCGATGCGCCGGCGCAGGGCGTCGAGCCGGGAGCGGACCTGTTCGGTCTTGATCCGCGGATTGCAGACCGGGGCGAGCGAGCGGGCGATGTGGCTGGCGCCGCCGTCGTTGAGCCGCATCATCTCGTCGAAGGCGAGGCCGGGATCGGCGACGTGGGTGGCGACCGCCTCGGTGCCGAGGAAGGCGGCGCGCAGGCGGGCGAGGAGGTCGGCCTGATCGGGCTTGACCCGCGCCTCCCGCGCCCCGTCGAACTCGAAGACGGCGCGGTTCTGGATGTTCGGGTTGCGCATCAGGAAGGTGTTGCGGAAGGGGGTTCCGGGGGTCCAGCTCTTGACCCAGGTGTCCGGGGTGGAGCCGAAGGGCTGCAGCATCGAGGCTTTCATTCGCCCCTCGAAGCGGGCGCCGAGGCCGAGCGCGTCGTCGGACCGCTTCTCCTCGAAATGCATGTCGAAGCGGGTCAGCACGAAGTGCAGCAGCACCGGCTTGCCGACCCGGTCCGCCGGCCGCGAACCGTGGGTGGCGGCGACCCAGCGGTCGATCACGTCCGGGAGCTGGACGACGTCGAGGTTGCTCTCCTTGACGCAGAGCAGCATCGCCGTGATCTCCTGCTCGGCGACGTAACGCTGGAACAGGTATTCGACCTTGCCGCGCAGCATCAGCTCGGCGACCGTCGTGGCCGGCGCATCGGCGAAGGCGCGGGCGAGGCCGCGCGGGCCGTCGTCCTCGGAGCCGCCTTTCTTGAGGCCGCGGCCGCGGTAGCCTGGGAAGTCGAGCAGGTCGGTGTGGTCGAAGAAGTCCCAGGGCTTCTCGTCGAGGAGGATGCGCAGTTCGGCGGTGAGGGCGGTGACCACCGGACGGGCGAGTTCGGTCTCGGCGCCGGCCGGGCTGCGGATGGCGAGGCGCTCGCCGGCCGGCTCGCCGAGCCTTTCGAGGGCGGTGACGTCGAGGATCGACTGGGCCCCCGTGGCGGTGTCGATCGCCGACAGCGGCGCGAAGGCCTCCGCGCAGAAGCCGATGCGGGCGAGGCCGTCGACGAGCTTCAGATAGAGATCGGTCAGCGGCTGGTGACGACCCCAGAGGATGGCGAACAGGCCGGCGAGCCGTTCGGGGGCGAGGCGCGGCACGACCTCCGCCGCGACCTGCCAGAAGCCGGCCGCGCGCAGGCTGCGGGTCAGCGCGGATTCGGCGAGATAGGCGGAGAAATAGTCCTCGAGATCCCAGACGTCCTCGACGGTGAGCCCGTTCGCGACCTTCGGGCCGGACAGGCCCCGATAGGGATCGAGATGGGCGTGGATCTCTTCGCGCTCGGGAAAGGTCTCGTAGCGGGCCGGACTGCCGTCGAAGAAGTAGGCGTTGGCGAGGATCTTGACGATGTCGCCGTGGCCGAGCAGGCGCAGGTGGACCGGAAAGCCGGGCGGGCTGGCGACGCCGTGGACCGTGAAGCGGGTGACGAGGCCGGTCGCCTCCGTTCCCTTGTCGGGGTTGATCCGGTCGATGTAGCTGACCGGCTCGGCGACGCCGTCGAAACGGGCGAGGAGGGTGTCGCCCTTGCGCGCCCGGACGGAGATGAGGTGCGACTTGCCGACCTGGCTCGCGCCGAAGACGGCGACGGCCATCGGCCGGCCGGCCGCCTCGGCGAGGCGGCGGGCGGCGACGAGGCCGCGTCGCAGCTCCTTTTCGAGGGCGTGCCGGGTCTCTGCGACCCGCTCGGCGTTGGCCGGTCGTTCGATCCAGTCGAGGGCACGGCCGGTGGCGTCGGCGGTGGCGGCGGCGAGGGCGGAGAGCGCCGCGCCGTCCGCGGCGGAAAGGTCGAGGGGCGGCGCGTTCATACGGTGAGAATCCCGGAATCGAGCCAGTAGCTCGCGGTGTCGTCCATGGTGCGGAGCGTCAGGAACATCGACTGCGCCACCGGGCTGCCCATGGCGTCGAAGGCCTCGACGATGCGCAGTTCCTCGCGCGCGCTCTCGCGGTCGAGGATCGCGTCGCCGTCTTCGGCGAGGTCGACCTCGGCGCGCTCCAGCCCGACCACGATCGGCTTCGGCGGTGTGTTGCCACCCTTGGCCTCGGCGATCTGGTAGAGCGGCGAGGCGATCCAGCGTTCGTGCGGCAGCTGGCGGAAGCCGAGGATGATGCGGGAGTAGTAGCGCAGGCTGCGCGGCGCCGCGGCGGCGCGCCGGTCGGCGAGGTCGGCGTCGCTGAACAGAACCTTGCCGGGTACGAGCTTGTTGTTGCCCTCGAGTTCGCCGATGAAACGGGCGGTGGAGCGCATCTGGAGGCGGTCGGTGTAGAGCATGAAGTTGCGGATGCTGCGGTCGGCGAGGGCGCAGAGCATGCCGCCGACAACGGTCGCGGTCTTCGGGTCGTCGATGCGGGTGTTGTCGCGCGAGCGGAACGGATACCAGGTGCCGGGCCGGTAGCGGTGCAGCGGCAGGATGCGGTCCGGCGTCAGGGCGAGGGCGTCGGCGAAGAGGTCGACCACCGCTTCGAGTTTGGACGGGCGACCCGAGAGCAGCACCATGTCGACGTCGAAATGGTGGATCGCCTCGGCGAGATTGTCGACGACGGGGCCGAGAATCTCGGTCACGGCCTTGCGCAGGATCTCGAAATCGACGGTGACGGGAACCTCGTCGATGCGGAAGCCGCGCGCTCCGCGCTCGGCCGCGGGCCGGTCGAGATAGTCGCGGGTGTGGTCCGGCACGGCCGTGAGAGCCGGCACCAGATCGGCGAGGGCGAGGGTCCGGGTCGTCTCGTAGTCGTGGGGCGGCATCTCTTCGGAGGCCCTCGTCAGGGCGAGGGCGGCCGGGTGCAGCACGCGCTGGACGTATTGCCGGCGCTCGCTGGTCTCCTGCACGGTGATGTCGGCGTGGTCGCCGCCGAAGAGGTGGCGCAGCAGCAGGCGCGGCTCGGCGAGGCCGCAGGTCTTGAGGTGGGCCTCGATCGCCGGCAGCACCGCGCGCTCGATGATCGCGCGGGTGATGTCGTCGCCGGCGGTGCGCGCGCCCTCGCGGAAGGTCTGGACCGGCTCGATGGCGCGGTTGTCCTTCTGGAAATAGGTGGTGATCATCAGGTCGGTGGTGCCGCCGCCGACGTCGACCGACGCGACGCGCAGCGACGGCTCCGGCGCCGCTGCGGGATCGGGCGGCGTCTCGGGCGTGAAGCGGCGCCGCGGCCGGCCGGCGAGGCGGAAGAAGCCCTCGATGTTGCTGGCGAACTTCTCCGCGATCTCGCCGTAGAGCCAGACCAGCTGGACGCAGGAGGCCTCGTCCCAGCTCACCTCGACCTTCGGCCGGACGGTGCCGGGCGGCGGCGCCTTCGACCAGCCCATCAGATCCCAGATCAGGTCGCAGGCGCTCTCGGCCCGTGCCTTCATGATGCGCTGCTCGCGGGTCGGCACCGCGGAGGGAAGGGTGAGGATGACCCGGCGCAGGCGGCGCGGCGCCTCGCTCTGGTTGCGCTTGCGGCGTACCTCCGGGTTGTTGATCATGACGAAGGCCTGCCAGATCACCTCCGCCAGCATGAAGCTGTAGATCGCCGATCGGGAGTAGCCGAAGCGGGGGCTGAGACGGGTGAGGTCGTCGGCGCGGCGGCCGGGATAGAGCGCGGCGAACAGCTTGTGCTCGCGTTTCATCCGGCTCAGCACGTCGCCGTTGGCGTTGACGAAGCGGCGCAGCCTGAGGCCGATGGGCGGCGGAGTGTCGTCGACGTGGTCGCTCGCCGGAAAGCGCCAGGGCTGGGTCGCCTCGGCGACGTCCCAGAGATAGCGTTTCGGGCTCGACATGCCGCAGAGCGTGTCGGTGCCGCCCTGCTGGCGGTTGCGCAGGCGCGTCGCCTCCTGCCCGACCCGCACCGGGCTCGGCCAGAAGAACGCCCGCTCGCGGCCGCTGTCCCGCGACAGGCTGTCGTAGCCGAACCAGGCCTGGGCGAACTCGACGTGGCTCTCGAACGGTTCGCCATAGACGGTTTCCGGCTCGGCGACGTCCTGCAGCTTCAGCGTCATCGCGCCGGCGAGGCCGAGATCGTCCTGGTTCGGGTAGTCCTCGATCAGGATCCCGCAGGTGCGGCTGTTGCCGACGTCGAGGATGAGGTCGACGTCGACCGGCGAATAGCGGGCCTTGCTCGACAGCGTGTCGACGAAGCGCACCCGCGGCGGGGCGAGGGCGACGCGCAGCAGTTCGAGGAAGGCGATCCAGCGGGCGACGTGTTCGAGGTGGTGGCGGATGTCGCCGGGGCGCAGGCGGCGCGGCGCGACGGAGACCGTCAGGAATTCGAGGAACAGGGCCTCGAGCCAGTCGACCACCCATTTCTGGTGATCGAAGGTGGTCCCGGTCGCCGGGTCGTCGTGAACGTCCGACAGGAAGCGGTCGATGTTGCGGATATGGGATACGAAGGCGAAACGGCGCGGATTGGTGACGTCCCGCGCCCGCGGCTCGGTATAGGGAACGTAGGGTGCCTCCGCGCCGGCCTCCGCCGCCGCTCCGCGAGCGGGCTCCGGCTCGCGCCTCACCGGTTCGGCTTCCTCGGAATAATCCTCGATCAGAGTATCGAAGGCGAAGACGGCGACGTGACTCGGATCCTCCTCGCTCCTGCGGTCGGGATTGTCCACGACGCGGACGCGCACCCAGTTGGTCGGCCCGTCGTCGTGCATCTCGCGAAGCACTCCGGAGGCGTTCTTCAGGATCTTGAGGTAGGGGACCGGGACCCATTTGCGCAGAAAGGGTTCGAGAGCCTTGTATTTGTTGATCGAATAGGTGAGGTCGCCGTCTTCCGGCTCGTTGGGCGGCGGCTCCGCCGGGTCGTCGGCGTTCCAGCCGGCGAGGAGGCGCCAGGACGGAACCGGCGACCCGTCCTCGGTGCGGGCGCCGACGTCGTAGGCCCGTTCGATGAAGCTGCGCTCGAAGCGCGGCAGCGCGTCGACGTTGAAGCCGAAGCGGACGAACTGGACGCCGGAATTCGGCACCAGGACGAGGTCGTCGCGCATCGTCTCACCCGGTTCGGTCATTGCGGTGCTCGCTCGGTGAAGGTGGTGACGGGCCGGGGCTTCTCGGCTTCGTCGCGGCGCGCGACGCCCGTGAAGGTCTCGCGCTCGTCGCCGCGGCGGATCTCGACCGTGTAGGGGACGGTGTCGGCCGGATCGGTGTTCGGCTTGAAGTAGGTGACGTGGACCGTGATCGGTCCTGGCGGGATCGCGGCGGCGTCGGCGAAGACGACGTGCTCGACCGGCGTCTGCGTCAGCGTCTGCCGGCCGTTGGCGTCGGTGTCGAGTTCGCCGCCGCAGACCAACTGGCGGACTTTCGAGTATTCGATGCGGACCGGGCCGCTTCCGGGGCAGTCGAAGGTCACCCCGAGATCGAGGTCGGCGACGCCGTTCCAGGCGAGGGTGATCTCGAGATCGCCCCGGGAGAGATCCGCGATGCGCTCGTCGATGTCCGAGGGAGCGACGTCGGTGCGGTCTTCGGCAGGGATCGGCAGCGGATCGACGTGATCCAACGGTTCTACGGGTGCGAGGGTGGCGGCAAAGGGAGGACAGTCCGCCACCCGGTCGGCCAGCGCGTCTTCGAGCCGGATCATCTCGGCCCTGAGGCCGGCGACGGCGGCGAGGGCGGCACCGCCGCCGGGACAGGCGCCGGCGATGCCGAAGAGGCCGAGGAGCGGGGCGATGGCGCAGGCCCTGAGCAGCAGCGCCAGGATCGCGGCGACGATTGCGGCCAGCAACAGCCACAACAGCAGCAGCAGCCAGGGGAAGGGTGCCCGGACGATCGCGGCGGGCATGGTGGCGGCCGTGGCCACGTCGGCCGCCGGCGACAAGGTGGTCCCCGCGTCGGTTTCGGCGGGGGGCGGCGCCGTGCCGCGGAAGCGGGGCGGCAGCGTTTCGTCTCCGGCCGGTGAGATCGGCGCGGCGACGGAAAGCCCCGGCCGGAAACCCTGCCCCCGTTCACCGACGTGGCCCCAGGCCGCGAGGACCGGGTGGCCGGCGACCTCGTAGACGTGGTCCTCGCTCGGGTCGGGAACGGTCATCGCCTCGCGCAGGGCACGGGCGAGATCGCGCTCGGTGGCAGAGCCCTTGCGCTCCAGCCTGTCGGCCAGCGCCAGCACGCCGCTCGCGATGCGGTCGAGTTCGGCGAGCATGGCGGCGCGGCGCGGCTCGGCGAGTCGGGCGAGGGGGACGCCGGTGACGCGCCCCGGAACGTGCCAGTCGATCGTGGCGCCATCCGCCGCGATCACGGGCTCGGACAGCAGCGCCGCCGCTTCGGGACCGAGCCGGCGTTCCAGTTCGCCGGACAACAGGCCGTGGTCGCCACGGGTCGCCGCCGACAGCGGGCGGATGCGGGTGATGTCCGAGCGGTGGATACGGGTTGTCTGCATCGGCGGGCGCCCCGGTCAGGGCGTGGCGGGGGAGGGTGCCTCCCCCGGCTCGGCGGCAGTCGGGGGCGCCTCGGCGGTGACGAGCGAGCACGCGCCGGTGCTTTCCTCGAAGGCGATGTCGTTGGCGGCGAGGAAAGCGGAGAGTGAAGAGGACGTCTGGGCGAAGTTGAGGGCGAGGCCGACGTCGTCGTCGCGGCGCAGGAAGGTGTTGATGCCGGCGACCCGGCCGCAATAGTCGACGAGCGGGCCGCCGCTGTTTCCCGAGGCTATCGCCGCGGTGTGGACGGCGAGGCCGAGGCCGCCCTCGCCGGTCTGCAGCGCCGAGACGATGCCGGTCGTCACCGAGCCGACGGGCACACAAGCCGGATCGCCCGCCAGCAGGCAGGCGTAGGTGGCGTCCGTCTCCATGACGACGGCGGGGTAGCCGTAGGCCATGACGTTGCCGAGGCGGCGGATCTCGGGCGTCAGCGGCAGTGTGTCGTGGGCCGGCGCCTCGCCGAGGCGGACGACGGCGAAGTCGGCGCGGCCGATCTCGGCGCCCCCGCCCGACGAGCGGGCGACGAGGCGTCCGGTGAGCGGACGGCCGAGCGCGGTGTTGACGACATGGATCGCCGCCGGGTCGGCGTCCTCGACGACGTGAAGGTTGGTGACGACATCGACGGCGTTGACGAAGAAGCCGGTGCCGGTGGCGGCTGTCCCCGGACGGCGCGGATCGGGGGCGACGACGAGGACGGCGGCGCGGTCGAGCCGGTCGACCAGCGACGCGTCGCCGGGACCGCCGGGCGAAAGGATCTGGCGCGGCGACGGCGGCACCGTCACGGGCGACGCGTCGGGAGCGGAGGAGGGCGGTGAACCACTCTCGCCTGGCCCGCCAGCCACGTCCGTCGTCGCCGGCGGGCCGATCCGCGGGGCCAGCGTTCGCCCCGGCGCCGGCGGCAGCAGGCCCTCGATCTCCGCCGGCAGACCGCCGGGAACCGCGGTGCAGACGTCGGCGCCGAGTGCTGCCCGCAGGGCGTCGATCCGCTGCCGCAGCGCCGCCTCGCTTTCGGCCACCAGCGCGGCCGAGAGCGCCGGCGCGGACGGCGGCGGATAGAGGAGAACGCCCGGGACGAGCAGCAGCAGGAGAAGCAGGAGGGCGAGGCCGGCGGCGATCGCCACCGGCAGCCAGTTGCAGCGGCGCTCCTCCAGGATCACGGGTGCGACCGCGCCCGCAGGAGCGGCGCCGGTGGAGGCTTGCCGGATCGGTGCCGGCTGGTCCTGCGAGGCCGCGGCGGGCTGCGGCCTCTGCGCGGTGCTTCCCGGCGCGAAGGCCGGTTCGGGCACCGGGTCTGCCGGGCCGCCGACGACGAGGACGTCCTCGTCCCGGAACGGCGGCGGCGGCAGCCAGGGTGCGAAGCGGCCGAGGCCTTTCTCGTGAAGGCGCAGGCGCTCGGCGGGCGAATCGACCGCCTCCTCCGGAACGAGACCCCAGTTGGTGAGGATGGGCTGGCCTTCGACGACGAGAAGATCGTCGGCGAGCGCCGGCAGCATGAGGCAGCGGGCGACGAGCCGGCCGTCGCCGGGCGGGTCGAGCAGCGGTTTGAGGCGCGAGATCAGGCCGCCGACGGTGCCGGCGACGCGGGTGCGGCTGTCGTCGTCGAGATCGCGCCAGCGCAGGGCCGCACCGCTGTGCGGCCCGTACCACGCGACGGACGTCGGCGCCGATCCGTTGCCGCGCGTCACCTGCGGACGGGCGAAGAAGTCGGCGACGTCGTCACCGACGCTTCCGGCGACGAGGTCGCGCAACTCGGCGTAGCGATCGTAGAGCGGCGTGCCGTCGATGCGCGGCTCGGCGAGGCCGGCGAGGGAGCGGCTCGTCAGGAACGTCCAGTTCGTGGTCACCCCGATACCCCCGGAACACAATCAGTGAGTGCAATGACTAATCGATGCCCTCCCTAGTTCTCAACTTTCAGAAGCTGAAATCAACAGAAAAATTCAAGGTTGCAACGACGGACGCGGTGGTGCTCCGCCGAGTGGGCGGCATGACCGCCGACAGACCGGCGAGAGACAGTCGTGGGAGGCGAATGGGGTGGCGCGGTCCCGGCGATGGAACCGAGGACGTCACGGAAGACACTGCCGAAGGCGCCGGGCGCGGGGGACGGAAACCGGGCTTGAAACGGCGCGAGCGCCGGCCCGTCGACCGGCCCGGCGCTCGGGGATTGGTGGCCGCGCGGGGCGGCCGGCGATCAGGTTCAGTGCGGCTTGCGGCGGCTCTCGGCGATCGCGCGGACCTTTTCCTCGATCGCGGTCGCCATGGCGGCGAAGGCGGCGGGATCGGTGGCGACACGCTGCAGGTCGACGGTCCAGGTCGGGTTTTTCAGCGTGTAGGTGACGAGGGCCGCGGCTTCACCGGTGCGGGCGAGGACGTGGTCGTAGACCCGCGAGGGCAGAGCCTCCTCGACCATGTATTTCACCTGCGGATGGTCGGCGACGGTGCGGGCGCAGACCGCGGCGACGCCGGCGTAGTCGTCGGCCTTGAACAGGCTGTCGATCTCGCCGAGCGCCATCGAAAGCGGCGTCGGTTCCTTTCCGGTGACGGCGGCCTTGCTGACGACGGACATGGAATGTCTTCTCCTTGAACGAGGGACGGACAGGTCGGCTGGCGCGAGGCGGGCCGCGGGAAAGAGCCCGGAGCCTCGCACATCTCCGTCAGCCGCGTGCCGGATTTCGTGCGCCGACCGGTGAAGGTCAAGATGCCGCGGGCCCCGGCCGCGCTCCGCCGCGGGTTCGCCCGGATGGGCGGCGAACGCGCCGACGGCGACGGAATGGACCTTCACCGCGAAAACCCCGTGCAGGACCGCAGCCGGAACCGTCCGCCGGACGGGCACGAACAGCTGGCGTTCTTGCGGCGGGGCGAAGCAGATGTGCCCGGGCGAGCGGGAATGCCGGCAGGATGCGGGCCGCGTTCGTCCCGGTGCGGCCATGGTCGTCGCAGGGCCGGAAACCCGGTGAGGAATGGCGGTGTGACGACCGGCGACCGGCGTGCGGACGTGTGCCGGGGTGTCGTCCTCTGCCGGGAGCGAGCGGTGGCGCCGCGCGGGCACCTGCATCGGCCTTCTCGCATCGACGTCCGGCTGTGACGAGGCCATCGCTGCCTTTGCGGCGGCGATGGCGTGCACGCCTGCGGCCATTGCTTCGCCGAGACCCTCGCGGGCGGATAGTCGTGACCACGGGAAGCGGAGACGGCGGACCATACCGGGCGTCTCGATCGAGAGGTCGGGCGGGCAAAGGCCACATCGTCCGGTCGGTCGGCGACGCGTCGAGCGAACGCGGTTTGCCTCTTCTGCCGAGCAGCGCATCAGGGAGCGCATCAACTGCCTCGCACGGCCTTGGGGCGCCGGGTTTTGGGGCGCCGGCCGACAAGCATCACCGCGACAAGGTCCATTGGCGGATCATGCGGGTCGCTGCATTCGGCTCGCGTCTCGACGGCGGGCTCGCCATCGGGATGGGAGTCGTCGGAGCCGGAAAGCGAGGAGTCGAACGAAGAGCTGAGCGAAGGGAGATCCTTTCGATGGGAAGCCCTCGATGCGAACAACACCATGATGGGAAAAGGCAATCCGGCATATCCCTCGTTGAGATGTAAGTTCCATAATCTATCTTATGCGAATTTTGTATCCGGTTACCGTGTGGCTGGATAGGACGGTGATGCCCGCCGGGTCGGATGGATCGGCCTGCCCCGCCATCGTGACGCGGCCGGTCGCGCCCAACATCGCCGGCCCTCCCGCCTCGGCCGGCATCCTCGCCTCGCCCGACTTCCGAGCGTCGGAGCGCCCGGATCGCTTCCGTGCCTTGGTTCGCCTCCCTTCGCCGACCTGATAGGATCACGGCAGCCCCGTCCACGACGTGAGTCCCGATGTCCGACGCTCCGGAAGACGCTCCTCCTACCTTCACCGTCACTGCCGCCGAGCCGGTCGAGCCCGTTTCCATCGACACGCTCCTCGCCATCATGGCGCGGCTGCGCGACCCGGTGTCTGGTTGCCCCTGGGACGTCGAGCAGACCTTCGCCTCGATCGCGCCCTACACGGTCGAGGAGGCCTACGAGGTCGCCGACGCCATCGCCCGCGGCGATGTCGAGGATCTGCGCGACGAGCTCGGCGACCTGTTGCTCCAGGTCGTCTTTCACGCCCGCATGGCCGAGGAAGCCGGCGATTTCGCCTTTCCCGACGTGGTGCGCGCGATCTGCGACAAGATGGTGCGCCGGCATCCCCACGTCTTCGGCGACGCCGAGGCGCGCGACGCCGGCGCGGTCAAGGGCTCGTGGGCGCGGATCAAGGCCGAGGAGAAAGCCGACCGACGCCGGCGCCGCGCCGCCCGCGGCCATCCCGACGACGCCGACAAGGGCCTGCTCGGCTCGGTGTCCGCCGCCCAGCCGCCGCTCGCCCGCGCGGTCAAGCTCCAGGCCCGGGCGGCGACGGTCGGCTTCGACTGGAACGACCCGAGGCTGGTGCTCGCCAAGATCCGGGAGGAACTCGTCGAACTCGAAGCCGAGATCGACGCGGTCGCGGACCGGCTGTCGCCGCACCGGCCGGCGCCCGAGGCGTTGATGGCGGAATTCGGCGACGTGCTCTTCGCCTTCGCCAATCTCGGCCGCCATCTCGGCATCGATCCGGAGATGGCGGTCGGCCTCACCAACGAGAAATTCGTCCGTCGTTTCCGTCACATAGAGACCACCCTCGCCGCCTCCGGCCGCAGGCTCGAGGACGCCGGCCTCGAGGAGATGGAGGCGCTCTGGAGAGAGGCGAAGGCGGTTCCGCCGCCGCCGCCGCCCGGAGATCGATCGACCGGCGGGCGCGAGGGCGGATAGCGAGTCGACGAGGGTGCAGGTATTAGAATACCACATTTGCCAACCTTCTGACAGGACGACGTTTTTCAGGGCGTTGCCGACTTGACCGCGGACGTGCCCTCGACTATACGAACGCTCATCTCGGCGGCCCGCGACGGCCGCCGTTTTGTTGAGCCAGAGCGTGTCCGGCTCGTCGGGGAAAGCCTCCCGGTTTCGCCGTGGCACCGATAACAATGGTTGATCCCAATGAAGACCTATTCGGCCAAGCCGGCTGAGGTTGAGAAGAAGTGGATCCTGATCGACGCCGAAGGGCTCGTCGTGGGTCGTCTCGCCTCGCTGATCGCCATGCGCCTGCGCGGCAAGCACAAGCCTTCCTTCACCCCGCACGTCGACGACGGTGACAACATCATCGTCATCAACGCGGACAAGGTGGTGTTCACCGGCCGCAAGTACACCGACAAGAAGTACTACCACCACACCGGCTACATCGGCGGCATCAAGGAGCGCACCGCGCGCTTCATCCTCGAGGGTCGTTTCCCCGAGCGCGTGCTGGAGAAGGCCGTGCAGCGCATGATGCCGGAAGGCCCCCTCGCCCGCCGTCAGCTCGGCAATCTCAGGGTCTACGCCGGCGCCGAGCATCCGCATGCCGCCCAGCAGCCCGAGGCGCTCGACGTCAAGTCCCTCAACTCCAAGAACGCGCGAGTCTGATCATGGCCGAACTCCAGTCCCTTTCCGATCTGGGTGGGCAGGTCGCCACGGCTCAGCCCGAGGCTCCGGTTCATGTCCAGAAGCTCGACGCCCAGGGTCGCGCCTACGCCACCGGCAAGCGCAAGGACGCGGTCGCCCGCGTCTGGGTCAAGCCGGGCTCCGGCCGCATCATCGTCAACGACAAGGACTTCACGGCCTATTTCGGCCGCCCGGTCCTGCAGATGATCGTGCAGCAGCCGATCGTCGCCGCCGCTCGTGACGGCCAGTTCGACATCGTCGCCACCGTCGCCGGCGGCGGCCTGTCCGGCCAGGCCGGCGCCATCCGCCACGGCATCTCCAAGGCGCTGACCTATTACGAGCCGGAGCTGCGCTCCGTGCTCAAGAAGGACGGCTTCCTGACCCGCGACAGCCGCGTGGTCGAGCGCAAGAAGTACGGCCGCCGCAAGGCCCGCCGCAGCTTCCAGTTCTCCAAGCGCTGATCCTCGCGCGTCCCTGCCCTCCGGCAGGCGGTGCACCAGACGAAAAGGCGGGCGCGAGCCCGCCTTTTTTGTTGCTCTCGATTTGGATTCCCGATCCTCTCGCAGGACGTTGGCCGCAGCGGAATCGTCACCGGTGCCGGCAACAGGGAGGACCTCGATGAGAAGCGACGACGCGCTGCCGCGCCCCACCGATCACGCCTTCCTGAGGCCCAACGTCTACGGCGGCGCCACCGAGCCGACCTACGGCGGCACCCTCTCCTTCATGCGGCGGATGCTGTCGCGCGAACTCGACGAGGTCGATGCGGTGGTCTGGGGCGTGCCCTTCGACAGCGCGGTCTCCAACCGCTCCGGCGCGCGCTTCGGGCCGCAGGCGATCCGCCGCGCTTCGGCGATCTTCGACGGCGATCCGAACTATCCCTTCGGCTTCGACATCTTCGAGGAACTCGCCGTCGTCGACTACGGCGACTGCTCGCTCGACTACGGCCGGCCGCAGGACGCCCGCGCCGAGATCGAGCGCCAGGCCGGCCTCATCCTCGATGCCGGCTGCCACCTCTTCACCCTCGGCGGCGACCATTTCGTCACCTGGCCGCTGCTGCGCGCCCACGCCGACCGCTTCGGTCCGCTGGCGCTCGTCCAGTTCGACGCCCACCAGGACACCTGGCACGGCGACGATTCCGACCGCGTCGACCACGGCGCCTTCGTCGCCTGGGGCGTGCGTGAGGGCGTGATCGACCCCGATCGGTCGATCCAGATCGGCATCCGAACCCACGCACCGGAAGACTGCGGCCTCGAGATCCTCTACGGCCACGATGTCGACCGGCTCGGCATCGCCGGCGTGCTCGACCGCATCGAGGCCCGGGTCGGCGACGCGAGGGCTTACATGACCTTCGACATCGACTGCCTCGACCCGGCCTTCGCCCCCGGCACCGGCACCCCGGTCTCCGGCGGGCTCACGACGCGCGAGATGATCGCCCTGCTCACCGGCCTTTCGGAGATCGACTTCGTCGGCGGCGACGTCGTCGAGGTCGCCCCGGCCTACGACCACGCCGACATCACCGCGATCGCGGCCTCGACGGTGGCGCAGAGCTATCTCGGTCTGCTGGCGGCGCGCAAACGGCGGGGATGAGGCGTCGGAGCACCAGCCGCCCGGCCGGAGTTGTCCGGGCTCCGGAACTGCCCAGCCGGTGGCGGCACGGGCTCGCCTTCGGCCGTCGCGATACCTCGCCGACACCCGGCTCGAAGACCGAGACGGGAGATTCCGGGATTTCGGAGATTCCCCAGGTTGCCGTCTCGAGCGGTCGTTGACGTTGGGGCACGCCCGGGCTCGGGAAATCCCGACCGGTCGGGATCGCTCGTGCTCGGTACCGGTCAGGACGAGCCGAAACCGGCGGCACCACCAACGGGCGGCATCATCCCTTCGCGCCTTTCGCAGCCGACTTCTTCGCCTGCAGCGCGCGGAGTCCCGACAAGGCGAAGCGGTTCAGCAGGGAGAGTGCGGCAGGGCGGTCCACGTGAATGATCGATTCCACGGAGACCAGAGGTGCCTGCGACGAATGCTCCTCCGCCCCGTCGTCGGCGGCAGCGTGATCGGTGAACACGATCCCGTATTTCTCGGCGATCTCCGCCGCCTCCCCGGCCGCCCCTTCCCGGATCAGCCGCGCCACCGCGGGTCTCAAAACCGGCTTGCCGGTCAGCGACATCTGAACGGCGATCTTCTGGAGGTCGCGCCACAGGAAGGAGGATTCGGCATAGGAATAGGCGAGCGGCTTGTCCGTGTCGGCGAAGTTGGTGCGCAGCATGTCGAGCACGAACATCACTTCGGGAGACAGCGACTCGTTCACCCTCTTTTCCGAGATTCCCGAGAAGTCGAGCTGAACGAGGGGAGCGATCGCCGTCCGGAAGTCTTCGAGGATACTGCCGCCGACGAGGTTTCCCTTCTGGAAATGGCGGACGATCGCCTTCTTTCCGAAGGCCGCTTCGTAGGCGGCGATCGTCGGGGCGAAGAGAGGCCGATAGGACGCGGGCGCAATGACGCCGCCGGACGTCTTCAGTTTCTCCTGCATCCGGGCGAGATAGTATTCCTCCGGGTTGCGTACATAGGCCAGCAGGTGGACGTCGTCGTCTATCGACTTCAGATAATTCGCAAGCGGAACCAGTGTCTCCGCGGTGATCTCGAAATCATGGGCATTGCCGAGTTCTTCACAGGAGAGAAGAACATGAGAAGGCTTCCGCCTCTCCACGAGGGATCGTAGCGCGTTCAGCTTGTCGCGGATCTTCTCAATGCGGGGCTCCACCGGGGCTCCCGGGGGAGAAATCATGCTCTTCAGGTAGCGCTGCTTGGAATCGTCGTCGACGATCGGATAAAGAACGCCCTGCTGGGCGAGCAGGTCTCGCTCGGCATGAAAGAACGCCTGCAGACTGGTCGTCGCCGTCTTCGGAAAGCCGAAATGAAGAATGATTGCCAAAGCTGGGTTCTCCTGAGTCGCACCGGCACGAGCGGCTTCCGAATGAAGCGATCCGGGAAGGACGATCTGCCATCGTGCGCCGTACTGCGCCGTCCGGGCAATGGTTGCGGGATCGGTCTCGATCCCGAGCAGGCTCGGTCTCGAGGGGTGATGTCACTCCCGCCGGATCGTCACACCGGGTTCATGATCTGGATCGAGAGATCCCTCAGCAGGTCGTTGCTGTCGACGCCGGTGAGCGGCTGCAACAACGTCAGCGAGCCGACGCTTTCGATCGTCTGGAAATATGAAGCGAGAATTTCCGGCTTGCCGTCTTCCCCGGCGAACTGGCGCAGGAGGATCCGGGGCTTTGGCACAGCCGGATTGAGCGCGGTCCGGAGTGCGACGTTGAGGCAGCAGGCGGTACGGAAGGAGCCGTCGACGACCACGACATCGGGAAGGGCGAGGTCGTTCGGCGGAGAGTACCACGGCTTCATCACGTAAGCCGGCCATCTGCGGCTGCCGGCCGCGTCGACCGGATGGCCGAACTCGTTCACGGAGCCGACGTCGGCGTGCAACAGGCGAACGGTCTGGTCGTCGAACTGCGATTTCAGGGTGTTGAACTGACGGAGCCGGTTCTTGTCGCTGTCGATCACCGTGACGTGGTCGACCCCCCAGTTTATCGCTCGCCGGGCGATGCCGCTGATCCCGTATTGCACGAACCATCGCTTCGGCGACTGCTCGACGACATTCTCCACGAACGTCACCTCGTCCGCAGCGAACGGCTGTCGACCCTCGGCTTTGACCGCGGCGGGAGGCGGTGGCGGGGAAGGCCGGGGCTCCCTTCGCGGTGCAACGGGACCCAGGCTGCTGAAACTCGCAGGAATCGCCTTCTCGAACTCCGGGTCGTCGAAGATCCGATCGATGGCCTGCGCCGGATCCAGCAGTTTTCCGGCGACCGCCGTGACTGTGTCGCGATCGGGCAGCGAATGTCCGCCGACCCAATGCCCGACCGCCATGACGGCGTTCCGGTGGATCCGGTTGAGGCCGAATTTCAACTCGAGCGGCTGCCGTGCAAGAGCCGTCGTGAACGGGGTGGCATGATCGGCAAGATGTTCCGGATCGCCAAGATTCTGCATGTAGAAGACGTAGTTCCGCATCTCGGCATCCCCGTAGGATGCGACGAGATCGAGTTCACGGCCGCTACGGATATCCTCGGGAATTTCGTCGAAGGTTTTCACGCCGAAGCAGAGCTGGGCGAAGTCCGACACACGATTGGGAAAGAAGAATTCACGGATGCGTGTCTGCGGGTTCCAGATCAACGCCACCGAGCCCGGCAGGCGCCGCGAGGCGCGCAATGCCGCAAAGCCGCCCTGCGATCCGCCGAGCATGACCACCCGCTCGTAGCCATGCGCCTCGACCAGTTTCCCGATGATGGAGTCGATCCGTGAGGACAGATCGAATTCGGTGGTTCCGGAGAACCAGCCGAGCCGGAGTCGGTTGCTGACCGCCATCGTCGCATCGCTCAGAAGCAGCCGATCAGCGGAGAAACCCAGCGGAATCTTGAGTCCGGAGAACACGGGCAGTGTCAGATTCGGGATGGCCGGACCCCTCACCGCTCCATGAAAGAAGACAGCAAGAGACTTCGCGCCTTCGCCTTTGAAATAAAAATCGACCACTTCCCCCATCTCTTCCAGAGAATGGAGGCCGTCCTCAATCTTTTCTTTTGAAAGAACGTCGGAGAAGCGCTCGTAATTCCAGACGGCGCCACCCCACAGCTTGGTATCGCGACCAATTCTTCGGGTGTTAACCTTATCCATATTGCTGACCGGCTAACTCACAAGATGATGCGAAGCTCTAGCATACCGACTGTGCACGAACCAGCGGACAAGTCCGCTGCGACGCGGTTGTCGCGGCGGCGCGTGGTCCGCTCACCGCGACGAGCGGATCACCTGGATGTCGAGGTCGCGGATCTTCTTGCGCAGGGTGTTGCGGTTGACGCCGAGCAGTTCGGCGGCCTTGATCTGGTTGCCGCGGGTCGCCGCCAGCGCCGCGCCGATCAGGGGATACTCCACCTCCTTCAGAATGCGGTGATAGAGCCCCGGCGGCGGCAGCGTTTCGCCGAACCCGCCGAAATACTTGTTGAGGAACCGCTCGACCGAGTTGGAGAGGTTGTCCTCGGCCGGCGTCTCCGGGTCGGCCGGCGAGATCGCCGGGGTCGCCAGTTCCTGATCGATGAGGTTGGCGGTGATCATGTCCTGAGGGTAGAGCGCGGAGAGCCGGCGGACGAGATTCTCCAGTTCGCGGACGTTGCCCGGCCAGCGGTAGCGCTTGAGGCGGTCGATCGCCGCCTGCTCGATCTGCTTGGCCGGCAGGCCCTCCTTCTCGGCCTGCGTGAAGAAGTGGCGGATCAGGTCCGGCACGTCCTCGGCCCGCTCGCGCAGCGGCGGCAGGCGGATCGGCACGACGTTGAGGCGGAAGAACAGGTCCTCGCGGAACAGGCCCTGGTTGATCAGCTGGCGCAGGTCCTTGTTGGTGGCGGCGACGATGCGTACGTCGGTCTTGATCGCGGTGCGGCCGCCGACGGTGGTGTATTCTCCCTGCTGCAGCACGCGCAGCAGCCGGGTCTGGGCGTCCATCGGCATGTCGCCGATCTCGTCGAGGAACAGCGTGCCGCCCTCCGCCTGCTCGAAGCGGCCGGCCGAGCGCGACTGGGCGCCCGTGAAAGCGCCCTTCTCGTGGCCGAACAGCTCCGACTCGATGAGGTCGCGCGGGATCGCCGCCATGTTGATGGCGACGAAGGGTCCTGCCCTGCGCTTGCCGTAGTCGTGCAGCGCCCGGGCCACCAGTTCCTTGCCGGTGCCGCTCTCGCCGGAGATCATCACCGTGAGGTCGGTCTGCATCAGCCGGGCGAGGACGCGGTAGATCTCCTGCATCGCCGGCGAGCGGCCGACGAGGGGAATGTTGTCGTTGCCGTCGTCGTTGCCGGCGTCGACGAGCCGCGTCTTCGGCTCCGCCAGCGCCCGTCCGACGATCGAGATCAGCTCCTTGAGGTCGAAGGGCTTGGGCAGATACTCATAGGCGCCCCGTTCGGAAGCGCGGATCGCCGTCATGAAGGTGTTCTGCGCGCTCATGACGATGACCGGCAGGTCGGGCCGGATCTTCTTGATCCGCGGCAGCAGGTCGAAGGCGTTTTCGTCGGGCATGACCACGTCGGTGATGACGAGGTCGCCGTCACCCTGGGCGACCCAGCGCCAGAGCGTCGCCGCGTTCGAGGTCAGTCTCACCTCGTATCCCGCCCGCGACAGCGCCTGATTGAGCACGGTCCGGATCGCCGAATCGTCGTCCGCCACGAGAATGCTGCCTGTCGGCATGCTGCTCACCTTCACTCGTTCTTTCCGGTCCCTGCCCCGCGTGCGGCGGCGTCCCGGTCATTTGCCCATGTCGCGCCGTCTCCGGCCGGATGCGCCCGGCCGGGCCTCGCCGCGGAACTCACTCGTCCTCGATCTTTTCCGACCAGGCCGGCATCAGGATGCGGAAGGTCGTCCGGCGCGGCTGGGAATCGCACTCGATGACGCCGCCGTGGTCGCCGATGATCTTGGCGACGAGGGCGAGGCCGAGGCCCGAGCCGTTGGTCTTGGTCGTGATGAAGGGATCGAACAGATAGGGATAGAGATCCTCCGGAACGCCCGGCCCGTTGTCGCGCACACAGAATTCGAGCGGCAGACTGACGCGGGTGCGCGAGCCGGGCACGGACAGCCGCACGCCGGGCCGGAAGGCGGTCGTCAGCACGATTTCGGCGTCGGGGGTGTTCTCCAGCGCCTCGGCCGCGTTCTTGATCAGGTTCAGGAACACCTGCACGAGCTGATCGCGGTTGGCGTAAACCGGCGGCAGCGAGGGGTCGTATTCCTCGACGATGCGGACGTTGCGGGCGAAGCCGGACTGGGCGAGCCGCTTCACGTGCTCGAGCACGGCGTGGATGTTGATCGGCGCGCGCTCGATCGGCCGCTCGTCGGAGAACACCTCCATCCGGTCGACCAGCTTGACGATCCGGTCGGCTTCGTCGGTGATGAGCCGGGTCAGCGCCCGGTCTGCGTCGTCCGCCGACTGTTCCAGCAACTGGGCGGCACCGCGGATGCCGGACAGCGGATTCTTGATCTCGTGGGCGAGCATCGCCGCAAGGCCGGTGACGGAGCGGGCGGCGCCGCGGTGGGTCAGCTGGCGGTCCATCTTGTCCGCCATCGTCCGTTCCTGGAACATCAGCACGACCGCGCCGGCGCGGTCGGTGACCGGGGCGGCGTAGACGTCGACGATGCGCTCGCCGCCATTGCGCGGGGTGCCGATGTCGATCCGGTATTCGTTGACCGAGGCCTCGCGCTCGCGAACCTGGTCGATCAGCGGCATCACCGGGCTGCCGAAGGGCAGGAAGTGCTTGAGCGGGTGGCGCGACAGCATGGTCGCGCTGGCCTGGAAGAAGGCCTGGGCGGCGTCGTTGGCGGCGACGGTCATGCCGCGCTCGTCGACCATGATCACCGGATGCGGCAGGGCGTTCAGCATCATCGTATCGAGTGACACCGGGAAGCTTGCCTCCTTCGTTGCGCCGATGGCGGGGCGGGTCATGCCGCTCTCCGCACGGCGTCGGCCGTGCCGTCGAAATAGGCGGCGATCAGGACGCGGATCTCGTCCGGGTCGAGCGAGGCGAACAGTTTCGCCTTGATCCGCGGCGCGGCGGCGTCATCGCGCGCCCACTGGTCGAGATACCAGCCGATGTGCTTGCGGGCGATGCGCAGGCCGAGGTCGCGGCCGTGCAGGCAGGCGAGGCCGTCGACGTGGCGGATGGCGAGGTCACGGACCGCGTCGGCCGGCGGCGGTTCGATCTCGCCGCCCGAGGCGAGCGCGCGGGCGATGGCGCCGGGCGCCCACGGTCGGCCGTAGGCGCCGCGCCCGACCATCACGGCGGCGGCACCCGATGCCGCGAGGGCGGCGCGGGCGGAGGCCGCGTCGACGACGTCGCCGTTGACGACGACGGGGATCGAAACCGCCTCGACGACGGCGCGCACCGCGTCCCAGTCGGCAGAGCCCTTGTAAAACTGGCAGCGGGTGCGGCCGTGGACCGTGACCATGCGTACGCCGGCGGCCTCGGCCCGCCGCGCGAGGTCGGGGGCGTTGAGCGTGCGCTCGTCCCAGCCGAGCCGCATCTTCAGCGTCACCGGCACCTTCACGGCGCCGACCACGGCCTCGATCAGCGTCAGCGCATGGTCGAGGTCGCGCATCAGCGCCGAGCCGGACAAGCCGGTGGTGACCCGGCGGGCCGGGCAGCCCATGTTGATGTCGACGATGTCGGCGCCGCCCTCGACGGCGCGCCGCGCCCCTTCCGCCATCCACCGAGCCTCGCGGCCGGCGATCTGGACGGCGTGGACCGGCATGCCGGCGCCCTCGGCCCGCACGACCGTCTCCGGGTCGCCTTCGAGCAGGGCCTCGCAGGCGACCATTTCGGAAAAAACCAGACCCGCCCCGCCCTCGTGGGCGAGGCGGCGGAACACGAGATCGCTCACGCCGGACATCGGCGCGAGGAAGACGCGGTTCGGCAGCAGGATCTCTCCGACGGCGATCGGCTCCATCCGCGTCACGTTCCCTTTCGCCCTTGCATGCCCATGCTATAGACTCGGTCATCTCGAGGGCGACGGGCGCGCTTGCTCAGCGCGTGGGCATCGCCGATCGATGCTCAACATTTAGACATCAATAACGCCGGTCGGCCGGTCCATGCAAGGCTTCTGATGCGTTGCAGCCGGTTCTCCAAGGCTTTGGTGAAGAAGGACGGGGCGCGAGGGTGACGATTTCGACGAGCGCGGCCGCGGGCCGACCTGATGCCGGCGCCCTGCCCGCCGTGGCGGCGCTGATCGTCGCCGGCGGACGCGGACGACGGGCCGGCGGCGGCGAAGCGATTCCAAAGCAATACCGGATGATCGGCGGGCGGACGGTGCTCGCCCGCACGCTCGAGGTGTTCCTGCGTCATCCGCGGGTGGCGCGGATCGCGGTCGTCATCCATCCGGACGATCACGCTCTCTACGCCGCCGCCGTCGCCGATCTCGCCGTGAACACCGATCGCCTGCTGCCGCCGGTCACCGGCGGCGCCGAACGCCAAGCGTCGGTGCGGGCCGGGCTCGACGCGCTGGCAGCGGAGGCGCCGGGCGCCGTGCTGATCCACGACGCCGTGCGGCCGTTCGTCGATGCGGCGACGGTGAGCGCCGTCGCCGACGCTCTCGCCGACCACGAGGCGGCCTGTGCCGGCGTGCCGGTCGTCGACACGTTGAAGCGGTGCCGCGACGGTTCCGTCGAGGCGACGGTGCCGCGCGAGGGCCTGTGGCGAGCCGCGACGCCGCAGGGCTTCCGCTTCCCGGCCATCCTCGCCGCCCATCGTGCCGCCGCCGCGGCGGGCCGCGAGGATTTCACCGACGACACCGCGGTCGCCGAATGGCACGGCGCGCGCACCGTGATGGTCGCCTGCGGGGAGGACAATATGAAGCTCACCCATCCGGAGGACTTCGCGCGGGCGGAGCGACGCCTCCTCGCCGACGCCCTCCTCGCCAATCCTCTTCTCGCGACCGGGGACGTCCGGGTCGGCAACGGCTACGACGTCCACGTGCTGGAGCCGGGCGACGGCGTGACGCTCGGGGGCGTCTTCATTCCCCACGACCGCAGGCTGCGCGGCCATTCCGACGCGGACGTCGTGCTGCACGCGCTGACGGATGCGATCCTCGGCGCGCTCGGCGACGGCGACATCGGCCGCCATTTCCCGCCGAGCGAGGAGAAGTGGCGGGGCGCGCCCTCGTCGATCTTCCTTGCGGACGCCGTGCGCCGCGTCGGCGAACGCGGCGGTGTCGTCGCCCATCTCGACGCCTCGATCGTCGCGGAGGAGCCGAAGGTCGGCCCGCACCGCGAGGCGATGCGGGCCCGGATCGCCGAGATCGCCGGCATCGACCTGGACAGGGTCGGCATCAAGGCCACCACCAGCGAAGGGCTCGGCTTCGCCGGCCGCCGCGAGGGCATCGCCGCCTTCGCGACGGCGACGATCCGCCTGCCCTTTTCGGTCCGCTGAGGCGCGGAGGGGATCGTGAGCGACTTTCAGGACCTGATCGGCCGCACCACCCGCCTGCTCGAGCGCGCCCGGCGCCGCGGCCTCAGGATCGCGACGGCGGAATCCTGCACGGGAGGCCTCGTCGCGGCGACCTTGACCGAGATCGCGGGCTCGTCCGACGTGTTCGACCGCGGCTTCGTCACCTATTCGAACGAGGCCAAGACGGCGATGCTCGGGGTGCCGATGACGCTCATCGCCGCTCATGGCGCCGTGAGCGAGCCGGTGGCGCGGGCGATGGCCGAAGGCGCCCTGGTCCATTCGGCGGCCGACGTCGCGGTGTCCGTGACAGGCGTCGCCGGACCCGGCGGCGGATCGGCGGAAAAGCCGGTCGGTCTCGTTCATTTCGCCCTCGCCGTGGCCGGGGCGCCGACCGGGCACGCCGAGTGCCGGTTCGGCAACGTCGGCCGGGCCGGCGTGCGCGCGGCCGCGGTGCTTCAGGCCTTGTCGATGCTGGAAACAGCCCTCGCCGACGGCGAGTCCATCACTGGGCGGCGACCGACATGATCGAGGCGTTGTCGCGGATCCAGGCGTCGGCGAGATCCATCGCCGAGCGGCGCGTGTGCTCGCTGGCGATCGCGAAAGCCTGTTCGTGGAGATTGCGGATCCGCACCGGATCGTAGCCGGCGCTTTCGGCACGCTTCAGCGCGACGGTGAGCCACATCAGCCCGTGAATCGGGCTGGCGCCGATATCCTCGCCCGAGAGGAGAAGTTCGCCGAGGCGGACCTGGGCGTCGATCTGGCCTTTCTTGGCGGCGAGCAGCAGCCAGCGCGCGGCCTGGCGGATGTCCTTCTCGCCGCCCTCGCCGCCGAGATACATCTCGGCGAGGTCGCGCTGGGCGTCGGCGTCGCCGAAGTAGGACGCGGCGTAGGTGAGGATTTCGCGCGCGCGGCGGCTGTTGGCCTGGATCGTCGAATTCGGGATACCGGAGCGATAGTAGTTGCCGACCTCGACGAAGGCGTTGGCGATGTAGGGCGCCTGCGGAGACGAGGGCGAGTCGTCCGCGTGTTCGGCGATGATGCGGCTGAAATAGTCGAAAGCCTGGAGGTCGTTCTCGCCGACGCCGTCGCCTTCGGCATACATCCGGCCGAGCTTCCACTGGGCGGCCGGGTGGCCGTATTCGGCAGCATAGCGAAGGCCGTCGAGCGCGGCCTCCTTGTCACCGGAGAAATAGGCGCGGGTGCCGTCGCGGAAGGCCTGGTCGATCTCCTGCGGCGAGGACGACGCGCCGGCGTCCAGCGGAAGGAACTTCGACTTGACGTCGAACGCCTTCGCCGGGACCGCGCCGACGATCAGCGCCGCCAGCAACAGAACCGCCCGTTTGCCCCCGTTCATTCTCGTCCGCCCAGCCCCTGCATCGATACACGCCATACTCAGCATAGCAGGTCTTTTCCTTCGATTCCCGGGAACCGGGCATTGCCGGTACGCAGGTAAATCCCGACCGGGCCGCTCTGGCGCCGGGCCGCACGTATCCGGCCGGCGCGTCCGGCCCCGGCAGGAGCGGTTCGGGGAGGTCCCTTAAGTCGTCCGGCGCACACCATCGCCTCCGGGACGTAAATTTCGAGTTCCCCGATCGTCCTCACCTTCGCAGTTTCATGGCGGCGACTCTGCCCGCTCATTTCGGCGGCACTGGGGCCTTCCAATTGAGCGCCTTCCGGCCCGTCGTCGTCGCTGAAACTCCGACCAAAACCCATGTCTCCAGCGGCCCGACTCCCTCGCCGGGCCGGCGGAGCGGCGAAGCTGACAGATCCGAATCCCCGA
Source organism: uncultured Alphaproteobacteria bacterium (assembly GCA_937900425.1). Lineage (GTDB taxonomy): Bacteria > Pseudomonadota > Alphaproteobacteria > Rhizobiales > Pleomorphomonadaceae > CALCDT01. Next base: position 2,860 of record CALCDT010000299.1, on the reverse strand, counting down.
TCGAATCCATTATCTTCGCAAGATGTTTTCAAGTCGCTTCGCAGGATCCGCTACCGCTGATGCGGCGTTCATGACGTCGCAACTTCGCTCTCGACCCGCAATGACCGAGCTCATCTCGGAGGCGACCCTCGTCAGGATTTGTGGCTGAATAGCGGCGGTTCCATCGGTGCTTGGATCGGCGACCACGACGCCCCGGCGATGTTGCACAATCGTCACAGAAACGTCCGGTGCCGGGTGTGGATGGTCCGGCCGGCGCTCTCCGCTCGGTCGGCATCATCCGCGACCGACGCGTCCGTCCCTAGAGAAGAGCGACCGACGCCGCCGGGGCGTAGGCGGCGGCGCGACGGGCGAGGTCGGCGTCCGCCGCCGGCATCAGCGCGGCGAGATCCTCGATCGTCCGCCCCTGCCGCCGGGCGAGTTCGGCGGCCGGCTCGCGGCCGATGCCGCAGGCGACGATAGGCGCGTCGGCGGCGAGGGTGCTGCGCGAGGCGACGAGGCGGAGCGCGTCGTCGACGAGGCGGATCTGGCTTTCCGCGAACCAGGCCGCGAGACCCGTCCAGTCGTCCGGGGTGGCGTCGCCGACATCGGCTCCGACCATGCGGGCGAGGCGGATCCGGCTTTCGTCGAGGCTCTTGCCCCTGCCGTCGGCCGGCGGATAGCGGTCGTCGGCTTCGTCGAGGCGACCGAGCAGCCGATTGACGTCGGCCATGGTCGCGAAATATTCGGCCGCGACGCCCGACCAGCCGCCTCGGAACGGCGCCCGCTGCGCCACCGCCATCAGCGGTGTGCGCACCGCCCCGGTGTAGACCAGTTCTCCGCTCGAAAAGCGCGTCGCATCCGAGTAGCCGGTCGCCGCGACACGGCCCTCCTTGATGGGGATGACGTCGGTCGTCGTGCTGCCGATGTCGAGCAGGATTGCGTCCCGGCGGCGACCGGCGACAAAAGTCGCCGTCGCGTGCCAGTTCGCCGAGGCGACGTCTTCGGCCCGCCTCCCCGCCTCCGGGGCGGTCAGCCACCCTGCCCGGCCGCCCCAGATCAGGACGTCGTCGCCGAGAAGCCGCGCTGCCGTGCCGGCGATCGCGGCGACGCCTTCCGCCCGTGAGGCGAAGGCGTCGACCAGCTCGCCGGTCATGGTGACGCGGTGACGGCCGACCTCGCCGAGGTCGGCGCGGATCGCAGTCATCGCCTTTTCGAGGTGCTTCAGGCCGAGCCAGAGCGGCAGTGCCTCCTGTCGGGCGGCTCTCACCTCGCCGTTCTCGACGCGGACGGCCTTGAGGTGGGCACCGCCGACATCCCAGCCGATCACCGAACCGGACGCGGGTTCGTTCGGGAACGGGTCGCGGGCTTGCGTGATCGGGTCGGCTGGAAGCATGGTGGCCTTCGGTGTTCGGGCGAGGCACGGCGCCTCGAGGCGCGCCGCTTCGCGGGCGCGGCGGACTGTGCGCGGCGGCTTCGACGAAGGTCAAGGGGACGAGGACGGGCGGGATGACGGTTCGGCGAACGGGGGGTGGTGGAAAGGGTCTGCCGGCATGAAGATCATTCCGGTTCTCGACCTAAGACACGGGCTCGTCGTGCGCGCCCGGCGGGGCGAACGCTCGGCTTACGCGCCGATCGAGACGCCGCTGGCGCCGACCCCGGAGCCGGCCGACGTACTCGCCGGGCTTCTCGGAATCTGGCCCTTCGACGAGGTCTACATCGCCGATCTCGACGCCATCGAAGGCCGGGCGCCGCAAACGGCGGCGATCGCCGCGCTGGCGGCGGCCCATCCGGGCGTCGGCTTCTGGATCGACGACGCCCTCGCCGACGTCGCCACCGCCGCCGGTCGGGCGACGCTGCGCCCGGGGCGGCCGGTGATCGGCACCGAAAGCCAGACCGGCGGAGACCTTCTCGCGGTGCTTGGAAACGAGTGCGTGCTGTCGCTTGATTTCCGCGGCGACGCCTACGTCGGACCCGCGGCGATCCTGAATGAACCCGGGGCCTGGCCGCGGGATGTCGTCGTCATGACCCTCGCCCGCGTCGGCAGCGGCGACGGCCCCGACCTCGACCGCCTCGCCGCGGTGCGCCGGGCCGCACCCGCAGCGCGCATCTTCGCGGCGGGGGGCATACGCGGGCGAGACGATCTCGTTACTCTCGACGCCCTCGGCATCGCCGGCGCCCTCGTCGCCACCGCGCTGCACGACGGCCGGATCGACCGGTCGGTGATCGCCGCCTCCGCCGGCGAGCCGGGCTGACGGAGCGCGGAAGGGCTCGGGCGGCAGGAGACGGACCGCAGCCGAGGAGGTCGTGCCGCGCGTCGCCCAAACCTCGTTCGCCCCTCCACCGACCAATTGCGGGATTCGCGAAAGACAAAAAAAGGCCCGGATGTCGCCATCCGGGCCTTTCCAACCTCGATCCTTCGCCGTTCCAGGAGGAAAAGCGATGCTTGCTTTTCCCGGAACGGCTCAGCTACCGAAATACTTCGAGAACAACCGCTGGATCAGTGACTGCGGCATCGCCGGGGCATTGGTCTGCCCAGGGTTGTCTCGTATCTACGCACCGAAGGGATGCTTGACGGCCTTGCGCTGCTCGGTCGCCGTGGCAGCGGTCGGCAGGCCGGCGACGGCGCGCTCGATGGCTTCCTTCGTGGCCTTGTAGTTGTATTCCTGGATCTTGGCGTCGTCCTCGGCTTCCCAGTGGATGAAGACGCCGACGCAGATGTAGAGGTCGTCGGCTTCGTCCATCGGGATGGTGCCTTCGGCGACACAATCCTGCACCGCCATGGCGACGCCATGCTGGGCCGGTCCGAACATCTGGACGGCCTGCTTGGCGCCCTTGATGGTGACCTTGTTGAACATCACGGTGTTCGGCTTGCAGGGCATGT
>CALCDT010000298.1 GCA_937900425.1 uncultured Alphaproteobacteria bacterium | reverse complement strand
CGGCGGCGAGAAGCGTGACGCCGCCCGGCCGGCCGTCGGCCCGGGCCGCGACCGGCACCGCGAGGCCGCAGAGGTCCATCAGGTTGACGAAGTTGGTGTAGGTTCCGAGCCGGGCGTTGGGGCCGATCGGGTCGGCGGCGAGGTCGTCGACCGTGTAGAAGGTCGGGATCGTCGGCACGCAGAAGAGATCGACCGCGGTGAGCGCCGGTTCGGCCGCGCGGATCAGCTCCTTGAGGCGGTAGAGGCCGCGGAAGGCGTCGGTGGCCGTCAGGCCCTCCGCCTTCGCGACGATCGAGCGGGTGACCGGGTGGACCGTCTCGGGCCGCTCGCGCAGGCGGTCCTCGAGGACGGCGTGGCGCTCGGCGATCCAGGCACCCTCGTAAAGCATCCGGGCGACGGCGTAGAACGGCGAGAAATCGACCGGCACGACTTCGGCGCCGAGTGCGGCGATCCGCCCGACGCTCGCGGCGAAGGACACCGCCTGCACCCCGTCGCCGAAGAATTCGATGCTGGCCGCGTCCGGCACGCCAACCCGAAGGCCCGGGTCCAGCATCACCCGCGCCGGCGCCGCCATCCGCCGCGACCAGGCGTCGGCGGCGTCGAAGCCGGCGGCGACCTCGTAGACCGCGAAGGCGTCGTCGACCGTCATCGCGAAGACCGAGACGGTGTCGAGGCTGCGGCAGGCCGGCACCACCCCGCTGGCCGACAGGCTGCCGAGGCTCGGCTTGAGGCCGACGATGTTGTTGAGCGCCGCCGGCACCCGGCCCGAGCCGGCGGTGTCGGTGCCGAGGGCGAAGGCGACGGCGCCGTGGGCGACGACGACGCCCGAACCCGACGACGAGCCGCCCGGCACGATCGCCGGATCGAGCGCGTTGCGCGGCACCGGATAGGGCGTGCGCAGGCCGACGAGGCCGGCGGCGAACTGGTCGAGATTGGTCTTGCCGACGACGATCGCCCCGGCCGCGCGCAGCTTGGCGACGACGAAGGCGTCACGCTCGGGCGCATAGGCGAAGTCGGGGCAGGCCGCCGTCGTCGGCAAGCCGGCGACGTCGATGTTGTCCTTGACCGCGAAAGGCACCCCGAACAGCGGTTTTGACGGATCGAAGTCGCCGAGCGCCTCCGCTTCGGCCACCACTTCGGCCTGCGGCCTGAGAGCGATGAAGATGCCCGGATCGTCGACGGCGGCGAGGCGCCGGTAGACCTCGGCGACGACCTCGGCGGGGCGGATGCCCGCGCCATAGGCCGCCGCCAGGGCGGGAAGGGTGAAGGGCAGGTCACGCATCGCTCGTCTCCCGATCGGGCGGCCGTAGACGGGTCTCGCGCCTCCCGTCCGGCTCGAGCCGGCGATGGCGCTGGAGGAGGCGAGACGGCGCCGGAACGCTCCGTCCTCGTCACCGCGGCTCGCTACGGGGGCGGAGCACCCGTCCCGGAGCCTTCGCCGGCGAGCATGCGGATGACCGGTGATGCCGACAAATGCTAGTTTGGCACGTGAGCGATGCAGAAATCGACAACGCTCGTGTTTTGAGAAGCGTCATGAAGCACTTGCAGACCTTTCGGCTGATCGAGGGCATCCTGCGCGCCGGCTCGATCCGCAAGGCGGCCGAGGACATGCACATCACCGCCTCGGCGCTGACCCGCCGCGTGCTGCAGTTCGAGGCCGAGTTCGGCGCGCCGATCTTCGAGCGCCTGCCGCGCGGGGTCCGCCTCAACGCCGCCGGCGAACTGCTGGTGCAGCATCTGCGCACCCAGGAGCACGATCTCGCCCGGGTCCGCGCCCTCGTCGCCGATCTTTCGGGCGTGCGCCGCGGCCACGTCCGCATCGCCTGTTCGCAGGCGCTGCTGCCCTACTTCATGCCGGCGGAGATCGCCCGCTTCCGCCGCGACCATCCAGGCGTCACCTTCACCGTCAGCGTGCGCGACCGCGCCGCGGCCGAGAAGGACCTCGCCGACTTCGCCAGCGACCTCGCCCTCGTCTTCGAGCCGATGCATCTCGCCGACTTCGAGGTGCTCTCCGCCGTCCCCCAGCCGGTCCACGCCATTCTCGCGTCCGACGATCCGCTGGCGGCGAAGGACGAATTGCGCCTGCGCGACTGCCTCGCCCGCACCCATGTCATCCCGACCGCCCCCTACGGCGTGCGCCACCTCCTCGACCTCGCCGCCCGCAGGCGCGGCTATGCGCTGCGGCCGGCGATCGAGGCGGAATCCTTCGAGCTGATGCGCCATTACGTGCTGCACGAGCGCGCCGTCAGCTTCCAGCTGCCGATCGGCCTCGACCCCGGCGGCGACGCCCGACTCGCGATCCGGCCGATCGCCGCCAGGGACCTGCCGGCCGGCCGCCTGCTGCTCGGCCAGATGCGCGGCCGCGCCCTCCCCGTCGCCTCCGCCCGCTTCGCGATCCAGCTGGCGACGGCGCTCGAACGGCTGGCGGCGGGTTGAACCGGGCGCACGGAGAACGTCCGCACGCGAAGCCGGGGCGGAGCCCGTTTCGCACGGTGATCCCCTCCTCCACGTGCCGTCGGCGAGTCGAAGGCGGAGAAATTCACCACGTCCCGACGACATCTGCTCGACGTCGTCGTTTGCCACGGATTCACCCGAACGTTTCGCGAGGCGCACGCCTATCGTCTCGGCCCGGATCCGTGTCGGCGTCGACCCGCTCGCCACGAACTGGTCCGATGAACCCGCCGCCTTTCAGGTCCGCATTGCTCGTCGAGACCTCCACCCCGGCCGTCGGACCGATCCCTCTGGTCTCGGTCGGCGGGACGGACCCATCCTCGTCGCCCCGAACGGCGAAGAACCGGTCGAGACCGACGCGTCGATCTCCCGCGTTCACGGCCGGGCCATCGAAACCCTGGACCGCGCCGGCGCCGCCGCCATCGAGAATGGACAGGAAGAAAGTGGGCTGAAGGACATCACATCCGCGTGATATCTAACTGATACATATAGAGATTTTAATTTCGATTTTTCTCGATACCCCCAATTATACCCCCAAATGCGTCCAGTGCCGGCATTTCCGCTAGTCGTCTGGCGTCACGCCTCGATCAGGCGAGCTGATTTCGGGTCATAGGTGTAGTCGGTGATTGTGCCGTTCGTGATCCTCTCGACCACATCGTCGGCGACGAACAACGGAACGAGGAACCATTGGCGGCGAATCATACCAAGCTCATGAAGTCTCTACTGTCGGGACTTCATGAGCGCAGGCAAGCCCGACCGGGCGCCGGCCAGTCAGGCCGCAACCGCATAAGTTCTGACGAGTCGGAAATTCCCGCGACAGGTATGACCCGCTGTCCAATCGGCCCTTGATCTCGACGTCGAGGCTGATGTTCAAGAAGAACAGGTCTTGTCTGTTTCACGCTTCTCGCGTGATGCTGAACCTCTCCAACCGTGCGCCAAAAAGCTCCATTTCATCAGCCGACAGCGGCCGTCCGCGTGCCTCAGCGTCGAGGTTGATGCTCAAGTGAAGATAGCTCGCGCCACGGGCGCAGACGTCCGCGGCGAGGTTGACCGGCAATGTGCCGAGCACGGCATCGCCGGGACCGAGCGCCTCGATCGCTTCGGTATCGAGATGCGAAAGCGCCACGACATCGTCGTGACCATGTTTCCTGGCCCAGTCCAAGGCACCTTGGTGCCTGGTGACAAAATAGGTAGTCATCGCGATCTTCCGCAGCCTTCGCTCTAACGCATATATCTAGAGACCATGATGTTCGATAATCATCGCATTCCCGCCAATTCATCCCTGAATTCTTTCGGCACATCCAGTCGCAACGGCTGAATTAATATTTTGAGACCTTTTTGAAAAGCTTCTGACGATTGCAGAATTTCGTCTCTTCTGTGCTCTTTTTCGTCGATATGGACCACCGCGTTTCGCAGTTTCTTAAGCTTGAGGAACGCCTTCGCGAATGCCGCCGACGAGCCGGCCTTCCGGCGTTCCGCCACATCGCCGATGATCCTTGAGAACTCATCCCTTCGGAACGACAGGGACAAGCCTCCGGCGATGGCGATTTTCTCCACCGCCGTTTCGAAGGCGAGCGTGAGGGCGCGGACCTCGTTGCCGTTCGCCGCGATGCGCAGCGCAAGATCGAAGCCCTCGTCGATCCGGTGATCGTTGGTGGCCCATGACAGGCGTCGCTGCAGTTCCGGGCGCACGAGCCGGGACACTCCTTCGTCGGCGTCATCGAGCGCGTCCAGCGTGGCGATGGCGGCCTGCCGGATGGAGGACGTCTGCAGCACGCGCTCCCGGAACGACAGGTCGGCCAGTCGCCGGCTCGTCCCGGCATGGGTTTCGCCGTCGATCAGTGGCCCGAAGCGGGTCATGTCCCCGGTCGCTTCGAAGACGGTCAGCGCGGAAATCCAGTCCATGGTCCTGAGCAGCCCGTCCAGCCGGATGACCGGTGTCGGATCCTCTCTAGCGGTCTTCAACTCGTAGGCGCCGTACCAGATCGCTTCGACGGTCACGCCTTTCAGGGCGCGGATCGCGAGGGCGGCGGTGAGCGCGACCAGCGGGAGATGGCGCAGTCCGTGAGTGATGTCGAATTCCACCGAGTCGCCTCGGTCCACGTGGCTTTCCACCATCGCGATGAAGCCGAGTTGCTCGTCGGCGTCCCGCGCGAAGCTGATGCGAGCCGCGGTCGTCGGAATTCCAAGCAGAGGCGAATAACGCTCGGCATAGGCGGCGATCTCGATGTCGGAAAGGGCCCGTCGTTCCGGCATTCCCGTCGATTCGGGAGCGCCCGGCGCTTCGAGAGCCGAAACGAGGGCTTCCCACCCGCTGGTCTCGGTGCCGCAGAGCACGATCCTGTCGGGCAGTTTGCGGCCTGCGAGCCGTCGCCGCTCCGCGATCAGGGCCTGCGGGAAGAAGCGGAACGGCCCCGCCCCGCCCGTCGCGCCGTCGAAGGCGTAGCGTGTGGGAGAATATCTGGCCGTGCCGAGGAAGGAGAAGAGGATACGAGCCATGCCTCACGCCTCCGCCGGTCGGGGCGTAGCCGGCGCTTCCGTCGTCCTGCCGCGAGGTGCCTCCCTCCGCCAAGCACCAAGCTGGTCGTGCGGGAGCCTGTTGAAATCGACGATGAAATAGCGGGACGGTCCTTCCTCGCGCTCGAAGAACCAGACGTCCTTGGCGTCCGGCAGAGCCTTGGTCTTGATCTCGCAAATCGTCGTGCAGGTGCTCTTCAGGAACTTGAACATCTCGAAGTCGCTGTTCTTCAGACGGCGCACGTCCTCGAAGTAGAGATCCTGGTCGGGATGGTCATACCCGACGATGCGCAGCTTCCAGTTCTCGTATGGCCTGCGCTCCTCCGTCAGCCGCCGCTTCTCGAGACGCTTGGCGGCCTGGGAAGTGACGATGCCGATCAGCACCGTGAGCACGGCGTAGGAAGGCAACTCGCCAGCCCAGTATTCGGCGCTCGTGATGTTGTTCCACAGCAGATCGAAAAAGCCCATTGCGATGCCCCCGCCAGAGTTGTGTCCGGCTCAGGATGTCGACGTTCCTCCGGGTCTGCAACGCCCGCAGACGCGCCGCAACGTTACCGGCCCTGCCACAGATTCCTTGCCGCCCGCACGATGGCGTCATGACCAGTCGCGACCTCGTCCTTCTCGGCTACGAACGTGCCCTGCGACCGGCGGCGGGCGCGCATTCTCGAGGCCGTCCGCGCCTTCGGCATCGGCAGCCAGCTGTCCGCCCACGAGTGCCTGATTTCGCCCGGCGAGAGGCGCGAACTCTGGCGTCGTCTCGCCGACATCGGCGACGCCGCGGAAGACCGGATGCTTCTGCTCGTCCTCGATCCGCGGCTGCCGGTGACCGCCATCGGCGCCGCCCGCGCGCCGATGTTCCCGTCGCTGGTCTACGTCGGTTGATGCCATGCCCGCGACAGGAGCCACACCGTCATGACGACCCTCTACATCGACAGGGCCGATTGCGATCTCGACGTCGAAGCCGAAACCATCGTGCTGCGCTCGGGGGAGGATCGGCGCAGCACGGTGCCGCTCCGCCTCGTCGAACGGGTCGTCGTCGGGCGCGCCGCGCGGCTCACCAGCCGCGCTCTCGCCCGGCTGGTGCGGGCCGGCGTAGGCCTCCTGATCGAGCCGGAGCCCGGCAGGGGCGAGCCGGCCGTCATCGCCCCGGCGCCGGGCGACCGGATGCTGCGGATCGCCCAATACCACCTGTCGCTCGATCGCGCCGCTCGGGCGAAAATCGCGGCCGGCCTCGTCCGCCGGCGGCTCGAGGGCGCGCGGCTGGGGCTTCCGGCGCCGTCGTCGGCGGCCGGGCTGCGCGTCATCGCGACGCTCGGCTCCCTCGGCGGCGCGGTTTCGATCGAGCGGCTGCGCGGGCTCGAAGGCGCCGCCACGGCCGCGATCTTCGAAGCCTTCGCGCAGCGGGTGCCGCCGCCCTTCGTCTTCGCCGGCCGCAACAGGCGTCCGCCGCGCGATCCGGTCAACGCGCTGTTGTCGCTCGGCTATACGCTCGCCCAGTTCGAGTCGGTACGGATGGCGACGCTGGCCGGCCTCGACCCGGCGATCGGCATCTATCACGAGACGAGCCGCAACCGCGACAGCCTCGCCTGCGACCTCGTGGAACCGGTGCGCCCGCTGGTCGAGGACTGGGTGGTCGCGATGCTGGGATCGGGGGAGATCGGGATCGGCGATTTCTCGACCAGCGAGGCGCAGGGCTGCCGCATGCTGAAGGGCGCACGCCGCAAGGTCTACGCCCATTTCGAGGAGACGGCTCGCGAACCGGTCCGGGCCTGCCTCGCCGAGGTCGTCGGTGAGATCGTCGCGGTGCTGCGCCGCCGCGCCGCCGATGCCGCGTCTCTCGCCGGGCTGCTCGACGCCGAGGGCGACGGCGCAGGGGGCGAGCAGGCAGGGAGCGAGCGGGCGGGGGGCGAGGAGGCGGAGCCGTGACCGGCCTCCTTCTCCGGCCGGCCGCCGGAGCGGATGCGGCGACCTACGTCGTCGCCTACGACATCCGCGACGCGCGGCGTCTTGCGAAGGTCCACAAGCGAACCATCGCCGTCGGTCTTCGCCTCAACTATTCGGTCTACGCCGCCGACCTCGACGGGCGCGCGAAGGCCGCCCTCGTGGCCGACCTGTCGCGCCTGATCGATCCGGCCGTCGACGACGTCCGGCTCTACCGGGTTCCGCGCCCGCCGCGCGGCGCCTGGTTCGGCCCGCTGCCGATGGCTGACGATCTTCTGCTGTTCGGCTCCCCCGCGGCCGGCCTCGCGGCCCGCCTCGCCCGGCAGTCGATCTGAGGCGGGGGAACCGCGGGCAGCGATTTGACCAAGTCAAGATCAAAAAGTGAACAAATAAAGGAAAAACCATGCCTTTTCATGTCATTTTCAGGGCAAATTCTGTTTCCTTTTTGTTCCGCTTGCAAGCACCTCATTTTGCTGGCACTTTTTTGTTCCAAGTCCCTCGCGGACTTCCCCGCTTCTTCAGGGGAGTGAAACTTCAGCGCGGCCACCATCTCATACCGGGCTTTCGCTCGCGGACTTCCCCGCTTCTTCAGGGGAGTGAAACCGGCCTCTGCGAAACCGACACGTTGTCGGCGCCGCTCGCGGACTTCCCCGCTTCTTCAGGGGAGTGAAACCCCATCATAACGATGGGCAGAATGCTTGGCCACTCGCGGACTTCCCCGCTTCTTCAGGGGAGTGAAACCTTGCGAGCGACGTAGTCCTTCGGAATGGGGCTCTCGCGGACTTCCCCGCTTCTTCAGGGGAGTGAAACCCGATGCGGAAATCGGAGCAGGCGATCTTGGGACTCGCGGACTTCCCCGCTTCTTCAGGGGAGTGAAACCCGCCACGGCCGCCCCGCCCCGCCCCCGGGTCGCTCGCGGACTTCCCCGCTTCTTCAGGGGAGTGAAACGTTGGGCCCGACGGGGCCCGGGGGGATACGCTCGCGGACTTCCCCGCTTCTTCAGGGGAGTGAAACTCCACCGGCGCGGCCGTCCGCACCATCAGGTACTCGCGGACTTCCCCGCTTCTTCAGGGGAGTGAAACGAGCAGCGACGGCGAGATCAGGCCCGGCATACTCGCGGACTTCCCCGCTTCTTCAAAGGAGTGAAACAGGGCCAGCCCGCCGGTCAGGCGCACTTCGTCTTGCAGACTTCCCCGCTTCATCCGCGGAGTAAACCGCGATGAACGCCAGCATCCGGCGGTAACGTTACCGCGCTTGACTCGCCCCCGATCCGTTGCAACCCTGCGTGCAGTTTTTGCTGCGGGGGCGGCCATGGCTGATAGGGCGCACATCGTTCTGGTCGAGACGGCCTCCAACCAGGCTTTCGTGTTCCAGACCAACAAGCTTCGGGAGATCGTCGGCGCCTCCGGCCTCATTCACGAGGCCGGGACACACTGGGCGGCGGCATGCCTTTCGCAGGCCGAAGGAGCGGACAGGGACAACCCTTCTGATCCCGCGGAGGGAGCGGTCGGCACCGTGGAAGGCCGTGCCCGCCGGCTACGCGCGGCGCCGCTCATCGAGACGGGCGCCGTGGTCGAGCCGGTCGTTCTCACCTCCGGCAAGGCGGTCTTCCTGGTCGACAGCCGCGCGCGGGGCGAGGCGCTGGTGTGCGCACTCACCCTCAGGGCCCTGAAAGAGGCGCCGGGCCTCACCGTGCGCGGGGCCGTCAGCGACGAGGCGATCGACCTTGGCGCGGACACCGCAAAGAATACCGGCGGCGCAATGCGCAACCTGTTCCGGAGCGTCGAGGCGCTGCGCCTCGCCCTGCCGCCGGCCGAGGCGCGCTTCGCCCTGCTGCCGCCGGTGGAGCCCTGCCGCACATCCGGTCTGCCGTCCGAGGGGACCGAGCGCGGCGAGCCGCTCTCGGCGCCCTCCCTCGCCAAGCGCCGCGCGGTATGGGCCGCCATGACCCGGGTGAGGGCCGACCTGCCCGGACTGCCGCTCGCCGACAATCCCGACGACCTGGTGGAGGCGATGCGACTGCCGTGGCTCGGGGTCGTCCACGCCGACGGCAACGGCTTCGGCCAAGTCTTCATGAACCTCGCCGCCTATTGCAAAGGGAAAGACGGCAAGGACCCGACCGCGCGCGACTATCTCAACCTCTACCGCAACCTCTCCGTCGCGCTCGACCTCGTCGGCGTGACCGCCCTGCGCAGTGCCGCGCCCGTACTCGGCACGCGCGCGCTCAAAGGGCAGAAGGACGGCGCCGTGCCGCTGCTCGTCAACGTCATGGGCGGCGACGACCTGACGGTGATCTGCGACGGCAGCCGCGCGGTCGCCTTCGCCAGGGCCTACCTCGACGCCTTCGAGGAGGCCGTGCGGCAGGAGACCTTCGACCTCGGCGACGGGCGGACGATGACCAACCCGATCTGCCGGCTCACGGACGTGAGCGGCACGCCGATGCGCTTCGGCGCCGCGGCCGGCATCGCCATCGTCAAGCCGCATCACCCGCTGCACCGGGCCTACGAACTCGCCGAGGAGCTGACCAGGTCGGCCAAGGCTCTGGTCAAGCGCCGCTTCTCCGATCCGGGGCTTTCCGCGCTCGACTTCCAGATCGTGTTCGGCGACAGCACCAGCGACCTCGGCGACCTTCGCGCCGGCTGGCAGATCGCCTCCCTCGGCGCAGTCGCGCGGGCCCATGCGCGGCCCTACGTCACCACCGCGCCGTCCAGGGTCGCGGAGGACAAGCGGCCGCTGGCGGAGACGCGGCACTTCGCCCGGCTCGAGCAGGCCAGGGCCCAACTCCACCGGCAGGACGGCGGGCGCAAGGCGCTTCCGCGCGCCCAGCAGCACGAATTGCGCGATGCGCTCTTCGGCGGCAAGGCGGTGGCCGACGCCCGGCTGCAACTGATCGCGGCCCGCTATGGCGAGGCAGGTTCGGGTGGAGGAGGCGGCATCGACTGGACACGCTTCGGCGGCTCGGCAACGACGCTCTATTTCGACGATCACAGCGATGCGAAAGGGATGGAGGACGAAACCCCGCTGTTCCGCACCCGCCTGCTCGACGCCATGGATCTCATCGACGTGGGCCAGCACGACGCGGCGGACGCTCCATGAGCGACCAATCCTTTCGCCTGCGCCTCGAAATGCTGTCCGACTGGCGGATCGGCACCGGCACCGGACGGCAAGGCTCCGTCGACGGCATCGTGGCGCGCGACGTGCGCGATCTGCCCTTCGTGCCCTCGACGACCCTGCGCGGCATCTGGCGCGATGCCGCCGAGACGCTCGCCCATGGACTCGACGGCGGCGCCGCCGGCGGCGGCTGGGCACGGGCGGTCGACCATCTGTTCGGCAGCCAGCCGGCGCTGGATGGAGGCGCGGGCCGCGAAACCGGGCCGATCCCCGGCCTCCTCACGGTCGGCGATGCCCGCTTCCCTGACGAACTCGGACGCCTGCTCGAGCCGCGCCCCAAGGCGCGGCAGGCGTTCACCTTCATCAAGAGCGGCGTCGCCATCGATCCGGAAACTGGCCGGGCAAAGGACGATTTCCTCCGCTTCGACGAGATCGCCAGGGCCGATGCCGTCCTGGCCTGCGAAGTCTCCATCGCCGAGACCGGGGATGAGGACGTCGATAACAAGCTGAAGGCGTTCGCCCTCGCCTCGCTTCGTCTCGTCGAGCGTCTCGGCGGCGATCGTCGCCGCGGCGCCGGGCGCTGCCGTATCGAAGTCGTCGAAAAGGGCAAGGCGGGCGACGACCTCGTCGAGGAGGCGGTGAACCGTCTGGCCGCCGATCACGAAGCTCCCGTCGACGTTGCAGTGCCGACGCAGGACCGCATCGTGCATTATGGCGATGCCGCGGGCATCGGCGAAACGCTCCGCTTCGGCCTCGACGTCGAACTCACCGCGCCGACGACCATCGCCAGCAAGGTGGAGGGCAATCTCACCAGCACGCTGGACTTCGTGCCCGGAACGTTCCTCCTCTCTGCCGCCGCCAGATTGCTCGCCGGGGTCGGTGTCGCCGAGGACGACTTCTTCGCCGCGGTTTCGGCCGGGCGGGCGCGGGTGCTCGCAGCCACGCCGCTCGCCGACGGCAACCGCGCCCTTCCGGTTCCCTTCATCCTTGAGGAAAAGAAGGACGACGCATCCAGCCCGTGGCCGGGAGGCGCACGCGGGTCTCTGCGTGTTCGACCGCAGGCCGACGATGGCGGGGCACAGTACAGACCGCTCCGTTCCGGCTATTGCCTCGCCGAGGCGACGCCCGGCAAAGGCGTGCGCTTTGCAGCAAGACCGGAAACCGGCCTGCGCACGCACAACGCCGTCGACGACGCCAAACAGAAGCCGACCGAGGACGCCGGCGGCGGCGTCTACGTGCAGGAAGCCATGAAGCCGGGGACACGGCTGCGCGGGGCTATCGTCATCGACGGTTCGCTGCTGCCCGCCAGCGCCGCCGGAAAGCTGGTCGGCCAAAAGGCATTCGCCCGGCTCGGCCGCGCCCGGATGACCGGCTACGGCGCCGCGACGGTGACCGTCGTCGGTGCCGATCCGGGGCCGCAACCGGTCGCGTCGAACAGTGCTGACGGGCGCCTCCGACTTCTCGTCGCGAGCGATCTCGTATTGCCTGTGGGAGCGCCATCGCAGCCGCTTGAAGCCCTCTGCGACCTTCTCGTGGAGGCGGGCGTCGAAGCCCGCATGTTGCCCGGTGAAAGCGAGGTGCGCTTTCGCCGTCTCGACGGCTGGATCGGTGCCTGGGGTTTGCCGCGACCGTCGTTGACCGCCGTCGCGGCCGGGTCCGTCATCGTGCTGGCGGGTGCTGACGACGTGCCTGCGATGGTGCTCGAGCGACTTGCCGTCACCGGGCTCGGCGAGCGCCGAGGCGAGGGATACGGCGAGATTTGCATCGCGCCCGGCATTTTGACCGGACAGGCATTGAACCCGCCCCCGCAGACTGTGGGTGAGTGCCGCGGCGCAAGCGGCGAGACCTCGCCGCAGGCGAACGAGCGGCATCGGGCAGAAAACGCCGAACTGCGGGACACAGCCAAACAGAACCACCTCGAATCGTTTCTGGAGATCGTCGAGCGCGCAGCCGTCCTCGACGTGCTACGGACCTTCGCGGAACTCGCAGCCGCGGACGAAAGCATCCGCGGGGGCATGCTCGGCTGGAAGGCGGGCCGCGAACCGTCGCCGCCGATGAGCCAACTCGGCACGCTGAGGGGCCTCATCGACGCAGCTGGCGATCGGCCGAATTTTTCCGCCGCGTGTGAATTTCTTCGCAAGATCGCGGCGGCCGACCATCGCGCGCGCAAGTGGGGCGGCAAGGCGACGATTGGTGTTCTGCACGATCTTTTGTCTTCCGGCGACGAGAAGACTACCCGGATAGGCGACGAGCTGGTTTCGATCTGGGAAATTCTCGAAAGGCACCGCAAGCAGGCTTTCGACGAAGCCCTTCTCCCGGCCACCATCGTCTCCACGGCTGAAGAGGTCCGAGCGCAATGGGCGGCCAAGGCGACGGCCGAATTCCTGTTCGCCGCGATCCGCCAGCACAAGCGCTCCGGCGAAGGGGCAGACGATGTGGCGGCCTCTTCGGTGCCGGTGGAGGCCTGACAATGGCTCGGAAATGCCTCGTGCTGTTTGATGTCGAGGCTGTGCTCACCGCAGCCGTCGCCATCCACATCGGTAACAGTGACGACGAACATATTCAGGACGCGCCGATCGCCGTCGACGGACGCGGCCAGCCCTACCTGCCCGGAACCAGCCTCGCCGGCCCGATCCGCGCCTGGTGGCGCGACGTGTTCGGCGACGACCGGATCTGGGGGGCTGTGGAAGAGAAAGGCCACCGCCAGAGCCTCGGATACGCGAGCTTCATCACCATCGAAGACGCTCCGGCGACCGTGCCGGCTGGTCTCGTTGCCGAATTGCGCGAGGGCGTCGGCATTGATCGCTACAGCGGAGCGGCGGCGGAACGGATCAAATACGACCGACAGGTTCTTCCGGCCGGAACCACTTTCGGCCTTCGCTTGCGCCTGGAAGTCCCGGTGCCGAGGGATACCATTAAGCCCAAACTTCCGGAGATGGCGGCCGATGAGGCGGAAACCTGCCTCGTCATGCTGCTGAAGGCGCTGGAAGCCGGCGATATCCGCTTCGGAGCGGCCAAGACAAGCGGCCTCGGCAGGCTCCACGCCTCGGATGTCGTGCTGCGTCGGTTTGATATGAGCAGCGCATCAGGCGTGCTGGCACGACTTCGTCCTCCGGGCCAGGATGACCCTGCGAGAATTGAACTCAAGGAAGGCGTCATACGGCCATCGATCGCCGGGCGCGTGGAATTCCGTCTGCATTGGACGGCGCGGACGCCGGTTTTCAGTCAGGCAGGGCTGCAAGGCGCCACCATCGACGCGATGCCCCTGCTCACCGGCGGGCGAGACGGCGAAACGCCCGGCTATGCGCTGGTGCTGACCGGCGCCTCGATCAAAGGCGTGCTCAGGGCGCAGGCCGAGCGCATCTGTCGTACCCTGCGCGGTGACTTCGGGGCGCTCTCGCCACATCATCTCGACCAGATCGCCCTGTCGCTCGTGGAGTGCCTGTTCGGCGGACCGGGGAGATCGAAGGAGTCGGCCACCAACGAGAAGGCGAGCCGGATCGGGCGGGGCGCGCTCAGCGTCGACGACTGCCGTTTCGGACCGCAACTGTCGCCGGCAGAGCAGCAAAGCGTCGTCGGGGCGGGGGCCGACGCCGATATCGCGAATGCCGTGCGGAGTGCCCAGAACGCGATCGACGCGCTGAAATGGGGGGGCGCGCGGATTTCCCAGCACGTCGCCATCGACCGCTGGACGGGAGGAGCGTCCAAGGGACCGCTCTTCAATCGCCTTGAACCCGGACGAAGCGGCGGCGTCATTCGCATGACCTTGGATACCGACCGTCTCGGAGCGAATGGCGATCCACAATCACCCGATGCCGCGATGGTGCTGCTGCTTTTCCTGCTCCGCGATCTTGCCAAGGGGCGCATTCCGGTGGGCTTTGGTGCCAACCGCGGCCTTGGCAGCATCGCCCTCGAAAAGATCGAGATCGTCGAGGTCGGCGAAGGCGCTGCCAGGAAATTCGGGTTGGCCCCGCGGTCGATCAGCGGCGAAGACCTCGCAAAGGTCGGAAGCGTCCTGCTCGATTGCTTCCTCACCGGCACGATTCTGTCGGAGAGCGGAGAGGCCAGGGCCGCGGCGGCGCATCTCGCCGACGTCTGGCGAAGCTATTGGAATGAGGTGAAGTCCGCGGTGGAGACGGCGTCATGACCATCGCGACCACGCAACTCTCGCGCCTCTTGCTCGACGGGATCCCGCCGACGGGAATCCTCGCCTCCCTTTCGAGCCTTTCGCTCACCGCGGATATCTCCTTCGGTTTGTCGTTGTCACGGGCACGGATGGACATGCTGCGCGTCATCGGCGAGGGGATCGTGGAATCGATCGACGGCGATGCCGCCGCGTTGATGACTGCCGCCTATGAAATCCGCCTGTTCGGGGCATCGACGGATGCGCATTGGCAGCGCACCGGCGCGGAGAAAGGCCGGCTCCTCGTCACCACGACGGCGGCTTGCGAGGGGGCTGAAGCCTATGAGGTCGCGAGCGAAACTCTCCCGCGGACCTATCGTCTCTGGGGCAAGGCCGAGGCGGCCGATCGTCCTGGCTGGTGCCGGATGACGAGCGCGCGTATTCGCCCGCTGCCCGTGCCACTGGCCGCATCGGCAGGGGCTGCGCTCGAATTGACCGCGGAAGAACACGTCGCCTTCGGCCGAGACGGCAACGCGTTCGTACTCGCCCAGAGACTGACCGGTCTCAGGGTCGCGGCGGGACAACAGAAATCGGGGCGTGGGAGCGACGATCATGACTGAGCAGCCGCACCAGCGCGGAACGCTGACACGCATAGTCGAAGGCGGCAGGCTGATCTGGGTCCTCGAATGGGAGTTCAAGGGGAAGACGGAGTCGCGCAAGGGCCTGGCTGTCGAGCGCGTCCTCGACGACGCGCTGCGCTATCTCGACGAAGCCGCCGCGCCGGCCGGCTTTTCGCAGCCCGTGTTCTTCACGCTGAAAATGCCCAATCTCGTTCGGGTTTGGCCCGCCGACGAGACGTTCGCCCGCGCCGCGCGGGAAAAGCTGGAGGAGGCCGCCCGGCAGGAGCGGCTCGCCATCGAGGCGGCCCGGCGACAGGCGGAGGCCGCCGCAGCGGAGGCGCGGAGGGAGCGCGGCGCCCCTTTCCCCCAGCCGGCGTCGTGGCGTCGCACGGCGAAGGCGGAGAGCCATTTCCACAACCCCTACAATTTCATTCCGACGCCGGACGGCATTCCGAAGGCGGGCAACCCGCTGTCGCACCACGCGCCCTGCGGCCATCACGCCTATCAGCCGGACCGTTTCAGCGGACGACTGACGGTGAACCTCACAGTGGCGACGCCGCTCATCGTCGGCGACACGTCCCGCGAGGACCGGGACGACCGGGGCCACGTCACCGTGGGTGTTCTGGAAGAGGGCGGCCGGCCGGTGCTGCCGATCACGTCTTTCAAGGGTGTGCTGCGGGCGGCCTACGAGGCGGTGACGGTCTCGCGGTTCGGCGTCTTCAACACCGGCGAGCACGGCGAGTTGCCCGGGCGGCGGATGAACGCCTCCGAGGGCCTCGGCATGATCCCGGCCCGCATTTCCGACGACGGCGCGGCACTGGAACTCTGGATGGGGGACCACACGCCGGCGGCGGGTCCGTCATGGGAGACGAAGGCTCCGACCTGGAATCCGAGGGCGCGACAGGGACGCGGACTCTGGCAGGCCCCGAATGGGGAAATGTATGCCGCATGGCTCCCGACCTACGACAATCGCGCCGGCGAAAACACCGGCGGACCCAACCTCGCGTCGAGCCGTGTCCGCTATCCCGGCGGCGCCGAACCGCAGCATGGCGAGGCGGTCGTCTGCTGGTTGAGGAAGGTCAGAAAATCGAACGACAAGGGCGAAAAGGTCTTCGAATACTGGCGCGTGGAGGACATTCGTCGCGGCCACGATCCGGCCGCGCTGCCGCCGCAGGCCAGCCAGGGCCTGCGCAGGGGTGGCAGCCACGAGTATGTCGTCCAGAAGGAGATCAAGGCGATCGGCTACGTCTGCCTCACCGGCCAGAATTTCAGCCGCAAGCACGACGAGCGCGTGTTCTTCGTGCCGCTTTCGGGAGGCCGCAGGGGGGCGGACGCCCGTATCGGCGCCGAGCAGCTTCAGACGTGGAAGGCGCGCTGGAAACGGCTGGTGGAGGATTATCGCGCCGTTGCCGAGACCACCCGCAAGCAGCAGCGCAAGCACGGCAACGGCACCTATCCGGACGACGCCTATCTCGGCAAGGATCCGGGCAAGACCGCCTTCTCCCGCCACGTCTACGCGCCGGACGCGCTCGAACTCGGCCCCGGCAGCCTCTGCTACGCCCTGATGGGACGGGACGGCAAACAGTTCGTCGGCCTCTACCCCGTCATGATCTCGCGGGAACTCGGCGATTTCGCCCCCGTCGAGGCCGTGCCGGACAACATCCTGCCGGCGGAGCGGATGGAGGATCTCTCCCCCGCCGACCGGGTGTTCGGCTGGGTTTCGCAGAAAGGCTCGTCGCGGGGCGGGCGCAACATGTGGCGCGGCCAGTTGCGCATCGCCGCCCTCGATCATGTTCCCGTTCCCGGGCATCAGCCCATCGCCGACTTCAGAAAGATCGACAACGGCCACGGCCTGCCGCTCGCCATCCTGTCGACGCCGAAGCCGCAGCAGGGGCGGTTCTATCTCGGCGCCGACCGCGCCGGCACGCCGGCCACGGAGGGCCCCGCCCACGCCGCGGAAAGCTTCTACACCGGCAATCCGGGCAGGAAGGCGATCCGCGGGCGCAAGGTCTATCCGCACCACCGCCACGCCGCCGGGGTTTCCAACTACTGGAACGCGGTCGAGGCCTTCGCGCGGCCCGCGGCGCCGCTGAAGCAGGACGGCGTCACCTGCTACCGCGAATACGTCCATCCCGCCACCGACCCGCGCGAGCGGCGGAGCGACCAGAACCGCTCGATCACCGGCTGGGTCACGCCCGGCACCGTGTTCCTCGCCGAAATCGACGTCGTCAACCTGTCGGCGGCCGAACTCGGCGCCCTCGTCTTCCTGCTGACCCTGCCGGAGGGGCATTTCTTCCGCATGGGCTACGCCAAGCCGCTCGGCTTCGGCAGCGTGCGGGCGGAACTCGCCGCCGTGGAGATCGCCGACGGCGCGGCCCTTGCCGCGGACTATCTCGGCCCCGACGGGAAGGGCGCCGCCGGCGGGCGCCGCCACGACACCGTCGCCGCACTGCTGGAGGACGGCGGGCCGCTGGAGGCGTTCCGCTCCGCGCTGTCGGATCTCTTCGCCGGCCGGCCGGATTTCGAGGAGATCGCCGTCATCCGCGCCTTCAAGACCGCCGCGGCCGGCTTCCCCGATCGCCTGCCGGTGCATTATCCGCGTGCCGGTCAGGGCGACCCGGTCCGCCCGCCGGTGCCGCCGAACCCCAACGGGGAGAACTTTCAGTGGTTCGGCGCCAACGTCAACGAGACGACGGGCCCGCACCTCGCCCTGCCGCCGCTGTGGCCGCCGGAGGGGGCGGCCGGGCCGGTCGGCCTGCCATATCTTGCGAAATCTGCCGGCAGGCGGGGGTGAGCCGGGCGGCGTCGCCGGCTGCGGGCAATTGCCGGCGGCCCGCGGCACGGGTTCCGTCGGAGGCCGGCGGGGAGGAGGGAATTTGGAGCATAACGATAACAAAGAACGGCAAAAATGTGCCTTTTCATGTCATTTTCCGGGCAGATTTTGTCTCCTGTTTGTTCCGCTTGCAAGCGCCTCATTTTGCTGGCACTTTTTGTTCCAGGTCCATCGCGGACATCCCCGCTTCTTCAGGGGAGTGAAACCGGGTGTCCGCGGCTTCACGGTGTCCAGGCTCGCGGACATCCCCGCTTCTTCAGGGGAGTGAAACTCGTCGCCGAACTCGTCACCGAAGATACCGTCTCGCGGACATCCCCGCTTCTTCAGGGGAGTGAAACCCCTGCCAACCGATGACAGCGAGAGCCATGATCTCGCGGACATCCCCGCTTCTTCAGGGGAGTGAAACAGCCACATGCCGGCGGGGTCGACCGTCACCGCTCGCGGACATCCCCGCTTCTTCAGGGGAGTGAAACGTGATCCCGTGCCGGCGTCCGCCGCACCAGCTCGCGAGCCACCTCGTCTCTCAAAGGGGGGAACTCGGCTCCGGACGGGGCGGCGGGGGATAGCCTTGCGGATTTGTCCGCTTCATAGGTGACGGCGAGAGTGGGAGGAGGATCGGCTCGTGGTCCAGCCTCCGCTCTCGACACTGCCTTTCGGCCGGGCGGACTTGGCTGGGCTCGCGGGAAAGGCGGTCGTCGTCGGGTCCGCGCCGTGCGGCCTCCTCGGAGCGGCCGCCTCGGGGGCCGCATTCGCACTCTGCCGCCGCTGTGGCCGCCGGAGGGGGCGGCCGGGCCGGTCGGCCTGCCGTATCTTGCGAAATCTGCCGGCAGGCGGGGGTGAGCGGGGCGGCGTCGGCGGCTGCGGGAAATTGCCGGCGGCCTGCGGCACGGGTTCCGTTGGAGGCCGGCTGGGAGGAAGGGAAATAGGAACATGAATAGAACAAGGAGCGGCAAAAACGTGCCTTTTCATGTCATTTTCCGGGCAGATTTCGTCTCCTGTTTGTTCCGCTTGCAAGCGCCTCATTTTGCTGGCACTTTTTGATCCAGGTCCCTCGCGGACTTCCCCGCTTCTTCAGGGGAGTGAAACCTGCATCGTAACGTTCTGCATGATGCAGCCAACTCGCGGACTTCCCCGCTTCTTCAGGGGAGTGAAACATCTGCGGGTTTGGATAGACGGTCGAGAACCACTCGCGGACTTCCCCGCTTCTTCAGGGGAGTGAAACCCAGAGCGCATCACATGCCGCGCCGTGCAGTTCCTCGCGGACTTCCCCGCTTCTTCAGGGGAGTGAAACCACACTGCCGCCGACCATCAGCATGTCGAACCTCGCGGAAATCCCCGCTTCTTCACGGGAATGAAATAAGCAACAGCAGCACAAGCAGCTCTGGCAGACCTCCCTGCTTCTTCAGGGAACTGAACGTTCTCCTATCAGGATGAGGCCGGTCGAGCCGCCGGCTCGGCGTCAGGGTTTGAAGCGGGTGTTCGGCTCGGGTGCCGGACATGGCCACGGAGACTTCCCCGCCCCGCCGCCGCGGGGCCGGGGTCTATACCGGGGCTTTTCCGGCCCGCACGATGCCGGCGTCCTGAAAGCGCAGGCCGAGGAAGTCGACGCCGTCGTCGAGCCGGGCGAGCCGGGTCTTGCCGGCGTGGAGGGCGAGGCCGATGGCGGCGAGTTCGTGCTCGAGCCGGGCGCGGGCCGCCTCCGCCGCGTCGGGCGTGCGCGCCATCAGCAGGAAGTCGTCGGCGTAGCGCACGAATTTCACCCGCCTGCCGTCCATCAGATGGTCGATCGGGTCGAGCACCAGATTGGCCAGCAGCGGCGACAGCGGCGAGCCCTGCGCCAGTCCCCGCCGGGTGAAGACGCTGCGCCGGGCGCCGAAGCCACGCAGCCACAGGCCGACGAGCCGGCGGGTGCGATAGCCGGCGATGGCGCGCAGCCGGTCGATGACCACGTCGTGGCGCACGCTGTCGAAGAAGTCGGCGATGTCGCCGTCGACCACGTGAACGAAGCCCCGCAGCCGCCAGGTCGTCACCATGCCGGCGGCGTGCTCCACCGACCGGCCCGGCCGGTAGGCGAAGGAGGCGGGCGAGAAATGCGGCTCGGCGACGGCGGAAAGCACGCCTGCCGCCGCGCTTTGCGCCACCCGGTCTCGGAAGGACGGCACCGCCAGCCAGCGCGCCCGCCCGTCGGGTTTCGCGATCGGATAGCGCGTCAGCGGGCCGGGGCGATAGCTGCCCTCGCGCAACTCGCGGGAAAGCCGGCCGATGCTCTCGGCCAGATCGGCAGCGAAGGCTTCGGGCGTTTCGCCGTCGCCGCCGGCACCGCTGCGGTTGCGCCGCACCCGGCGACAGGCGTCCGCCAGCGCCGGCCGGCTCGTCATCTGCCAGAATGCGGCGTCCTCACCATCCCGCGCCATCGACCGCCCTCCGCCATGATCGACGACGGATGATGGCAGGGCGGCGGCGAAGTCGAAACGGCGCGGCCCCGCCGGCAACGTTGCCGCGGGTCGCGCCCGGTCCGGAATGCGGCACTCTCAGGGGTGTGCCGCCGCGTCCGGGCGCCATCCCCGATCACGGGCGGAGCCTCCGGCCGAAAAGCGCGGTCCGGGTTTCGACCAGCCGGATGCGCGAGCGATCGTCCGGAGAGGGCGGGCGGCGGCATCCCGGAATGCGAACCGCAGAAAGGCCCTCACCATGTCTCTGGTTTCCGATCTCGCCGGACGTGTCGAATTCTTCGCCGGGCGTACCGACGCGTCCGCCGCCCTGCCCGCCGTGATGCCGGGCTTGACCGAACTCCATGCCGAGACGAGCTATCGCGACAGGCTCGCCGAAGCCGCCGCGGCGGCCGACGATCTCGCCGACCTGCGGCAGCGCGCGTCGCGTCTCGGGTTTGACGGTTCCGTTCAGGCCATCGCCGAACTCGCGGGCGCCCGGCGGCGGCGGGAGCGATCGGCCGGCCTCGTCGGCGCCGCCACCGTCGCTCTCGCCGCGGTGCCGGCCGTGCGGGCCCTCGCGGACGACCCGTTCCCGCTCGCCCTCGCCGTGCTGCCCGGACTGGTCCTTCATGCCCATTGGTGCGGCATCCGCGGCGGCCGCGCCTGGAAACGGATGATCGGGCCGCGGAAGACGGCGTCGGCCGCCTCGCTTGCCGCCGTCGGGGCCGACAGCCTCCTGCTCGCCGTCGTCCTCGCCACCACGGCCCTGCTGGCCGCCGAGGCCTACGTCGTCGCCACCGGCGTCGTCGCGGCCCTCGCCGGCCTCGCCGCCGGCTGGAACGCCACGACGGGCGACCCCGCGGAGGACCGGAGGATCGAGGAAGCGAGAGCCCTCGCCGACGGGCTCGATGCCGCAGAGACGCGCCACGAGAAAGCCCTCGACGCGCTGCGCGCCATCCACGCCGCCGACCTCGCCGGCCTTTCCGCCCGGCGGATCTGACCGTCGCGCGACATAGCCGGCCTCCGGCGTCGACGGCCTCCGCCGGCGCCTTCGCCGCCGCTCGCGACCACCGCGCGGAGTGACGCGGGCTCGAACAAAAAAGGAACATGTCGTGTTGAAATCTTGCCTTTTCATGTCATTTTCAGGGCAGATTCTGTTTCCTTTTTGTTCCGCTTGCAAGTGCCTCATTTTGCTGGCACTTTTTGTTCCAGGTCCCTTGCGGACATCCCCGCTTCTTCAGGGGAGTGAAACCTGGTGCAGGCCGACGAAAAAGAGCGGTGAGACCTTGCGGACATCCCCGCTTCTTCAGGGGAGTGAAACGGTGATACCTTCCCAGAGCAGAGAGGAACCCTTGCGGACATCCCCGCTTCTTCAGGGGAGTGAAACTCCAGGGCGGTGGTGTCGGTACGGCGGTGGGCTCGCGGACTTCCCCGCTTCATCAGCCCGAGCAACCCGCTCCGACGACGGCGGATCTCGGTGGATGTTCTTCGGACGAGTTCGGGCGGACCGAGGGCGTCGGCCCGGATCGGGGCCGGCGGTCCCGCTCAGACGTCCGGCAGGCCGACGAGGTCGATCGCGTCCGGCGCGAGCGCGAAGCGCGTGCGGGTGCGGGGCCGCGTGCCGATGGAGACCGGAAGATAGGGGGCGGCGGCAGGGCCGAGCCTGCGTTTCAGGGCCGCGCGCAGACGCGAGACCTGCTGGCGGAACAGCGGCTCGTGATCGCCGACGTCGCCGAACCTGCCGCTGCGCGGGGTCGGCCCCGTGCCCTCCCGCAGCCGCAGCAGGGCCGCGTGCAGCCTTGCGGGGCGGGCATCGGCAAGGTCCTGCCAGCTGAAGCCTCCGCCCGCCGCGCTCGCCCTTGCGAGCAGGACCGCGAAGGTGAAGGTGAGCGGGGGCAGCGCGACGGCGACGCCGCCTGCCACCAGCCGGCCGCCCGGCCCGTCGACGACGAGATGCGGCGGCGCGAACCGCCGCTGCATCGCCGCCACCAGATCGGAATAGCTGGTGCCCTCGGCGAAGAATTCGGGCTGCAAGGCCGGCCTCAGCCGCACGAAGGGGATGTCCGCCAGCATCACCCGCGCCTCAGCCGTGGAGACCGGGCGACTCTCCCGCGCCATCAGCACCCGCGGCTCGCCCGGCGGGAAGAAGAACTGCGGGTGGCTCTGGAACGGCTCGCTGACGAGGACGTGGCTCAGCCGGTCCTGAGCGCGGCCGTGGAGCGACAGCGCGTAGCCGACGAGGAAGCCCATGGTCTTTCGGCCGCCGGCGATCGACACGTGCAGCGCGGCGCGCGGGTCCGCCGTGAGGCGCGCCACCAGCCGGGCGATGGTGTCGGCCGCCGCCTCGTTGTCGGCGGGGCCGTCGATGTCGGCCAGCGGGCGGCCGCCGCCGTCGGCGATCACGTGCAGCCGGTCCGCCGTCAGCGCCTCGGCGAGCTGCGGGTGGCCGAGGTCGGCCGCAAGCGCCCGCAGCATCGCCGAGGAGGGATCGAGCAGAGTCAGCTCCGCCCGCCGCCGTCCCTCCACGGTGGTGACGGCGTGGATCTCCGTCGGCACGAAGGGCGGATCGGCCCGGGCGAGGCACCAGAGCGTTTCCGTCAGCACCTGTGGAAAGAGGCCGAGCGAGGCGAGCAGGATGCGGCGCGGGTAGCCGGTGGGGTCTTCCTTCGCCGGCGGGCGCGTCGCGGCGTGTGTCGCCACTCGCGCGTCTGTGCCGGAAGGAGGCTCGGACTGGGCCGGCGCCGGTCTGCTCTGCATTTCACGCTTATTCATCGGTCCCCGCGCCCCGCCCCGTCCCGGCTTTCGCGCCACGTCGGCGCGTCCAGCATCGAGTGCGGAAAGGTTAGGCCGAAACAACACCGTTCGCAGCAACGCACAACATTGCGAGGCTCATGCCGACCGCCCGAGTCGCACCGAACCCATGCCGTGCACGGTCCCCTTGCCGGCGTGGACCCATTGTCCGAGCCAGAGGTACGGCCAAAGCGCGCCGAGGTCCCCGAGCGGGAGGCGGAAGGTGCCGACGAGGCCGCCCATCTCGATCTCCTGCTTCTGGTGGCCGGACCAGCGGTGCTGTTCGGCGAACCAGAGGTCGCGATCCGCCATCCGGGCCTGCGCCGCGCGGTCGAACAGCGCGCGGAAATCGGCGGCGATGGGGCCCGGGCCATGGCAACGCTGCAGCGTGGAAATGCGGCGGACCAGCGCTTCGAGCAGATCGCCGGGGCGAAAGTCGTCCGGACCGATCAACTGGCCGCGTTTGAGAAGGCGCAGAGGCGAGGCGAGCGTGACCGTCACCTCCTCCGGCATCGGCGGCACCGGCGGCGCGGCCGCCTCGACAAGGGCGACGGTGCCCTCGTGCGAGAGGACGGGCGTCGCCGACCCTGCCTCGCGCCAGGTCAGCGACGCATCGACGAGGCGGGCGCGGCCGCGGTGACCGTCGGCACTGGCGCCGCCGAGCCCGTCCCGGCCGGCCCGCTCGAAGGCCGCGAGCACCGCGGGAAGCGCGTGGACGGCCGCGTTTCCGATCAGAGTCAGCCCGATCATCTCCGTTTCGCCTTCCCGAAGATGGGACTCACCGGGAAGCGCGTCGATCACGAAAGGGGCCGGCACCTGCAGATGCGCCGGCAGGGTCGCCGTCTCGTCTTCGGGGGCGAACAGCATGCGATAGAGCTCGGCGCGCCGCCATTTCCCGAAAGAGACCGTGGCGATGCTCTCCGGCCAGACCTCGGCGAGCGGGAGGCTTTCGTCGGACAGTGCCGCGAGGGCACGACCGAATACACCGCGCCAGAAAGCGCCGCGGAACGGCGGCAGATCGACGATATCCTCACACGCGACGAGTGTGATCTGCAGGCGGGCGAGCGGCAGCGCAGGATTGTTGCGCGAGGGCAATTCACTCAACAGCATGGCATTCTCTTCGCAACAAGTGGGGCGCGAGGCGGTTCGTTCCGCCAGATCGCGGTAGCGTTCCGATCGACTGAACGAGATGGCCGAACCCTCCCTCCATCGTGACTTCGAAAGGAACCCCTGATCATGGCGAAAACCAATGCCGCCAATGAACGGATCAAGCGCGACTACCTCATCTATCTGAAGGAGGCCAAGCGGGCGAGCGAGACGACGGTCGACGCGGCGGCGAAGGCCATCGCCCGCTTCGAAGACGCGACCCGCCATCGCGACTTCAAGCGCTTCCACGTTGCGCAGGCGACCGCCTTCAAGTCGCAACTGCTGGAGCAGCGTGCGGCGCGATCGGGCAAGCCACTCGCCAGGGCGACGGTGCACCAGACGCTCGTTGCCCTGCGCGGCTTCTTCCTGTGGCTCGCCGGTCAACCGGGATACCGGTCGCGGATCGCCTATGCCGATGCGGACTACTTCAACGCCTCGGAGCGGGACATGCGGATCGCCACGGCGCAGCGGGAGCGGCCGGTTCCGTCGCTGGAGCAGATCCACCACGTGCTCGCCGTCATGCCGCAGGCGTCGGACGTCGACCGGCGCAACCGGGCCGTGATCGCCTTCGCGCTGCTGACAGGCGCCCGCGACGACGCCATCGCTTCGGCCCTCTTGAAGCACGTCGACATGGCCGAAGGCGTCTTTCGGCAGGACGCGCGCGAGGTGCGGACCAAGGCGGCGAAGACCTTCGATACCTGGTTCTTCCCGGTCGGCGGCCCGGCCCTCGGCATCGTCGCCGATTGGGTCGATCATCTGCGGCTGGACCGCCACTGGAGCGACGACGATCCCTTGTTCCCGGCGACGAGGGTCGCATTCGACCCGGAAACGCGTCTGTTCGCCGTCACCGGCATCGACCGCAGGGGCTGGAGCAATGCCGACCCGATCCGCAAGATCTTCAAGGAGGCCTTCGCGGCGGCGGGGCTACCCTATTTCAACCCGCATTCGGTCCGAAAGACCCTCACCCAACTCGGCGAGCGCGTCTGTTCCGGCCCCGAAGAGTTCAAGGCTTGGTCGCAGAACCTCGGCCATGAAAAGGTCATGACGACCTTCAGCAGCTACGGCACCGTTTCATCGCACCGGCAAGCGGCGATCATCCGCGGGCTGGCTCATCCCCGGCCCGCGGCGGATTTGGAGTTGCGCACGAAGCTGCTGGAACTGATCGGAACGACATGATGCCGGCAACGCGCCGACGGGTTCCAAGCGGCGGGAAGGATGAAGGAGGGGGATGGGCGGGAAAACGGGATAGCTTGTTGCGGGACCGGACCGATCAGCGCTTTTTAGCCCCTGCAAATTTGAGCGATTCTCGGAAGCCGCTCCATCCCGGTCGCCTCTTGCCGATCGAAAGAAGGCAAGGCGCCGTGATCGGCTCCGCGACCGTCCGCGGTGACGGCCCCCGATCCGCTCGCCTCACGCCAGCGCCTTGCCCGCCGAAATGGTCTTGTCCTCGCGCCGGAACTCGACCACTTCGCCGCCGGCGCGCAAGGTGTCAAGATGATCGGCCCACCATCGCATCATGGTGACACGTTCATCCCAATGCTCACCGCGGGCGTAGGCGCGGCGAACGGCATTGGCCTCCACATGCGCCAATTGGCGTTCGATGGCGTCGGGGTTCCACCGCCCGCTTTCGTTCAGAAGCGTCGAAGCGGTCGCGCGAAAGCCGTGGGCCGTGACCTGATCCTTCGTATAGCCGAGACGGCGAAGAGCGGCGTTCAAGGTGTTCTCGGATATCGGCCGGGCATTGGTGCGCACGGACGGCAAGACCAGCTTGCCGTTGCCGGTGATCGGACGCAGCCCCTCCAGTATGGCGACGGCCTGCGGTGGCAGGGGCATCCTGTGCTCCCGGCGCATCTTGGTCCGTATCGCCGGGATGGTCCACGTCGCCTTCGCCAAGTCGAACTCGGACCACTCGGCCATGCGCAGCTCTCCCGGCCGCGGGAACAGGACCGCGAGAAGTTGAAGCGCCGCCCTCGTCGACAACTGGCCTTCGCATCCGTCGATCGCCCGCAAGAGACCGCCGAAGGCTTCGGCGCTCGTCACCGCCGCACGATGCGTCACCTGCGGCCGGATCAAGGCACCGTGCAGGGATTGGGACGGATCGACATCGGCCCGGCCGGTGGCGATGGCGTAGCGGAAGACCGCACCGATGACGGCGCGCAGACGCAGGGCCGTTTCATGGGTGCCGCGTGCTTCGATCGCCTTGAGGACAGGAAGGATATCGGGTGCGCGCAGTTCCGAGACGGGACGGTCGCCGAGTTCGTGTCGCGCGAGGCCGAGCAGCCATTCCTTCTTGACCAACGTCGCAGCGGCCTTCCCCTCCCGACGCTGCTTGTCGAGGAACTCTTCGGCGATCAGCCCGAAGGTGTTGGCGGCAACCAAATGGGCTTGCCGGCGGACGTCGCGCTTGTGCTCGGAAGGGTCGGTGCCTTCGGCGAGACGCTCGCGGGCCGCGTCGCGCGCCTCGCGCGCCTTGGCGAGCGAAACGGCGGGATAGGCGCCGATGGCGAGAACCTTTTCCTTTCCGCCGAAGCGGTACTTCCAGCGCCACAGGCGCGACCTGTTCGGATTGACCAGCACATAGAGGCCACCGGCGTCCGCCAGCTTGTAGGCCTTGGCCTCGCCCTTGGCGTTGCGGATCGACGTGTCGGAAAGGGACATTGGGGGTATCGCCTTCGGGGGTATCGGCTCGATACCCCCAAAAATCCCCCCAATCCTGCCGGATGCAAACGCACGCCTCCGGCCGCCGCTGGACGGAAAGACAGCGTATTTCAGCGCTAAATCATTGAAATTCGGACTGGATTGGACGTTCCGGGAGGAGAAAGTGGTGCCGCTGAAGGGACTCGAACCCCCGACCCCATCATTACGAATGACGTGCTCTACCAACTGA
>CALCDT010000297.1 GCA_937900425.1 uncultured Alphaproteobacteria bacterium | reverse complement strand
GCAGGCCGCCGGCCGGCGGCAGCGGCGTCTTCTCCGGCCCGCTCGACCTCTCGGCCCTCGCCAGCGGCGCCGAGCCCAATTACGCCGATCCCGATCCCTATGGTGCCGGTGGCGCCGATCCGGGCACGACCGGGGCGCCGGGAGGCCAGCACACGGCGGCGATCATGGCCCCGCCGGACCCGCGCGGCGCCTACGATCAGGCCTACGGCTACATCCTCGCCGGCAACTACGACATGGCCGAGATGAGCTTCCGCCAGTTCATGGTCGACCACCCGGACGACCAGCTCGCCGGCAACGCAAGCTACTGGCTCGGCGAGGCTCTCTACGCCCGCAAGCAGTATCGCGACGCCGCCAACCAGTTTCTCGACACCTACAAGACCTATCCGCGCAGCCAGAAGGCGCCGGAAAGCCTGCTGAAGCTGGGACTGTCGCTGGACGGCCTCGGCCAGCACGACGCCGCCTGCGCCACCTACACGGAACTTCTCAAGAAGTATCCCGACGTCGCCGGCGCCGTGCGCTCGCGGGTCACCGCCGAGCAGCAACGCGCCAAGTGCTGAGATGACGGCGCCGACCGGGTCATCGGCGGCGGCGCCCGGCGACGACGCGCCGCTCTCCCCGGCCGAGGCCGACCGCCTGTTCGCCCCGCTCGCCCCGCTCGGCCTTCTCGCCGTCGCCGTCTCCGGCGGCGCCGATTCCACCGCCCTGCTTCTCCTGCTGCACGACTGGACCCGCCGCGCGGACGCGGCGCCGCGCCTCGTCGTGCTCACCGTCGATCACGGCCTGCGCGCCGAGGCGGCGGCCGAATGCGCCCGCGTCGCCGATCTCGCCGCGCGGCTCGGGCTCGAGGCCGAGATTCTCGCGGCCGATCCCGGCGCCTTCTCCGGCACCGGCCTCCAGGATGCGGCGCGGCGCGAGCGGCACCGGCTGTTCGCGCAGGCGCTCGCCCGGCGCGGCGCCACCGACCTCGCCCTCGCCCATCACCGCGACGACCAGGCCGAGACCTTTCTGATGCGGCTGTCGCGCGGCAGCGGGCTGCGCGGGCTGTCGGCGATGGCACCGCGCCGGCGCGTCGGCGCGCTGACGCTGCACCGGCCGCTGCTCGGCGTTCCGCGATCACGGCTGCGGGCCAGCCTCCTCGCCCGCGGCGAGCCCTGGTGCGAGGACCCCTCCAACGCCTCGCCGCGCTTCCTGCGCGCCCGGCTGCGGGCGCTGATGCCGGCGCTGGCCGAGGTCGGGATCGATGCGGCGACGCTGGCGGCGACGGCGGTGCGGCTGGCGCGGGCCTCGGTCGCCGTCGACGACGCGCTTGCCCGGCTCGATGCCGCCGCTGTCCGCTGGCACGACGGTGCCTTCTCGATCGACCGCGCCGCTTTTCGCGCCGCGCCGCGCGAGGTGGCCTCGCGGCTGCTCGCCGATCTCGTCCGCGACATGTCCGGCGCCCCTTACGGGCCGCGGGCGGCGCCGGTCGACGAGGTGATGGACGAACTCCACGCGGTCGATGCGCCCGCCTCCGTCCGGCGGCCGCTTCGGCGCACCCTCGCCGGTGTCGTCGTCGACGCCCGCCGCGAGCGGATCTGGCTCCACCTCGAGGCGGGACGGGGAGGATTCCGGCCGGTGCCGGTGACGGCCGACGGCCGCGTGCGCTTTTCCGGCGGCCTCGACGTCGTCGTCGAGGGGCTCGGCGCCGCCGGGGCGGAAGGGGCGGTGCTGGAGGCCCTCGGCCGTGTCGGCCGGGGCGATGTGGAGGCTGCGGGCCTCTCCCTTCCCGGTCCGGCGGGCGTACGCGAAGCCCTCGTCGTCCTGCGGGCGGCGGACGGGCGGCTGCTCGCGGCGCCCGGTCCGGCCGGCGCGGCCTTCGCGCCGGTCCGGATCACGGTGCCGCGCCCGGGGGAGGCGGAGGCGCCCGAAACCGCCTGAAAGACTGAAAAACCCAGCGTAATCTTCGCCTTCCGCGGCATAAACCATTCGTCAACCCTGCGGGTTGGCAAGACCTGCGGGTAGACCTATCTTAACCGCACGGAACCTAGGGTCTGACGTGCCGGCTCCCC
The DNA here is from genome assembly GCA_937900425.1 of uncultured Alphaproteobacteria bacterium. Lineage (GTDB taxonomy): Bacteria > Pseudomonadota > Alphaproteobacteria > Rhizobiales > Pleomorphomonadaceae > CALCDT01. Next base: position 810 of record CALCDT010000297.1, on the reverse strand, counting down.
GCCGGTCGATGCACGGTGCCGGGACCCGGCGCCAGGGAACGACGATGAACGCAAATTTCAAGAATTTCGCGCTGTGGGTGATCATCGCCTTGCTGCTGATCGCCCTGTTCCAGCTCTTCCAGAGCCCCGGCCAGCGCCAGACCACCAACGACATCGCCTATTCCGACTTCATGACCCGGGTCGACCAGGGCCAGGTCGCCGACGTGACGATCATGGATCGCAACGTCTCCGGCCACTTTTCGAACAACGGCGGCAGCTTCCAGACCTTCGTCCCCGAGGGGGCGAACTATGTCGACGTGCTGCGCGAGAAGGGCGTCAAGATCATCGCCAAGCCGGCCGGTGAGGGCTTCTCGCTGATCGGCGTGCTGATCAACTGGATGCCGATGATCATCATCCTGGCGCTGTGGATCTTCGTCATGCGCCAGATGCAGGGCGGCGGCGGCAAGGCGATGGGCTTCGGCAAGTCCAAGGCCAAGCTGCTGACCGAGGCCCACGGCCGCGTCACCTTCGAGGACGTCGCCGGCATCGACGAGGCCAAGGAGGACCTGCAGGAGATCGTCGAATTCCTGCGCGACCCGCAGAAGTTCCAGCGACTCGGCGGGCGCATCCCGCGCGGTGTGCTGCTGGTCGGCCCGCCCGGCACCGGCAAGACGCTGACCGCCCGTGCGGTCGCCGGCGAGGCCAACGTGCCCTTCTTCACGATCTCGGGTTCCGATTTCGTCGAGATGTTCGTCGGCGTCGGCGCCTCCCGCGTGCGCGACATGTTCGAGCAGGCCAAGAAGAACGCGCCCTGCATCATCTTCATCGACG
>CALCDT010000296.1 GCA_937900425.1 uncultured Alphaproteobacteria bacterium | reverse complement strand
GCCGGGGCCGCCGAGGAAGCCGAAGCCGCCGCGCTGGCGCTCGAGGTGGGTCCAGCTGCGCACCAGCCGGCCCTTCTGGTAGTTGAGGTGGGCGAGTTCGACCTGCAGCGACCCTTCCCGGGTCCGGGCGCGGGCGCCGAAGATCTCCAGGATCAGGCCGGTGCGGTCCACGACCTTGGCGTTCCAAGCCTTTTCGAGATTGCGCTGCTGGATCGGCGTCAGGGCGTGGTCGACGACCACGAGGTCGACCTCGCCCGCCTCGACCGCGGCCTTGATCTCGTCGACCTTGCCGGTGCCCATCAGCGTCGCCGGCCGCACCGTGGTGACGCGGACCGCGACCGAGCCGATCACGTCCAGTTCGATGGCGAGGGCGAGACCGACAGCCTCGTCGACCCGGGCCTGCATCGAGCGCGACACCGGCGCCTCGGCGCCCTCGGCCGCCGCCCTGCCACGCGTGACGATCTCCGGCACGACGACGTAAGCCCGCGTCTTCCTGGCGAGGCGGGAGATGCTCTTGCTCTTGCCGGTGTCGATACCGATGTCGTCGTTGCGGTCGCGCTGTTCCAAACGTCGTCCTGTTCACTGCAGGTCCGCGGGCCGGGGCATGAGCGGCGGCGGGCGGGCGGGGAAATGAAGACGAAGGCCGCGCCGCGCGCGTCGCCTCCGCAATCCCCTAAGTAGGACCGGAACGGTGAAAGCACAATGGCAGAGGCCCGCGAGAGCCGGGCTCCCGCGGGTCGCTCAAGGGACGAATTTTCGATGTCCGGCGTCCGTTCCGCAGACCGCTCGGCTCAGCTGTTCTCTTCCGGCTCGAACAACTGCACCGGCTGGGCCGGCATGATGGTCGAGATCGCATGCTTGTAGACGAGCTGGGAATGCCCGTCGCGCCGCAGCAGGACGCAGAAGTTGTCGAACCAGGTGACGACGCCCTGCAACTTCACGCCATTGACCAGAAAGATCGTGAGGGAGGTCTTGTTCTTTCTGACGTGATTGAGAAAGGTATCCTGGAGGTTCTGGGCACGTTCCGCCATTTTTCTGGCCTTGTCGTTGTTTCGATCGTTATTGGTCGAACGGGTGGAGGACCCCGTCCGTTTTCTTGGTTCCGACGCCGATACCGCGCACCCCTGTCCTCGTCGACGAAACATCCGGATGCGTTCCTCAGAGGCGGATACGCGTCGTGGATGCCGAAGTCGCAAGTCGTAAGACGTGTTCGCGGCACGGCCGGCGTCGCCGTCCTCGATCGGGCGCGGTCACCCTACCCTTTCGCGAAGGCCGGCTCCACAAAAGAAGCATTTTCCAGGCCACATTTTTTGCGGGCCGAAAAATTGATCAGAAGAATTCGAGACTGACCCGGAACATCTGCTCGACGACGCGCACCCGGTTGGCGACCGCGAACAGGATCACGCGGTCTCTGGCCTGGATCCGGGTCTCGCCGTCGGGCGTGATCGCCTTGCCCTTGCGGAACACCGCGCCGACGCGCACGCCCGAGGGCAGGTCGATCTCGCGCAGCGGCCGGCCGACCATCGGCGATGTGTCGAGCGCCTCGGCTTCGATGATCTCCGCCGCGCCGTTATAGATGGTGTGCACGCCGCGGATGCGGCCGCGGCGGACGTGGCGCAGCACCTTCGACACGGTGACGCCGCGCGGGTTGATGTAGGCGTCGATGCCGAGCGCCTTGGCGAAGGCCGGATAATTCGGATTGTTGAGCAGGCTCAGCGTCCGCTTGGCCCCGAGTTGGCGGGCCATCACGCAGGAGAGGATGTTGACCTCGTCGTCGTTGGTGACCGCGACCATGGTGTCGGAGTTGTCGACGTCGGCTTCGGTGAGGATCGCCTGGTCGAGCGCCGAGCCCTGCAACACCACGGTGCGCTCGAAGTCGTCGGCGATCTCGACCGCGCGGGCCGGCGAACTCTCGATCACCTTCACCTTGGCGAACGGGTTCTGCTTCTCGATAGAGCGGGCGACGTAGGCGCCGATGTTGCCGCCGCCGGCGATGATGATCCGCTTCGCCTCCGGCTCGTCCTGGCCGAAGATCTTGAGCAGGCGACGGACCTGCTCCTTCTGCACCACGACGTGGACGACGTCGCCGACCAGCATGGCGTCACCGACCGTGGGTGCGAAGACGTGGCCGTTGCGGTCGATGCCGACGACGACGGCGCCGAGATTGGGGAAGAGTTCGGAGAGCTGGCGCAGCGGCGTGTCGACCACCGGGCAGTCCTCGCCGCAGCGCAGGCTGAGCACGATGACCTGGCCGTCTGCGAAGCGGACGATGTCGAGCGCGCTCGGGATCGACAGCCGGCGCATGACGAGTTCGCCGACCTCGATCTCGGGCGAGATGATGACATCGATCGGCATGTGGTCGCGCGAGAACAGGTCGCGCCAGTGGGTCTGCAGGTAGCTCTGCGCCCGCACGCGCGCCACTTTCGTCGGCACGTTGAACAGGGAATGGGCAACCTGGCAGGCGACCATGTTGACCTCGTCCGCCAGCGTGACGGCGATGATCATGTCGGCCTCCTCGGCGCCGGCCTGGGCCAGCACGTCGGGATGGGCGCCGTTGCCGACGACGCCGCGTACGTCGAGCGTGTCGCGGATCGCGGCGATCAGGCGCGAGGATGTGTCGATGACGGTGACGTCGTTCTCCTCTGCCGCCAGCCTCTCGGCGATGCCGTAACCGACCTGTCCGGCTCCGCAGATCACGACACGCATGGCACTCGCCCCCTCGTTTCCGCCCGGGAGCCGCGCGCCCTTCCGGCGGCCGGCGCCGGCCCGATCAGTGCTCTATCCGAAAATGCGGCCGACGGCATCCCCCTGCCCGGCCGGCTCCACGGAGCGGGCCGCGCCGCATCAGGCGATGCCGAGCGACTTCAGCTTGCGGTGCAGGGCGGAGCGTTCCATTCCGACGAACTCCGCGGTGCGCGAGATGTTGCCGCCGAAGCGGTTGATCTGGGCCGTGAGATACTCGCGCTCGAAGATCTCGCGGGCGTCGCGCAGCGGCAGTGCCATCAGATGCTCGCCGCGCGCCGACGTCGGCAGCGAGGGCAGCATCGTGCCGACTTCGGAGGGCAGCATGTCGGCGCTGATCTCGGTTTCGGCGTCGCCGCGGGCGAGGATCAGCAGCCGCTCGATGTTGTTGCGCAGCTGGCGCAGGTTGCCCGGCCAGTCGTGGGCCTGCAGCACCGCCATGGCGTCGTCGCCGATCCTGCGCAGCGGCAGGCCGCCGGCCGTCGAGATCTGCTCCATGAAGTGGGCGACGAGCATGGGAATGTCCTCGCGCCGCTCCGACAGGCCGGGCACCCGGATCGGCACCACGCTGAGCCGGTGGAACAGATCCTCGCGGAAGCGGCCCTCGGCGATCTCCTGTTCGAGGTCGCGGGCGGTCGAGGAGATGATGCGGACGTCGACCTGCACCTTCCGGCTGCCGCCGACCCGGGCGAAGCTCTGTTCGACCAGAACCCTGAGGATGCGGTTCTGGGTCTCGCGCGGCATGTCGCCGATCTCGTCGAGATAGAGCGTGCCGCCGTGGGCTTCCTCGAGCGCGCCGACCGCCTCGACCTCGCCGTCGGCGCGTTCGACGCCGAACAGCGCCTGTTCCATGCTCTCGGGGGTGATGGTCGCGGCGTTGACGACGACGAAGCGGGCGTCGGCCCGGGCCGAGCGGGCGTGGATGGTGCGCGCCACCACCTCCTTGCCGGATCCGGAAGGTCCGGAGATCAGGATGCGGCTGTTGGTCGGCGCCACACGCTCCACCGTCGTCTTCAGCTGGTTGACGACCGAGGAGGTACCGACGAGGAACTCGCTGTCGCCGGAGCGGATCTTCAGTTCCTTGACGGTCTGCTTGAGCCGCGAGGCCTCGAGCGCCCGGTCGGCGATCAGCAGCAGCCGGTCGGCCTTGAACGGCTTTTCGATATAGTCGTAGGCGCCGCGCTTGATCGCGGCGACCGCGGTCTCGACGTTGCCGTGGCCGGAGATCATCACGACCGGCAGGTCGGGGTGCCGGCCCTTGATCTCCTCGAGCAGGGCGAGCCCGTCGAGCCGGCTGCCCTGCAGCCAGATGTCGAGAAAGACGAGGGAAGGGCGCCGTTCGCCGACGAGTCGCAGAGCGTCGTCGGCGTTGCCGGCCATGCGGGTGCCGTGGCCCTCGTCTTCGAGGATGCCGGCCACCAGCTCGCGAATGTCTTCTTCGTCGTCGACGATCAGGATGTCGGAAGCCATCTGCCTCGGATTCTCATTGTTCGGCCGATCCGCCGTCGTTCGATTCCCCGGCGGGGAGGATGACACGAATCATCGCGCCGCGTCCGCCCTCGCGCACCGCCGGTGCGTCGTGGAGTTCGAGGCGCCCGTCGTGCTCCTCGATCACCTTGCGCACGATGGCGAGCCCGAGCCCGGTGCCCTTCTCCCGCGTCGTCATGTAGGGCTCGAGCAGGCGGTGGCGGTCGGTGACCGGCAGCCCGATGCCGTTGTCGATGACGTCGATCACGTAGTTGCCCTCTTCGAGTCGCCCCCGTACCTCGATCCGAGGCTCGCCCCGGTCCTCGGCCGGCACCGCCTCGATCGCCTCGGTGGCGTTCTTGACGAGGTTGGTGACGGCCTGGGAGACGAGACGGTCGTCGAAACGCGCGAACATGCCTTCTTCCGGCAGGTCGGTGACGAAGGTGATCTCCGGATGGCCGACGCCGATCAGGAATACGGATTCGCGGATGGATTCGGCCAAATCGTGGCGGGACTTGGCCGGCTTCGGCATGCGGGCGAAGCCGGAGAACTCGTCGACCATCCGCCCGATGTCTCCGACCTGGCGGATGATGGTGTCGACGCAGCGGTTGAACACCGTGTCGCCCTCCTCCACCAGCTTGCCGTAGCGCCGGCGGATGCGCTCGGCCGAGAGCTGGATCGGCGTCAGCGGGTTCTTGATCTCGTGGGCGATGCGCCGGGCGACGTCGGCCCAGGCCGAGGTCCGCTGGGCGGTGATGAGGTCGGTGATGTCGTCGAGGGTGACGACGTAGCCGTGGGAGGAATCCGGCGAGCGATCGCTCGCGACCCGCGCCGAGACGACGCGCTCGACGCCCGGCCGCACCAGCGTGAAGGTGCCTTGGTAGATCCGGCTGTCGTCGCGCATCGCCGCCTCGAGCAGCGGGGCGACGCCGGGGATGTCATCGACGAGGCGGCGGCCGATCAGGTCGGTCTCCTCGGAGCCGAGAAGGTCGACCGCCGAGCGGTTGGCGAGCGAGATCCGGCCCTCGCTGGTGACGCCGACCACGGCGGCGGTGACGCCCGACAGCACCGCCTCGGTGAAGCGGCGGCGGCGCACCGCCTGATCGTTGAGGGCGAGCAGGTCCTCGCGCTGGGTGCGCAGCTGTATCGTCATGGTGTTGAAGGTCGAGGCGAGGCTGCCGAGGTCGTCGGAGCGGCCGGCGACCGGCACCTCGACCATCAGGTTGCCGGCGGCCACCTCGCCCGCCGCCCCGATCAGCCGGCGGATCGGCGCGACGAGACCGTTGGCGAAGGCGAGACCGAGCCAGGAGGCGCAGAGCAGCAGCACCAGCGTCAGCCCGCCGAACACCAGCACGAAACCGGTCTGGACCTGCGAACGGTTGCTCTCGAGTTCGCGATACTCGACGGCGCTCTCCCGGGCGAGACGCAGGTTGTCGAGAACCTCGGCGTTGAGCTCGCGGGCGATGTAGAGATAGACGTCGTCGTAAGCCCTGAGCTTGAGCAGGCCGCCGACCTGGCTCGACGTCGGCCCCGGCGAGATCAGCACCGGCGCCCCCTTGGTCGCCTCGTCGAGCGCGCGTTTCGGCGGCATGATCACGTCGAAGCCCGGCGTCAGGATGCTGCGCACGATCACCTTTCCCGTCGGGTCGAGCAGGAAGGCCGCCTGCACGCCGCGCAGCGACGCCTGGGCCTCGAAGCCGGCTTCGAAGCGGATCGGCTCGTAGTCGTAGAGCGGCTTTGAGGCGTCGACCGCGGAGGCGATGCCGACGAGATCGCCGCGCAGCACCCGCGAATGCTCCTCCATGTAGGCGCTCGCCACCATGAGCACGTTGTCGACGATCGTGCGGGTGCGGGTCTCGAACCAGCGGTCGAAGCCCTGGTCGAGGGTCATCGCGAAGGCGGCGGCGACGAGGGCGGCGGGCAGAGCGGCGATCAGCGAGAACAACGCGACGATGCGGCCGTGGAGCCGGGCGCCCGCCCGCCCCTCCCGCCAGGCCGTCCACAGCTTCCAGATCTCGATGCCGATCACGACGACGACGCCGGCGACCAGGATGCCGTTGAGCGTGAGCGTCGCCTTCACGAAGTCGGCCGACGGCTCCCAGGGTCCGAGGCCTGCGAGCAGAACGAAGCTCGCGACCGAGGCGAGGAAGGTCGCGGTGACGACGACGAAGCCGATCAGCCGGCGTCTGCCACCCTCCCCGTTGCTCCGGGCGACGCCCCGGCGGGCGTCGGTCGTCACGTCTGCGGTCACCGTCACGGACACTCCCGCGATCCTGTCCACGCCGGAGAAGCCGGTCGCGGTTCCGCCGGAGGGATTAGCATGAAAGGGCGGAGCGAAAAACGAGGGGAATGGAAGCGGACGGATGGACCTGCACCGGCCTTTTGCCTCGACGGCGGTGCGGGCGAGCCGTCGCAGACGGAAACGGATCACCAGGCGGGCAGACCGACCGGACGTCGAACCGCATTGGATTCTAGGAGTTCTGCGACTCGGCGAAATACTCCAATCCGAGATCGAGGCCGATATCCGTCATCCGCGCCTGTGTCTCGATCGGGATATCGAAACCGAAGTAGCCACGACCGGAGAGGGACACCACAAGGCAGCATTTCCCTCCCGAACCACGCAGATCCAGCAGGATATCCCGCCGACGGGCCAGTTCCTCGACGAAGTCGGCGATCAGCGGACCGACCGTCGTCCCGCCACCGAGACTGCACTTCCGGCGATGCCGCCATCGTGTATCCGGATGGATGCGGCCATGGATGCGGTCGATGCCGTTTCGTCGCCGCGTGCCGACCTCGTGGGTGAAATGACCGTCGAGCCCGAGGCGCAGGCCGATCTCGTCGGGCATCAGGGTCGGATGAATGATGAAGAGCGCCAGTGACATTGCCCCGGGCTCGTCGTCGTCCTCGCTCACGTCACCCCCGTCCCCTCAACGCTCGATCGTCACCACCTTCTTGCCGTCGAAGCTGAGGCCGAGGGCGCCGCGCTTGAGCTTCAGGGCCTTTTCTCCGAAGAGCTCGCGCCGCCAGCCCTTCAGCGCCTCGACGTCGGCGTCGTCGTCGGCGGCGATCTGCTCGAGGTCGTCGACGGTGGCGATCACCTTGGCGGCGACGCCTTCCGTTTCGGCGACCATCTTGAGCAGCACCTTGAGGAGGTCGACGGCCGCGCCGATGCCCTCGGGCGAAGGCTTGCCGCGTGGGATCTGGGGCCAGCTGTCGCGCGGCGTGGCCAGCGCCGCCTGGACGACGGCGACGAGTTCGCCGCCGGCGCGCGACCGCTCGAAGCCGTTGGGAATGGTGCGAAGTCGGCCAAGCGCCTGTTGGCTCGCCGGGGCCTGGGTCGCGATCTCGTAGATGGTGTCGTCCTTGAGCACACGGCTGCGCGGCACGTCGCGGCTCTGGGCCTCGCGCTCGCGCCAAGCCGCCACCGCCTGCAGCACCAGAAGCTCCTGCGGCTTGCGAGCCCGCATCTTGAGCCGCTTCCAGGCGTCCTCCGGCTCGACCCGGTAGGTGCCGACGGAGGTCAGGACCTCCATCTCGCCGTCCATCCAGTCGGCGCGGTTCTTCTTCTCGAGGTCCTTGCGCAACGCCTTGTAGACGTCGCGCAGGTGGGTGACGTCGGCGACGGCGTAGTCGACCTGATCCTCCGACAACGGGCGTCGCGACCAGTCGGTGAAGCGGTGGGTCTTGTCGATCTGGGCGCCGGTGATGCGGCCGACGAGTTGGTCGTAGGAAATGGAATCACCGTGGCCGCAGACCATCGCCGCCACCTGGGTGTCGAACACCGGATGGGGCAGGAAGCCGCCGAGATGCCAGATGATCTCGATGTCCTGCCGGGCGGCGTGGAACACCTTCAGCACGCTCTCGTCGCGCATCAGGGCGAAGAACGGTTCGAGGTCGACACCCTCCGCGATGGCATCGATGACGTAGGCCGTCGTCTCGCTCGCCATCTGGATGACGCAGAGCTTGGGCCAGAAGGTCGTCTCCCGCAGAAATTCGGTGTCGACGGTGATGAAATCGTGGCCGGCGAGTTCCGCACAAGCGTCCGCAAGGCCTTGAGTGGTCGTGATCAATTGCATGGCGGCGTCAATCTAGACACTCTCGCCGCCGCTGTCTGCGACAAACAGCGAAGGAGCCGCAACTTCGCCGCAATTGCGGCAGTCCTGCCACGGTCGCCCCGTCACCGGGCCCGCGCCGGGCCTCGCCGAGCCGCATCAGTCGTGGATCGCGGCGACCCGCAGCCGGCGCCACCGCGCCTGCGCGAGAGAATAGAGTGCGAAGGCGATCAGGCCGACGCCGAGACCGGCGAGCAGCCAGCGCCCGCCCGGCAACTCCTCGAAGTAGTCCATCACGTCCATGAGGTCGGGTGGCGAGACGTCCTGCCCGGCTATGCGGACGAAGCGCGCCGCGAGCAGCCAGGCCACCACGGCGAAGACGAGGCCGCGCGCGGCGAGGCCGACGGTGCAGACCGGATCGAGGATCTTCATCGTTCCCTCGTCCGCTTCGAGATACTCCGCATAGCCGCCGCCGAACGCCTTGATCCAGTGCGCGATCGCGGCCCCGGCGAAAACGATGGCGAGCAGCGCCGCCGCGATCTCGCCGCCGAGGACCCTCGATGCGAGCGAGGCGAAACCGCCATCGCCGCCCTCCCCGCCGGAAAACACCACCCCGAGCAGTGACAGGGCATAGACGGCGAGGGCGGTGTGGGTGGCCGCCGAGACGAGCAGCGCCGCCCGGATGAGCAGTCCCTTCGGCCCGGTGCCCTGCTCGTCCGGGTCGAACAGGGCCTGGACGATACGCCAGACCACGTGCCCGGCGAGGCCGGCGACCAGCAGCCAGACGAGAACCGTCCCCATCGGCTGGTCGAACAGGGTGCGGACGGCTCCCTTGGTGTCGGTCTTCTGTGCCATGCCGAAGGCGGCGAGCAGCGTGAGGCCGCCGACGATCACGTAGACGGCGCCGCGGGCGGCGTAGCCGGCGCGGGCGGTGCGGTCGAGGGCGAGGAGATGTCGGCGGGGCTGTGGCAAGGGCGGTGGCCTTCGATCGTGCGACGGGCGGGCGAACGGAACATGGCGCGACGGCCCGGCTGGTCGCGGATCCGCCGCGATCGCCGCGTCTCCTCCGTCGGCGGCCGCACCGCGTCCATCGTCAACGTCATGGCGACGATCCGGTTCCGGTGCCGCGCCGGCCGCGCCGCCCTGTTCGCCTCTCGTCGGGCTCACCCCGTAAGATCCGCCCCCGCCCCCGTCCCGCCCTCGCACCCTCGCTCCCTCCGGCGTCCGATCTTGACAAAGGCGGACCTGCATGCGCTTTTCCGCCGGCGTCGCGCCGGCCGCTTCCGCGCGATTTCCTCATCAGACCACCGACCGGATCAGACGCCATGCATCGCTATCGGAGCCACACCTGCGGAGAACTCGGGGAGGCCCACGCCGGGTCGACGGCGCGGCTTTCCGGCTGGGTCCACCGGGTGCGTGACCACGGCGGCCTGCTGTTCATCGACCTGCGCGACCACTACGGCATCACCCAGTGCGTGATCGATCCGGATTCGCCGGCCTTCGCGCTGGCCGAAACCGTACGCTCGGAGTGGGTGATCCGCCTCGACGGTGAGGTCAAGGTCCGCTCGCCCGAGACGGTCAACCCGAACCTTTCGACCGGCGCCATCGAGGTCTTCATCCGCGAAATCGAGGTGCTGGGCCAGGCGAAGGAATTGCCGCTGCCGGTGTTCGGCGAGCCGGACTATCCCGAGGACACCCGCCTCAAGTTCCGCTTCCTCGACCTGCGCCGCGAGACGCTGCACGCCAACATCGTCAAGCGCACGAAGATCATCGCCTCGATGCGCCGGCGCATGGACGCGATCGGCTTCACCGAATATTCGACGCCGATCCTGACCGCCTCGTCGCCGGAAGGCGCGCGCGATTTCCTGGTGCCGAGCCGCATCCACCCCGGCAGCTTCTACGCCCTGCCCCAGGCGCCGCAACAGTACAAGCAGCTGCTGATGGTCGCCGGCTTCGACCGCTATTTCCAGATCGCGCCCTGCTTCCGCGACGAGGACCCGCGCGCCGACCGCCTGCCGG
>CALCDT010000295.1 GCA_937900425.1 uncultured Alphaproteobacteria bacterium | reverse complement strand
ACCTTCGTCACCGAGGTCAGCCAGGACACCTGGATCTACTTCCCCTGGGACATGGGCCTGACCTTCCAGCCGCCGATCACCAAGGGCGCCTTCGGCTGAGGGGGAGATTGCTCCCGGTCGCGGGCTGCTCTTCCCGGCCCGAGAGAGGGACGGACGGCAGCGGCATGGCCGGCGCGGACGACCCGCCCGCACCGCTCCCGCGGCCGGGCGACCTTTCGAGCTCTTCCTTCATCGGCGCGGGGTTGTTCGCCTGGCTCCCGCCCGACCATCAAGGCCGGGCGGGACGCCCCGGATGCCGTCCGTCGCCGGGACGGCGGAGGCGATCAGAACTTGTAGGTCACGTGCGCGGAGACCGTGTGCATGTCGAGGTCCTGATCGCGCGGCGTGAACGGGGCCGGTGCGTTGAAGTCGGCGGAGCCGAAGTCGTAATAGCGGTACTGGACGCCGACGATGATATTGTCGGTCGCGGCGTAGTCGATACCGGCACCGACGGTCCAGCCGACGTAATTCTCGTCGTTGGAGAAGGAGAGGGCGCCGAAGCGCTGGCTGGTGTCGATATTGGCGAAGGCGACGCCGCCGGTGCCGTAGAACAGGATCCGGTCCCAGGCGTAGCCGAGCTTGGCGTTGGCCGAGCCGAACCAGTTGATCTCGGTTCCGATGAAGTTGCCCGGCTGGATCTGATTGTCGCCGTCGATTCCCGACCAGTTCATCTCGGCTTCGAGGCCGACGACCAGTGCGTTCCACTGCCAAAGGCCGCCGACGACGCCGCCGGCGAACCAGCCGTCGGTGTCGACGCCGTGGTCGAGCGTCGACAGGCCGTTGTCGTCGATCCGGGAATCGCCGAAGCCGTAGCCGCCCTGGACGCCGAGATAGACACCCGACCAGTCGAAGGCGTTGGGGGCGGCGGCCATCATCGGAACCGGCGCCGGTTCCATGGCGATGTCGGCGGCGCTGGCGCCGGCGGTCAGAAGGGTCGTGGCCGCGAGAGCCAGGGCGATCCTCGTCATCATGATCTTGATCTCCGCATGCAGTTTTTCTGGCGGGGCAGCGGGCCGGTCAAACCGGACGAGAAACAAATGACGTTCAAACCAATGTCCGTTGCTTCCCCGCAGCGATGTTACAGCCTCCCGTCTGTCTACTTTCCTCTATCACGTGAGAAAATTCGTTAATGAACGATTAACCGTCTTCGATCTGGAGACGGTCGCGAGTTATTGTCTCTTCACATGTCCGATTGCGATGTCGCTGGTTGAAACACGGCGCTCAGAGCTGCCGAAGCTGGATCTGCCAGCGCTGATTGTTCACGGCTCTTCGATCCTGTCGCCGGGCGGTTGTTGCCGATGTGCAACAGCCCGCGCGCCGTCCGGCGCCCCCGGGCGGCCTGTCGACTTCCGGTTGCTCGCCGCATGCGGAATCGCTAGAGAACCTTTCCGATGCGGCGTGGTCGTCGCTGCGCCGGGAGGCCGTCGCCGCCTCGACGGATTTTCAGGGGCCGCTTGCCGGAATCGGTAGACGGAAGGCACTTAAAATGCCTCGGGCATCGCCCATGTGGGTTCGAGTCCCACAGCGGCCACCAAAGTGCTCCCTGCGATCGCGGGACGACGAGCCGGGCCTGCCATGACCATCGACTTCGACGAGACGACCAGGACCCTTCGCCAGTCGCCGCGGGACGCCGCCTTCGTGCAGGATCCCTATGCGACCTACGCCGCGGTTCGCGCCCGCGCGCCGGCCTTCTTCTGGGCCGACTACGGCCACTGGTGCTTCGCCGGCCACGACGACGTCTCGGCGCTGCTGCGCGACCGCCGCTTCGGCCGCGAGGTGCTGCACGTCGCGACGCGGGAGGAACTCGGCTGGCCGGAGCCGCCCGAGCGGCTGCGCCCGTTCCACGACGTCGAGGCGCATTCGCTGCTGGAGCGCGAGCCGCCGGCGCATACGCGCTTGAGGGGCCTCGTCAACCGCGCTTTCGTGACACGGCAGGTCGAGCGATTGCGGCCGCGGATCGAACGCCTCGCCGACGAGCTGATCGACCGCTTCCCGGCCGGCGAGGTCGACCTGCTGACGGCCTATGCGACGCCGATCCCGATCACCATCATCTGCGAGCTGATCGGCGTTCCGGACGAGGAGGCGCCGCAGCTGCTCGACTGGTCGCACCGGATGGTGGCGATGTACCAGTTCGCCCGCGACCCTGCGGCCGAGGACGCCGCCGTCGAGGCGACGCTGGCCTTCTCCGCCCGTGTCCGCCGGCTGGTCGAGGAGCGCCGCCGCCGGCCGGGCGACGACCTGCTCTCGCGCCTCGTCGCTGCCGAGGAGGCCGGCGAGACGCTGTCTTCCGACGAACTCGTCACCACCGTGATCCTGCTGCTCAACGCCGGCCACGAGGCGACGGTGCACGCGATCGGCAACGCCGTCGCCGCAATGCTGTCGCCGGCCTTCGACCGCAACGACCTGCCGGACACCTCCACCGGCTGGAGCGCACTTGCCGAAGAGCTGCTGCGCCACGATCCGCCGCTGCACATGTTCACACGCTATGCGCTGGAAGATCTCGACCATCGGGGCATCACCCTGCGCAAGGGCGACAAGGTCGGCCTGCTGCTCGGCGCGGCGAATCGCGATCCGGCGAAATTTCCCGATCCGGACCGCATCCTGCCGGGCCGCGCCGCCGGCCACCTCGCCTTCGGCGCCGGCATCCACTTCTGCGTCGGCGCCGCGCTCGCAAGGCTCGAACTCGAGATCGCCCTCTCGGCATTGTTCCGCCGCCTGCCGAAGCTGGCGCTCGCGAGCAGGCCGCGCTACCGCGACGCCTATCACTTCCACGGGCTGGAGCAGTTCGTGGTGCGGCCCTCGGGCTGAGCCGGCGAGGGAATGCGAATCATCGTGAAGAATGGTGCCGGCTGAGGGGATCGAACCCCCGACCTTCGGTTTACAAAACCGCTGCACTACCGCTGTGCTAAGCCGGCCCCGGGCGGCGACGGGGTCGCGTCGGGCTTCTCGCACTTAGCGGCTCGGCGCGGGGATTTCAACGCGCAATCGTGGGGCGGGGCGTTGGCCGTCGCGGGGCGGGGCGTCGGCCGCCGCGGGGGAACAGCGGCCGGGCTCCGCGCCCGCCCGCTTCGCCTCAGTCCTTCCGGCCGACCGCTCGGCTCGTCACGTAGAGCGAGAGGGCGGCGGCGTTGGAGACGTTGAGGCTCTTGATCTCGCCGGGCATGTCGAGGCGGGCGAGGACGTCGCAGATGTCGCGGGTGCGCTGGCGCAGGCCCTTGCCCTCGGCGCCGAGCACCAGCAGCACGGGCGCGCGCAGCACTGCCTCGTCGAGCGGGGCGGGGCCCTCGCTGTCGAGGCCGACGATCTGGAAGCCCTCTTCCCTGGCCTCCTCCAGCGCGTCGCCGAGGTTCTTCACCTCGATGATCGGCATCAGGTCGAGCGCGCCGGAGGCGGATTTGGCCAGGACGCCGGATTCGGCCGGGCTGTGGCGGGCCGTCGTCATCACCGCGTCGACGGCGAAGGCCGCGGCGGTGCGCAGGATGGCGCCGACGTTGTGCGGGTCGGTGATCTGGTCGAGGGCGAGCACCATGCGGGCGCCGGAGAGATCGCGGGTGCGCAGCGCCGGCAGCGGCTCGACCTCGAGCGCGACGCCCTGGTGGACGGCGTCGGAGCCGAGCAGCCGGTCGAGTTGCGGCGGCGAGGCGTTCTCGGCGGCGATCGGCAGTCCTTCGGGGAAGCGTTCCGCGAGTCTCGCTTCGGCGTTGCGCGTCGCCAGCAGGCGGATCGCCTTGCGGCGCGGGTTCTTGAGGGCGAGCTCGACGGTGTGAAGGCCGTAGAGGATCAGTGCCTTGCCGGCCTCGCGCTCGCGCCTGGGGCGCGGGCGAAAGCCGTTCGGCGGGGTCGGCCGGCCGCTGCGGCCGCGCGGGGGGCGGGGGGTGTCCTGTGCCATCGCGCCATATAGCGGGGCGCGGCGGCCTCTGCCAAGCCGGCGCCGCGCGCCGGTCCGCCGATTTCCGCCGCTTGCAGCGCCTTGCCGGCGAAAGGATGAAGTTCCTTGACGCGAACGGGTTGACAGCCGACCGGCCCCTCGCCATAACCACGCCCGTTCGGTCGGGGCTTCCCCGCCGGGCGCCTTCAGGGGCCGGCTGCGGCCGCCCCGGGGGGCCGGATGGGGGAATGTCCCGAGCGGCAAAGGGGGCGGACTGTAAATCCGCTGGCTAAGCCTTCGTAGGTTCGAGTCCTACTTCCCCCACCATCTTTCTTTTATCGCCTCGTAACGCATTGATTTACTTCGTCAATTTTTCAGGTGAGGGAATTTGTCCATGAGGTGAGGGAATAGGATGTTCGGCGGGTGTTCCGGCGAGCAGCCGGCTCGCGGTCTGGCCGACCTTGGCGCGGTTGGCGGACCTCGTGTAGAGGCTGGCCATGCCGCCGCCGGACCAGCCGAAGACCGATTCGAGCTCCGTCACCGTCGCGCCCGCCTCGGCCATCGTCGTCGCCGCGAGCTTGCGCAGGCCGTGGGCCGACTTGGTCACTCCCGCCGCGACGCACCACTCGCGGAAAATATTGCCGAAGGCCTCCTTGGTCATCGGCTGGCCGCGCTCGCCGCAGATGTAGGCGAGATCGCCGGTCGGGCCGGCGGCGAGCGTCGCCTCGAGGGCGGGCAGCAGCGTGATGGTGACGACGGCGCCGGTCTTGGCCGTCGCCAGCCGGAACACGCCGCCCCGAAGGTGCTGGCGGCCGAGGCGGACGGCGTCGCCGCGGCGCAGGCCGGTGTAGCGCAGCAGGTCGAGCGCGACGCGGGCGCGCGTGCCGACGGGCCACCGCGCCGTGAAGGCGGCGACGTCGTCGTCGGTCCACGCGGCGAAGCCCCCGGTGCGGGGCGCCTTGGGCGGGCGGACGCCGAGGGTCGGGTCGGTCTCGACGATTTGGGACTCGGCCGCCCAGCGGAAAAGCCCCTTGAGCGTGTCGAGGAAGTGCCTGGCCTGGGCCGGGGTCTCGCGCCGGCGGTCGCGCCCGGCGACGACGACGGCGCGGGTGATGGCCGTGGCCGGCTCCGCCCCGGCGGAGGCGACGACCTGGCGCAGGATGGTCTCGCGCTGGCGCCTGGTTGCGAGCGAGAGATCGGCCCAGGCGGTGCTTTCGCGGTAGCGGTCGATCAGCCACGCCAGCGTGCCGCGGCCCGCCGCGGAATGCGGCCGGACGTCGCCGCCGCGAAGGGCGGCCTCGTAAGCCGCGTCGAAGCCATCGCTGCCCGGCGGACCGGGCAGGCGGATGCGCGGCCCCTTGCCTCGCCGGAAATACCAGACGACCCGTCCGTGGCGGGTCTCCTGGCGGTGGACGTGGGGCGGGCGCGGGCGCGGCATGGCCTCGATCACAGCACGATCTCCCGGCGCGCGTCCATGGTCTTCGGCGGGTCCGGCGGCTCGTCCGCGCCGGCGGGCACCAGCACGATCGTGCCGTCCGGCAGCAGCTCCACCCGGCCGCCGCCGGCCGCGAGCACGGCCTTGCACGCGCGCTTGAGGTCGGCCTCGGTGCAGCGGGCGGGGCGGCGAGACATCGGTCAGTCCACGCAATACCGGTAATCGATGATCACGCCGGACTGCCGGAGCTTCGGGATCTCCCGGAGGGCGCGGTCGAAGGCGGCGAGGCGCTCGGGGTCGTGCGTCTGCGGGCAGACGTAGGCGACGGCGACTTCGACGAGGGTGCCGGACTCGTCCTCTCCGGTCCAGATGCGATGGTCGGTGCCTTCGATCCGGATGAAGCGGTCGGTCGGGGTGATGGCGAGCTTCATTCGTCCTCTCCTGCCTTCTCGGCGTAGTCGGCGACGAAGCGCAGTCCGCGCGTGAACTCCTTGATCAGCAGATCGGAGCCCTCACCGAATCCCTCGCGGTCGAGCACCTGGACCATCAAGGTCGCCACCGCGTAGCCGGCGGCCATCGCCGAGGCGATGACGGCTTCGAGGGCATCCCGCCCGTCGGCAGTGGCCTCGCTCGCCCCCTCGACCGCTGCGACGGCGAAAAGCCGGATCATTCGCGCCCGCATTCGCTCTTCCGGTGTGAGGTCGAGGGTTTCGGCGAAGGCGATCAACTGGTCGAAGCCCTCGAAGCCTTCGGCCCTGGTCTCGCCGAGCAGTTCGCGCAACGTCTCTTTGCTCATCACTCCCTCCCGCACCAATCACCCGGCCACTCCTGCGCCAGCCCGCGCCGCATCATCTCCTCGCCCGCGTCCGCCCCGCCGGCCCGCACCGTCGCAAGCGTCCGGCCGTAGCGGTCGACGCCCCGCCGCTCGATCGTCACCGGGCCGGCGCCGAGGATCTCGGCGAGGGCGGCGGTGGCGCGGGCGGCGAGGGCCTGCTCGGCCGGGCAGCGGGGGTGGCTCGCCTCCGGGGCGTCGATCCGGACGAGGCGGATCTTCTCGCCGGCGAGCCACAGAGTGTCGCCGTCGACGACGCAGGCGGCCTTCGGCTGGCCGCGGTGGCAGACCGGCCACGGCTCGGCGGCGGCCGGGGTGGCGAGGGCGAGGAGGAGCGGGATCAGCAGGGATCGCATGACAGGCTCCGAAGCGACGGCGAATTAGCAAAGCGCAGCAGGACGTCGGCGTGGCAGGGGCTGTCCGCCTCGCACCAGCATGCGAGATTGCGTCCGCCGAGGGATGACCGGACGTGAGCGTGGATCGCCTCGTCGAAAGCGAGCACGTAGGCGAACCGCTGCATTGCGGCTTGGGCGTCGGAGGCGACGTAGTCGGGAAAGCCAAGCGGCCACCAACCCCACCGCTTGGCTTGCTTGACGTCAACTGGCTCGCCGACCCGGAAGGGGTTGCCGAATGGCCCCGGCCTCGCGACGTTGACGACGGGGAGGCCGTTGAGCCGGCGAGAGTGGGTCGCGAGGTGAAAGCCGGCTTTGCGGCTGAGCTGTATCCGGCACGGCTGCGCGTCCATCAGAACAATCCTCCCTGCCCGAAAGCCGCCTCGCCGAGCGGGCGGAGCTGGGCGACGGCGTCGGCGTCGATCTCGAAGAACCCGAGCTGGCCGCGCCAGGGCAGCGGCTGGAACTGGACCGGGCGGGCGAGGCAAAAGCCCTGCGGGCCGGTGAACCACTCGCTCGGGCTGGCGGTGACGCAGTCGGTGATCGTCACCGCGCCGACGATGGCGCCGCGCGCAAACTCCGCCGGCAGGGCGCGGGCGAGCCACGGCCGCCCGGTCACCGGGTGGCGGCGGGCCGTGAGGGCGTCCATTGCGTCGCGGTCGACGGTCTTGCCGGCGTGCACCAGCACCTCGCCGCGCACGGCGGTCCACCACGTGCGGTTTTCGACGTCCTTGAGGCCGGCGACGATCAGCCAGGCCCAGGGCTGCATGATGGAGAGGGCGCGCATCAGCGGGCCTCCGGATAGGCGTCATGCAAGACGCCGTCGAGCAGGCGGCCGGAGTGCTTCTTGCCGACGCGGCGCATCACGTGGAAGCGCTCGCCGTGAAAACCGCGCCCGCCTGCGAGATTCAGCCAGCGCGATTTTCCTTCATCACCATAGTCGCGCCTGTAGTCAGCGCGCCAATCAGGGTCATCACGATTGCGATCAAGCGAAACTTCCCACTCCCCCCACTGCTTGAAGAGGAACGGTACGCCCGCCGCCGCGCACTGGTCGCGTGTCTGCCGCGCCCAATCGGGGTGCATCGGGCGGGCGCCGGGGCCGCTTTCTCCGCCCATGACGATCCAGTCAAGCGTGGCTCCCTTGAATTCGGCGTCTTCTCCCGGGTCTTCGCAGAAAAGAGCGCTGAAATGGTCCTCGCCGACCGATCGTGGGATTACGATATCGTCCCAATCCACCGGCCCGAGCGCCGGCTCGTAGCTCGCCCACCGCACGGTGGCCGGCGTCTCCAGCAACAGCGGAACGCGCTCGTTGGCGGTGGCCTGATCCTCGACGGAGACGCCGAGCCAGACATTTGCAAGAGGAAAGGAAGGCCGCAGGATTGCATCCGGCCATCCGGCACCCCGCATCGCAAGGCGCTGCTCATGCCTGCTGATACGCAATCTGCCGGGCGGGTTAGCGTCCGGCCACACGACCATCCAATCGCCGGCCCGTGTCCGGAGATAGTCCCGCATCCGCTCCGGCCGCTTGGTCAGCACCTGAAACGTGTGCTGCGGGGCGAGCGCCATCACCGCGAAGACGCGGTCGATCCACTCGTCGGGCACGCGCTCCTGGAACAGGTCGCTCGTCGAGCAGACGAAGATGCGCCGCGGCTTCCGCCAACGGAGCGAAGTGTCGAGCATGTCCTCACGGAAGCGAACCTCGCCGGTCCAGCGGTGATCCTTTCCGGTCGGCGTGTCGACGATGCGGGCGAGGCCTTCGCCCCATTGCCCGGGGCCGCTGAAGCGGGACGCCATGATCTCCGCGTAGCAGTTGCGGCAGGCTTCGGAGGCGCGGGTGCAGCCGAGGATGGGATTCCACGTCGCATCGGCCCATTCGATGTGCGTCTTGTCGGCCATGGCCGGGTCTCCTCACAGCAGCTTGCCTTGCCCTGGCGCCGCCGGCTTGCGGCCGGCGGTGCCCTTCGGGCGGATTTCCGGGGTGATCAGGTCGGCGCTCGTGACGCCGAGGGTGGCGCCGCCGACGCGGACGGGGAGGCTGCGGGCGCCTTGGCCGCGGCCGTCGCAGATGCGGCGCACCGGCCCGGCGACCACGCCCTCGACCTCGCGCCCGCACCAGGCGACGCGCACGGGCGTGCCGGGGGTGATGTCGGCGAGGTCGTGGACGACACTCGGCGGTCGGGCTTCGGCAGTCGGCAGTCGGGACGAGGCCGACAGGGCGGCGGTGGCGGCGAGGGCGGAGGTCACGCCTTGCCCTCCCCGCTGTCCGCCGTCTCCGGCTCTTTCCCCAGCCGCATCGGCATCACGATGATCGTCACCCCCTGCGCGTGCTCGCCGCTGACGCGGATCGGCGTTTCGGGGTCGGCGAGGGTGAGGTCGGCGGTGCCGCCCGGGATCTGGTCGAGGGCGTCGATCAGGTAGCCGCCGTTGACGCCGATCGTCAGCGGCGCGCCGTCGAGGGCGGCGTCGAGGTCGGCGGCGGCTTCCGAGCCGTCGCCCCGGCTCGCCGAGACGTCGATCGTCTCACCGGAAAACCGCAGCGTCACCATGCGGCTGTCTTTGTTCGGGGCGGCGACGAGGGCGCTGGCGAGGGCGGCGGCGAGCGCGTCGGTGCCGACGACGACGGTGCGCGAAGCGTCGGTCACGGGCGGGATGATCCGCTCGTAATCGGGATACTTGCCGTCGACCAGCTTGGTCGTCAGCGTCGCGCCGGGGGCTGCGACGCGCATCAGCGTCTCGCCGATCTCGACCGTGACCGGGGCCTCGCCCGCCTCGCCTGCGAGCGGGGCGAGGTCGTCGATCGTGGCGCGCGGGATGATGACGCCGGCGAGGCCGCCGGCGTCTTCGGGCATGTCGAGCGTCTTGCGGTGCAGGCGGTGACCGTCGGTCGCCGCGAAGGCGAGGTCGCCGTCGCGGTTCTCGGCCATGTGGACGCCGCAGAGGTAATAGCGCGTCTCCTCGTCGCTCATCGCCGGGGCGACGGTGCGCAGCGCGTCGGCGAGGACCGTTCCGGCGATCTCGAAACGGTCGACGACGCGGCCGACGTCAAGCCGCGGGAAATCCGCCTCCGGCAGGGCGGCGAGGCGCACCCGCGCCCGGCCGCAGACGAGCCGCAGCGCGGCGACACCCTCGCCGTCGGTCTCCTCGGTGAGCGAGACGGTGCCGTCTTCGGGAAACCGCTTGAGCGCGGCCTCGAGCATCCTGGCGTCGACGCAGGCCCGAAAACTCGCGGCGACCGTGGCCGGGATCTCGACGTCGATCATCTGGTCGAGGTCGGTCGCGACGAAGTGGATCTTCTCCGGTCCGCTCGCGACCAGGATCGACGAGAGGATCGGGATCGTGTCTTTCCGCGCCGTCACCTTGCGGACGCGGGCGACCACCGGCGCGGCGAGATCGCGGGAAAAGGTGGCGTTCGGGGCGGAGGCGGCGCGGGGGCGGCGGGGCATGGCGGTCTCGGCTCGGGGGGTGGTGTCGGGGTCGATCGCCTCACCCGCCGAAGACGGCGAGCAGGACGATGGCGACGGCGGGCGCGAGGACGATCGCGGCGAGGGCGGCGGCGATGTCCTGGGCGAGGTCGAGCGGGTGCATCATGCGGCTCCCTTCGGGTGGTCGCCGGCCGCGCGGCGGCGGTGGTCGGCGAGCAGGACGACGCGGGCGTCGGCCGCCGGGGCGGGGGTCTCCTCGGCCCACCGCATCGGCGGCGGCGCCACCGGGC